>NZ_JBFUKG010000003.1:0-323060 GCF_056400945.1 Polaromonas sp. P4_H1 | reverse complement strand
ATGCGGCCTTCGCGCCAATGCCAAAGCGCCGACACAGCTCGCGCCGGTTGGCGCCTTCTTGCAAGGCCAGTGCCACGAATTCGCGTTTGATGTCCATCAGGTCTCTCGGTTGCCAAGGCATGCCCTTCTCCTTGCGCCAATGGCGCTGAAGAAGTGTTTCCTATGTCTCCGAACACCTGTTGCGTATGTGCCCAGTCCATACAGCGAAGCAAAGAAAAGTAAGTCGCCCGCCGGGGCGAGTCCCGGCCTGCAGCCTCAGGAAGTCCACCCGTCAACATAAAGCCAGCGCCTCCAGACACAACCGCTTGTGTGCCTCACCGCTCGCAGGCCTGATCTCCAGCGCAGGCAAACGCAAGCCGTAGTCCAGCCCCAGTTTGTCGGCCAGCAAAACCCACGCGCAAAGCCGCGAAAGCTTTTGCTCGACACCCGCAGAACCCGCCTGCATGAAATCCAGCCAGAGCTCATGGCGTTGGGCCTGCTGGGTGTCGCGCACCACCAGGCCGTTGCCCTGCTCGTCGGCCTTCGCCGCTTTTTTCCAGACCACCAGTTTCATCGGGTCGCCGCGCCGGTAGCTGCGGATGCCGTCGAACTCGCCCGTGCTCTGCGCCCGCGCGGCGGCTGCGGCACCGCCGGAGCGCGGCTCGCCCGGGGGCAGTGGCGGCGGGTGCAGTTCAGGCGCGGGGTAGACCAGGAGCTGGGCCGCCGGCCGCCAGACCGTCCAGACCCGGAAGGTGCCGAGCGGGAAGCGTGTTTCCGCTGTTAGTGTGGGCAAGCGGTGCACACCGCGCCGCGGCGGCGTGAAGGCCACCTGCACCACGCTGCTGCCTTGCGCCGGCACATCGGTCCAGGCCCAGTGCTGCTTGCGGCCTTTATGTGCATCCACATCGTGCGGATTGAGCACGCTCAGGCCGATGCCATGGCGCGCGGCCCGCCTGGTGTTTGTGAGTTTGATGTCAAAGGAGGCGGTCGCTCCGGCGTATTGAGCGGGTGGCGCCATCAAATTCATGGCAAGCCCGCGCAGGGTGCCATGGCACACATGCATGCCCACCAGCGCACTGCCGGCCAGCAAAAACGTCAGCAGGTAGCCCAGGTTGAGCTGGTAATTGATCGAGGCGACCAGCAGCACCAGCAGGGTCACGCCCAGCATCAACCCCGCACGCGTGGGCAGGATGTAGACATTGCGCTGTGTCAGCATGACGCTGTCGGTGAAGGGCAGCTTGCCCTGCCACCATGTCTGGAAACGGCCCCTGATAAAAGACAGGGGGTTGGGGATGAGCGCCAGAGCGGCCATGAAGAACGGGTTTTCCTGATTCGGGGGTCAGGGCAAGGGCACGGCTTCCAGCATCGCACGTACCTGCTCCACAGAGCCGCGACCGGCGTCGCTCACGGGAAGGAGGCGGTGCGCGGTGGTCTGCGGCAGCACGGCGGCGATGTCGTCGGGGGCGACATAATCGCGGCCGTCCAGGAATGCCTGCGCCTTGGCGGCGCGCATGACGGCGATGCCCGCCCGCGGGCTCAGGCCCTGCAGAAACCAGCGACCCGAGCGCGTGGCCGCCACCAGATCCTGCAGGTAGTTCAGCAAGGGGTCCGCGGCATGCACCTGCGCGACCAGCTGTTGCAGCTCCAGCAGGTCGTGCGGGGCCAGCAGCGTCGGCAGCTTGTCGACCATCTCGCGCCGGTCGTTGCCCCGGAGCAGTTCCCGTTCGGCGGCGCGGTCGGGGTAGCCCAGCGAGATACGCATGTGAAAACGGTCCAGCTGCGACTCGGGCAGGGCATAGGTGCCCAGCTGGTCGTGCGGGTTTTGCGTGGCAATCACAAAAAACGGCACAGGCAGCGGACGCGTTTCGCCCTCCACCGTGACCTGCTTTTCCTCCATGGCCTCCAGCAGCGCACTCTGCGTTTTCGGGCTGGCCCGGTTGATTTCGTCGGCCAGCAGCACCTGGGCAAACAGGGGACCGCGATGAAAGACAAAACTTTCTTTCTGGCGCTCGTAAATCGAGACACCCGACAAATCGCTGGGCATCAAATCGGCTGTGAACTGCACGCGGGAAAACTGCAGGCCGAACGAGCGCGACAGCGCATGGGCGAGGGTGGTTTTGCCCACCCCGGGAACGTCTTCAATCAGCAGATGGCCTCCCGCGAGCAGGCAGGCGACGCAGTCCTGCACCTGCGCGTGCTTGCCGACAATGACCGTGTTAAGCTGATTCAGGAGCGCTTGAAGTTTTTCTTTGACATTCATGTCGTCAACCTTACCGCAAAATTTTCATGCTATGAACGCGACTGGTTATTTCACTCACAAAGACTGCCGGATGCACGAGATGGGTCCGGGGCATCCTGAATGCCCCGAGCGGCTCGACGCCATTGAAGACCAGCTGCTGGCCTCGGGCGTTGGTGATGCGCTGGACCGGCGCGAGGCGCCGCTGGCTGCACTGGGCGACATCGAGCTGGCGCACGACCGCATGATGGTGGCGGCGATCCGCGGCCTGAGCGATCACTTGACCGATGACATTGACGCGGGCGGTCCGGCCTACGCGCAGATTGATCCGGACACCGCCCTCAACGTGCATACCTGGAACGCCGCCTTGCGGGCTGCGGGCGCCGCGCTCGCGGCCACCGACAGCGTGATGGCCGGCGAAATCGAAAACGCCTTTTGCGCCGTGCGCCCGCCGGGGCACCATGCCTGCCACAACAAGGCCATGGGGTTTTGCATTTTCAACAGCGTCGCCATTGCGGCCAAATATGCCCTGGAGCGCCACGGGCTCAAACGCGTGGCGGTGGTCGATTTCGACGTGCACCATGGCAACGGCACCGAAGACATCCTCAGCGGCGATGAGCGTGTACTGATGGTGGGTTTTTTCCAGCATCCCTTTTACCCCTACAGCGGCGCTGACACGCATGCCAGCAACATGGTCAACCTGCCAGTGCCGGCCTACACCAAGGGAATGGAGGTGCGCGAACTGATCGAGGCGCACTGGATCCCGCGCCTGGAAGCCTTCAGGCCCGAGATGATTTTCATCAGTGCCGGCTTCGATGCACACCGCGATGACGAGCTGGGCCAGCTGGGACTGGTGGAGCAGGACTATGCCTGGATCACCCAGCGCATCAAGGATGTGGCCAGGCGCCATGCGCAGGGCCGCATCGTGTCGTCGCTCGAAGGCGGCTACAACCTGCGGGCGCTGGCGCGCAGCGTCGAAGCGCATATCCGTGTGCTGGCCGATTTGTAGGCAGCCTCGTGCGCGCCGCCCATCGCCGCGCGCTGAGCCGTGTGAACGGATTCCCGGCCTCGGCGAGGGAACTCCCGGCTTCATTGAAAAAGTTGAACAACGTTGAATCAAGTTGAACAAAGGAAACCGCAATGGCCAGCGCCGGCGCCCTGAATCCTGCCAATGCCTCACTCGTCCGTCCAGCGGCCCGCATCGACAACCTGGATGCCTGGTTCTCAGCCCTGACCCAGTCCTCCGCGCTGACTGAGCTGGCTTCGCTGATCGCCTGTGCCCTGCTGGCCTGGTTGGTGGTGCGGGTGGCCAGCCGTGCGCGGCACAGTGCTGATGAGTCGTCCATCCTGTTTGGCCGGCGCATTGTTGACGGCGTGCTTTTCCCTCTGCTGCTTTTGTTTTTTGCCTATGCGGTACAGGCGCTGCTGGCGCGGATGTTTCCGCTGGCGGTTTTCAGGGTGGCCATTCCGGTGCTGCTGGCGCTGGCGCTGATTCGCCTGGGCGTCAAGGTGCTGCAGGTGGCATTCAAAAATGCGCCGCTGGTGCGGGCGATGGAGCGCACGTTTTCATGGTTGGCCTGGATCGCCATGGTGCTCTGGGTCAGCGGCCTGCTGCCGGTGATTCTCGAGGAGCTGGACGGTATCAAGTGGAAGGTCGGCAACTCGACCCTGTCGGTGCGCACCATGCTCGAGGGCACGCTGACGGCAGGGGTGGTGCTTTTGATCGCGTTGTGGATTTCCTCGGCGCTGGAGGCGCGCCTGCTGCGCTCGGCCACTGGCGGCGAGTTGTCCCTGCGCAAGGCGGTGAGCAATGCCGTGCGGGCGGTGCTGATGTTTGTGGGCCTGTTGCTCGCGCTCTCGTCGGTGGGCATTGACCTGACGGCGCTGTCGGTGCTGGGCGGTGCGATTGGCGTCGGTGTGGGCTTTGGCCTGCAAAAGCTGGCTGCCAGTTATGTGAGCGGTTTTGTGATGCTGGCCGAGCGCAGCGTGCGCATCGGGGACAACGTGCGTGTCGATACCTTCGAAGGCCGCATCACCGACATCAACGCCCGCTACACCGTCGTGCGGGCACCGTCCGGTCGCGAATCCATCGTGCCCAACGAGATGTTCATCAGCAACCGCATCGAAAATCTTTCGCTGAGTGATTTGCGGGTACTGCAGTCCACCGTGGTGTCGGTGGGCTATGACAGCGATGTGGCGCTGGTGATGCGTTTGCTGGCCGAAGCGGCGCTCAAGCAGGAGCGCGTGCTGCGCGATCCCGTGCCTTCCGTGAACCTGACCAATTTCGGGGCCGATGGGCTGGAGTTCACGCTGAACTACTGGATGACCGACCCCGAAAATGGCCAGCAAAACCTGCGTTCCAGCATCAACCTCGCGGTGCTGAAGGCCCTGCGTGAGAACGGCGTCGAGATTCCATATCCGCAGCGGGTGATTCACACGCGTGCCAGCGCCGCGGAGGGCGTCAGGCCTTCCTGAGGCGCCGGAGCGCGGGAAGGCCGGTGCCTTCGGGGTGCTTCCAATTGACGCCTGCACGACAGTTGTTTGGTGGAGATGCTCTAATTCCACAGGGGGAGCCATTTATAATGAAATAGAACGACCGTTCTTTTTTTTGCTTGCTGCCGTGGCGGATAACCCTCCGGGCAACAAGTTGGCCGCCCGCACCACGAAGGCCGCAGCATAGAATGCAAGGCTTACGTTTACGTCAACGTCAATTAACAAACTCTGGAGCCCTGAAATGAAGGTCTTGGTACCCGTCAAGCGTGTAGTCGATTACAACGTGAAAGTCCGCGTCAAATCGGACGGCACCGGCGTCGACATCGCCAACGTCAAGATGAGCATGAACCCGTTTGACGAGATTGCCGTCGAAGAGGCGACCCGCCTGAAGGAAAAGGGCGTCGTGACCGAAGTCATCGCCGTGAGCTGCGGCGTGCTGCAGTGCCAGGAAACCCTGCGCACCGCCATGGCGATCGGCGCCGACCGCGCCATCCTGGTCGAGACCGCCGAAGAGCTGCAGCCGCTGGCCGTGGCCAAGCTGCTGAAAGCCCTGGTCGACAAGGAGCAGCCCCAACTGGTGATTCTGGGCAAGCAGGCCATTGATGATGACTGCAACCAGACCGGCCAGATGCTCGCCGCCCTGCTGGGCTGGCCCCAGGCGACCTTTGCCTCCAAGGTCGAAGTCGAAGGCGGCCAGGCCAAAGTGACCCGCGAAGTCGACGGCGGCCTGGAAACGCTGGCCCTCACGCTGCCCGCCATCATCACCACCGACCTGCGTTTGAACGAGCCGCGCTATGTGACGCTGCCCAACATCATGAAGGCCAAGAAAAAGCAGCTCGACAACTTCAAACCCGAAGACCTGGGTGTGGACGTCAAGCCGCGCATCAAGACCCTCAAGGTCAGCGAGCCGCCCAAGCGCAGCGCCGGTGTCAAGGTGGCCGACGTGGCCGCCCTGGTGGACAAACTCAAAAACGAAGCGAAGGTGATCTAAATGACCGCACTTGTAATTGCCGAACACGACAACGCCAGCATCAAGCCCGCCACCCTCAACACCGTGACCGCCGCTGCCCAGTGTGGTGGCGAGGTGCATGTGCTGGTCGCCGGCAAGGGTGCCGAAGCTGCAGCCCAGGCCGCCTCCAAAATAGCCGGTGTCGCCAAAGTCATCCACGTCGATGGCGTGCACTTTGAGCACGGCCTGGCGGAAAACATGGCCGCGCAGGTGGTCGCCATCGCCGGCAGCTATTCGCACATCCTGTTTCCGGCCACCGCCTCGGGCAAGAACATCGCCCCCCGCGTGGCCGCCACGCTGGACGTTGGCCAGATTTCCGACATCACCAAGGTCGATGCGGTGGATACCTTTGAGCGCCCCATCTATGCCGGCAATGCGATTGCCATTGTGCAAAGCCTGGACGCCACCAAGGTCATCACCGTGCGCACTACGGGCTTCGATGCGGCAGCGGCCACGGGCGGCTCGGCCGCCGTGGAAACGCTGGCCGGCGTGGCCGACAGCGGCAAGTCGTCGTTTGTCGGCTCCGAGATCGCCAAGAGCGACCGCCCCGAGCTGACCGCCGCCAAGATCATCGTGTCGGGCGGCCGTGCGCTGGGTTCTGCCGAGAAGTTCAACGAAGTCATGATGCCGCTGGCTGACAAGCTGGGCGCCGCATTGGGTGCCAGCCGCGCCGCGGTCGATGCGGGCTATGCCCCCAACGACTGGCAAGTGGGCCAGACCGGCAAGATCGTGGCGCCGCAGTTGTACATCGCGGCCGGCATCTCGGGCGCCATCCAGCACCTGGCCGGCATGAAGGACAGCAAGGTCATCGTGGCCATCAACAAGGACCCGGAAGCGCCTATCTTCAGCGTTGCTGATTACGGGCTGGAGGCTGACCTGTTCACCGCTGTACCGGAACTGGTTGCAGCTTTGTGACCCCTTAACTCCCTCCCCCGCTGGGGGAGGGCAGGGGTGGGGGCAGTGCGGCGCCAGGCCCCCATCCCAACCTTCCCCCAGCGGGGGAAGGGGAAAAAACGGAGACAAAAAATGAGCTACATCGCCCCTCTTAAGGACATGCTGTTTGATATCAAGCACCTGGCCCGCATCGACCAGGTCGCGCAAATTCCCGGCTTTGAAGACGCCGGATTTGAGACGGCGCAGGCGGTGCTTGAAGAGTGCGCCAAGTTCAACCAGGACGTGCTGTCGCCGCTGAACTGGGAGGGCGACAAAAATCCTTCGAGCTGGAAAGATGGCGTGGTCACCACCACCCCTGGCTTCAAGCAGGCCTTCAAACAATACGCGGAAGGTGGTTGGCAGGGCCTGCAGCATCCGGCCGAGTTTGGCGGCCAGGGCCTGCCCAAGACCATAGGCGCGGCCTGTGGCGAGATGCTCAATTCGGCCAACATGAGTTTTGCCCTGTGCCCGCTGCTCAGTGACGGCGCCATCGAAGCCCTGCTGACGGCCGGCTCCGATGATTTGAAGGCGGTCTATCTTGAAAAGCTGGTCAGCGGACAGTGGACCGGCACCATGAACCTGACCGAGCCGCAGGCGGGCTCTGATCTCGCCATGGTGCGCAGCCGCGCAGAACCGCAGCCCGATGGTACCTACAAGGTGTTCGGCACCAAGATATTCATCACCTATGGTGAGCACGACATGGCCGAGAACATCGTGCACCTGGTGCTGGCGCGCGTGACCGGCGCACCCGAAGGCGTGAAGGGCATCAGCCTTTTTGTCGTGCCCAAGTTTTTGGTCAACAAGGACGGCTCCCTGGGTGCGCGCAACGATGTGCACTGCGTCAGCATCGAGCACAAGCTGGGCATCAAGGCATCGCCCACGGCCGTGCTGCAGTATGGCGACCACGGCGGCGCCGTCGGCTACCTCGTCGGTGAAGAAAACCGCGGGCTTGAGTACATGTTCATCATGATGAATGCGGCGCGCTATGCCGTTGGCATGCAGGGCATTGCCGTGGCCGAGCGTTCCTACCAGAAGGCGGTGAGCTTTGCCCGGGAGCGCGTGCAGAGCCGCCCCGTTGACGGATCGATCAAAGCCAGTGCGCCCATCATCCATCATCCCGACGTCAAACGCATGCTGATGACCATGCGCGGCTACATCGAAGGGTGCCGCGCCATGGCCTCGGTCGCGGCAGCGGCCTACGATGCATCACACCACCATCCCGATGCCGAGGTGCGCAAACAAAACCTGGCCTTCTACGAATTTATGGTGCCGCTGGTCAAGGGCTACAGCACCGAGATGAGCCTGGAAGTCACGTCGCTGGGCGTACAGGTTCACGGCGGCATGGGTTTTATTGAAGAAACCGGCGCTGCGCAATACATGCGCGATGCAAAAATCCTGACGATTTACGAAGGCACGACGGCCATCCAGGCCAACGACCTGGTGGGCCGCAAGACATCCCGCGATGGCGGCCAGACAGCCAAGGCGATTGCCAAGCAGATTGAAGCGACCGAAAACGAACTGATCCGGCAGGGCAATGCCGATGCGGTGGCGGTGGCCAGACGGCTGAAGGCCGCCCGGGAAGCATTTGTGGATGTGGTCGAATTTGTCGCGGGCAACACCAAGGCCAGCCCGAACGCCGTTTTTGCCGGTAGCGTTCCCTACCTCATGCTGGCAGGCAATGTGGTGGCCGGCTGGCAGATGGCGCGTTCGATGCTGGTGGCCCAGGAGCAGCTTGCCCAGGGCGTGGACGCCGATTTCATGAAGGCCAAAATCACCACCGCCCGTTTTTATGCCGACCACCTGCTGACCAAGGCTCCCGGTGTGCGCGACAGCATTGTTGAAGGTGCGGACTGCGTGACTGCACTGGCGCTGGAAGCGTTTTAAAACCTCAATCGCTATTACGCTATCACGCTATTAATGTGATAGCTATCTGCGCCTGTTTCTTGCCTGTTTCTCGACTGTTTTCAATGGGCCAGAGACCTGTTTTTTTAATATTTCTGCTTCACTGACCTGTTGAAAGACGCCATGTCCAGACTCCCCGCGCCGCTGAACAATCTGCCGCTGCCCATCATCGGTTCGCCGCTGTTCATCATCAGCAACCCCAAGCTGGTGATCGAGCAATGCAAGGCCGGCGTGGTCGGCGCCATGCCCGCGCTCAATGCACGTCCTGCCGCGCAGCTCGAGGACTGGCTGGCCGAGATCACCGAGACCCTGGCGGCGTACAACAAGGCGAATCCCGACAAGCCCGCCGCGCCGTTTGCCATCAACCAGATCGTGCACAAGTCCAACGACCGGCTGGAGCACGACATGGCGCTGTGCGTGAAGTACAAGGTGCCCATCTACATCACCAGCCTGGGCGCGCGCGAAGACATCAACGCCGCAGCCCACAGCTACGGCGGCGTGGTGCTGCACGACATCATCAACAACAAGCATGCGCGCAAGGCGATTGAAAAAGGTGCGGATGGCCTGATCGCCGTGGCGGCCGGCGCCGGTGGCCATGCGGGCGTCAAGAGCCCGTTCGCCCTGATCCAGGAAATTCGGCAGTGGTTTGACGGCCCGTTGGCGCTGTCGGGCTCCATCTCCACCGGTGGCGCAGTGCTGGCCGCGCGCGCCATGGGCGCCGATTTTGCGTACATCGGTTCGGCGTTTATCGCCACGGAAGAAGCCCGGGCCTCCGACGCCTACAAGCAGGCGATCGTCGAAGGCAATTCTGACGACATCATTTACAGCAACCTTTTTACCGGCGTGCACGGCAACTACCTGGCCCCGTCGATTCGCGCCGCGGGCATGGACCCCGAGAACCTGCCCGAGAGCGATGCGAGCAAGATGAACTTTGGCGGCGACAAGTCCAAGGCCTGGAAGGACATCTGGGGTTGCGGCCAGGGCATCGGACCGGTCAGCAAAGTGCAGAGCGCCGCCGGTTTCGTCGCCCAGCTCAAGCGCGAGTACGAAGAAGCGCGCATTCGGCTGGCGCTCTAGTCCCCGTCACGCTCGCTGGCGTTCATCCCGGCCTTCATGCGTTCAACCGACCAGCGTCTGCACGGTATTGATACCCTCAAGGGCATTGCCTGCGCACTGATCGTCTGGCACCACCTGGCTTTTTATGGGCCGATGTCGGACGTGGTTCACACGGCGGTGCCGGGCCTGATAGGCTGGCTTTACGACTATGGCCGCATGGCGGTGCAGGTGTTCCTGGTGGTGGGCGGCTTTCTGGCTGCCAGTTCGCTGGCACCCGAGGGCAGCGCGGTTTTCTCGCAACCGGGCCGGCTGATGCTTCGCCGATACCGCCGGCTGGTGCCGCCCTATCTGGTGGCGCTGGCTGTGTGCGTGCTGGTGGCCGCGTTGGTGCGGCCGTGGTTTGCGCACCCGTCTGTGCCTGCTGCGCCGAGTTTGCTGCAGGTGGTCGCCCACGTGCTGCTGCTGCAGGATGTGCTGGGCCAGGAGGCCCTGTCGGCGGGTGTCTGGTACGTGGCGATCGATTTTCAGCTGTTCGTCAGCAGCGTGCTGGTGTTCGCTTTTGCACGCAGGCTGCAGCAGCGCTGGTCGCAGACGCCTGCGCACCTCGGCGTGGGCCTGATGCTGTTGCTGGGAGCGGCGTCGCTGTTCTTCTTCAACCGCCACGCCGGGCTGGACGTCACAGCGCTGTATTTTCTCGGCTCTTACGCCCTGGGCATGCTGGCTTTCTGGGCGTCGCGGGTGGCAGGCAAGGCCCAACAGGCGCAGTGGCTGTTGGCCATTGTCCTGCTCGGCGTGGCGGCTTTGCTGCTTGATTTCAGGGGCCGTATTGCCCTGGCGCTGGTGGTGGCGCTGGGCCTGGTGTGGCTGCAAACAAGCGCTGTTTCCCGGCAATGGCGGGAGCCCCGCTGGCTGTTGCAGCTTGGCCAGATCTCGTACTCGGTGTTTCTGATTCACTTCCCGGTGTGCCTGCTGGTCAATGCCGTGGTGAATTATTTCTGGCCGACCCAGTTGATCGCCAACACGCTGGGCTTGTTTATCGCTTTCCTGCTGTCTCTGCTGGCGGGCGCGGTGCTGTACAGAAGCGTTGAATCCCGCCAGCTACCTGCACGCGGCGCGGTCAAGGCGCGACCCCTTTCACCATAACTCCCGCATCTGAGGCTTTTTCTCGCTCCCTCGCCCTTTGGGAGAGGGTTGGGGTGAGGGCCAGCAGCGTATAAAAAACCGCAGTCTTTCGCATCGGCCGCAGCGCTGTCAAATCAATAGCAATTGCATTTCCGGCTCTCCGCTCAACGCCTGAACATGTCCAGCTTCAATTCAGAGGGCTCGCCCAGCCATGAGGCATGGGTCGTGTGATCGGCCAGGTTATCGCCCGTGACGCCATGCACGAACACATCAAGCCCGTTGCGGTGTTGCTCCAGCCACGGGATCAGGCGCTCAAACTGGACACGGTCAAATGCCAGCTGGCAGCTCCAGTGCGGGTGCGGTCCAATCTCACGTTCATGCACACGGCCGACGGCCACCCCGAACAGCTCACCTGCCTGCTCGCACAGCGCTCGGGCCTGCGCCACGGTGGCGGGGCCAAAATAAACATGGGCGTGGTAGCGGTCGTGGACGTTTTCGGGGCGCTTGGTCATGGTTGGTGGCCAAAAAGTGAATGCATGGGCAATTGTCCTGTCATCCGCTTTCCCCGCCGCGACCGCGGGGTTTACAGGCCCGCCAGAAAGGTCATCTCGGGCAGGTGCGCAGCCGGATCTTGCTGCCGGGCCTGCGCGTGGGTTGTTTTCACGAGTTGCCGGCAGTGGTCGAGGTCCGTCACCTGAAAAAGAAACAAAACCTCGGCGGGATCTTCGGCGTTTTGCCACAGGTGCTCCAGGTACATGCCCTGCTCGGCATGGCTGGCTGCATCCTTGTCGAGCTGCGCCTTCACATCCGCCAGCCGGGCGCCGCGCAGTTTTGCCAGTACATGAGCCATGTGAACCTCCGGTACAAATCAGCATTATGAAACCGCTCCAGGCGGGCTGCAGGCCGCTTGCCGGCTGGCAGAGAATTCAATATACTGTACATAAATACAGTATTTATCCAGCTGCCCAAGTGCTTGTTTATTGACGCCAAAAACACGGCCAGCCAGGCCGTTTGAGTCCCATGACCGAGGTCAAAATCCCCCTCCATGCCATCAAGGGCCGGGGCAGCGCCACGCGCATTGCACACCGGTTCGAGAAAAATGCGCGCGATGCCTACGACGATGGCTGGGGCACCTTGCAAGATGCAACAGGCGATGCAACCGGCGATGTGATCGGCGAGGTTCCGCGTATTGAGACGGAAGTGATGATGGAAGACGCCCGCAGCGCCATTTCGCACAACGATTCTCCCGACATCTTCTTCGACTACGGCCTGAACCCCTACCGGGGCTGCGAGCATGGCTGCGTCTATTGCTATGCGCGGCCCACGCACAGCTACCTCAACCTTTCGCCCGGCCTGGACTTTGAGACGAAGATCATCGCCAAGCGCAACATTGCCGCGGTGCTGCGAGCCGACCTCGGCAAACGCAGCTACGTGCCCAAACTGCTCAACATCGGTTCGGCGACAGACTGCTACCAGCCCGTGGAGCGCGAACTGCGGCTCACACGAGGCGTGATCGAAGTCCTGCAGGAGGCGCGCCATCCGTTTTCACTGGTCACCAAATCCAGCGGTGTCGAACGAGACCTCGATTTGATCGTGCCCATGGCGGCCGATCGGCTGGCTGCCGTCTATGTGACCATCACCACGCTGGACGGCGAACTGGCACGCAAGCTGGAGCCGCGCGCCGCAGCGCCACACCGCCGGCTGCGCACCATCGAGAGGCTCGCCGCCGAAGGCGTGCCGGTGGGCGTGAGCGTGGCGCCGCAGATTCCCTTTGTCAATGACGACATGGAGCAGGTGCTCACGGCCGCCTGGCAAGCGGGCGCGCGCACCGCGTTCTACACCGTCATTCGCCTCCCATGGGAGGTCGCGCCTATCTTCAAGGAGTGGCTGGAGCTGCACTACCCACAGCGTGCCTCACGCATCATGGCGCGCATTCACGAGATGCGCGGCGGCAAGGACTATGACAGCGATTTCGCTTCGCGCATGAAGGGTGCGGGCCTGTGGGCCGACCTGATACGCCAGCGTTTTGAGAAAACCTGCAGCCGGCTGGGCTTTAACCGCCAGCGCATTGAACTGGATTTGAGCCAGTTCAGGCCGCCGGGGGCGGCGGGGCAGGGCAGCCTGTTTTGAGGCGGCGCGCCGGCAATTCGGTGCGCGGGCTATAGTCCAAAAAGTGTCTGAAAAAGCAGCGTGCGTTTGGCCGACCTGGCCTGCAGGGCACGCCACCGTTTGAAAGTAAAAGGAGTTCACCTTGGCGCTCGAGTGGAAGTATTCATCGGAAGGCATGCATGGGGAGGACTGGGAAGCGCTCTCCAACCTTTACCGGGTGGCGCCTCTGGGCGAGAAGAAACCGGCCGACCTTCAGGTCGTGTTTTCCAACAGCATGTTCAAGTGCTTTGTGTATGACGCCGGCACGCTGATTGCCGCCGGCCGCGCCGTGGCGGACGGCAAGGACTGCTCTTACATCTGCGACATCGCGGTAGCGCCGGAGCGGCAGGGTTCCGGCTTGGGCAAAGAGATGGTTGCGGCGCTGGTGCGGCTTTCCAAAGGCCACAAGAAGGTCATCCTGTACGCGGTGCCCGGCAAGGAGCCGTTTTACCGCAAGCTCGGGTTCAAGCGCATGGCGACGGCCATGGCCATTTTTGCGAACCAGGAACAGGCGCTCAAGGACGGTTTGCTCAATGAAACCTGAAAGCGCATTGCCGGGCAGCACCCCGACAAGCTTGCGCAGGTTGTGATGTGACACGACACGTGGAAAGCCTTCGAATCCTTGTCAGCCTTCACGACCAGGCGCTGCGCCTCTACTGTGGCGGTGTGCTTGTGCGCGCGTATCCGGTATCGACCGCCAGGAACGGCCCCGGCGAACTGGAAGGCAGCGCCTGCACGCCGCGGGGCGCTCACGTCATTCGGGCAAAGATAGGCGCGGGCTGCGAGGCAGGGACAGTTTTTGTCGCACGCAGACCCACGGGGGAGATGTTTTCAGCAGGGCTGGCCGAGGCGAATCCGGACAGGGACTGGATCCTGACCCGCATTCTCTGGCTCTGCGGCCGCGAGCCGGGCAAGAACCGCTTTGGCGCGGTCGACACCATGCGCCGGTACATCTACATCCACGGATGCCCGGACGGCCTGCCCATGGGCGAGCCCTTGTCTCACGGTTGCGTGCGCATGAGAAACGCGGACATCATGGAACTGTTCGACCTCGTGGAGCCCGGCACCGAGGTATGGATTCAGGCCGGGCCGGCTGCTGATGCCGATCCGCCCGGCACCCCGGCGCCACGCTAGCGCAGGTAGCTGCGGTTCAGCCGCACTTCCAGCTTTTTCTGCAGCGTTTCAAACGATGCGCTCATGGCCCAGTAAATCGCAGCCGCCGCCAGGTACAGCGGGAAGGGCTGGAAGGTGGTGGCAATGACTTCCTTGGTGGCCAGCATCAGTTCGCCCACGGCAATCACCGAGACCAGCGAGGTGTCCTTGATCAGGCTGATCAGGCTGTTGGACAGGCTGGGAACGGCCAGCCGCAGGGCTTGCGGGCCGATGACGTAGCGCAGCGTTTGCGCCTGTGTGAGGCCCAGGCTGCGGGCGGCATTCCACTGCCCGTGCTCCACACCATTGATCGCCCCACGAATCGTTTCCGACAGGTAAGCGCCGACGTTGAGGCTCAACCCCAGGATGCCCGCCGTGATCGGGTCGAACTGGATACCAATGCTGGGCAGGCCGAAGTAAATCACAAACAGCTGCACCAGCAGCGGCGTGCCGCGCATGCAGCTGACATACAGCGCGGCAAACTGCGCCAGGCCGGGCATCTTCGCCAGCCGTGTGATGGCCACAAAGGTGCCGATGACGGCACCAAAAAAAACCGACGCCACGGCCAGCAGCAGCGTCCATGCCGCGCCCTTGAGCATCAGTGGTAAAGCGTCCCCCAGCAGCTGGGTCACAGCAGTCAAGTCCATGGCAGTCTCCGCAAATAAAAACCCCGGCATCATGCCGGGGTGCTTCAGACATTGGGTGCGCTCGGAGCGCACGCTGAATGAATGTTACTGGGTTCTGATGGGATCTTGCAGGGGCTTACTTGGCCACGGGTGGTTTGCTCACGTCACGGTCAAACCATTTGTTCGAAATTTTGGCGAAGCTGCCGTCTGCCTGCAGATCAGCCAGCGCCTTGTCGATGGCGGTCTTGAACTTGGGGTTGTTCTTGACGAAAGGAATGCCAGATTTCTCCAGCTCGCCCACGGGCGCACCGGGCTTGAGGGGCAGCTTGGTCTGCTTGACGATATAGGGAATCAGCAGGCTGTCGTTCAGCGCCGCGTCGATGCGGCCCAAGGCCAGGTCCTGCAGGTATTCCTGCGCGCCGGGATAGGTTTTGATGTCGATGTCGCCAACCTTCTTGGCCATGTCGGCAAAGTTGGTGCCCTGGCCCAAGCCGAGCTTTTTGCCCTTGAGGTCAGCCAGCGTCTTGAAGACGCGCTTTTCGTCCTTGCGGATGATCAGCTGCGGGCTGGAAATGGTGTAGGGCTCGGAGAAATCAAAGGTTTCCTTGCGCTTGTCGGTGATCCCGACCTGGTTGATGACCACATCGTATTTGCCGGCCTGCAAGCCTGCGAGGATGGCGCTCCACTCGCTGGTGGTGAATTCGGCTTTGACGCCGAGCTTTTGCGCCAGCGCATTGGCAAGCTCCACTTCAAAACCGGCGAGCTTGTCGTTTTCCTTGTAGTTGAAAGGCGGGTAAGTGCCTTCCAGCGCCACTTTCAGCGTGCCGCGCTGCTTCACGGTGTCCAGCAAATCGGCGGCGCTGGCAATGCTGGCGCCCAGGGCCAAGGTGACAAGAAGTGTGGAGGCGAGCGCTTTGCGGATATTCATATTCTTCATTTGAATAATGTATTTTTAGTTGAGATGAAAATGAATATTAAATAAATGCGCAACAAGCGGCTGCTGCTGGCCTAAAAACCCTATGCCGCGCCAGGATGATTCGTCAGGACGAATCAGGACGAGTTAGTGCGCAACGTCTGCGCGTGCACACTGCCGGGACCACGGTTGGCGCAGCCGGCATAGATATCGAGCGCGGGCTGGTAGACGCTGGTCTGCACCTTCATCAGGCCCAGCACCGAGTGAAAGTAATTGTCATGGCTCACCGGCGCATCGAGCTGCTGCTTGAGGCAGGCTGTGGTGATACTGCTGCGCTGTTCGAATTCCGGTGACAGCCAGGTGATCCAGGGCACGCGCTTTTGCACGTCGGGCGCCATCCCGTAGGGCATGCCGTGCAGGTAGAGGTTGTTTTCGCCCAGGGACTCGCCGTGGTCGGCCACATACAGCATGGCGGGCGAGTTGTGCGCCTCCTGCGTTTTGAGCCACCGAATGGCGGACCCAAGCAGATGGTCGGCGTAGACAACGCTGTTGTCATAGGCATTCATCAGTTCATCGCGTCCGCAGCTTTGCAGGGCGTTGTTAATGCATTCGGGCAAGAATTTTTTGAAGGCCGGTGGTGAACGCTGGTAGTAAGCCGGGCCGTGGCCGCCGATCTGGTGCATCACCACAACCACACCCCTGGCCCTGCGTTCTGCGGGCAGGGTAGCGATGCGTTCATCAATGTTTTGCAGCATCACCTCATCAAAGCATTCCCCGCCGTCGCACAGGCTGGGCACTTTCAGGTTGGCGGTGTCCACGCTGGCGACCCTGTCGCATACCCCCTTGCAGCCCGACTGGTTGTCAATCCAGAGCACGGCCAAGCCGGCATGCTGCAGGACGTCGAGCAGGCCTTCGTAATTGGCCGGCCGTGAGTCGTAAGCTTCGCGCCCGAAGTTGGAAAACATGCAGGGCACCGAAGCCGCTGTGCTGGTGCCGCAGGACCAGGCGTTGCGCTGGCTGGCAATGTTTTCCCGGGCCAGCTCCGGTGTGGTGGCGCGCCGATAGCCATTGATCGCGAAATTGCCGCTGCGTGCGGTTTCACCCAGCACCAGCAGCAACAGCGGCGGTTTGGTGGTGGCCGTGTCGCTGGCAGCGAGCCTTGCGTCCTCGCCCAGGGGCAAGACGATGGATTCATTGCGCTGGAAGGGCTGGGCTGCAACCCTTCCCAGTGCGTAAAAGGAATTGAGTGGATTGATCAGGTAGCGCACATGCGTGTAGTTGCGCATGACCGAAGCGATGCTCTGGAAGAAGAGCATCACAACGAGCACCAGCACGGCGCATGCGGTGACCAGGGTCATGGCGTTGGACAGCAGCTGACGCGCGGGGCTTTGCGTCCGGATTTTTTGCCGCCACAGGAAATAGCCGGGCAAACCCGCCAGTGCCAGCACAGTCGCCGGCAGGTGCCAGTTCAGCAGGTCGCGTGTTTCGCGCACATCGGTTTGCAGCAGGTTGACCATCATGGTCTTGTCGATGACCACGCCATAGGCCAGCATGAAGTAGGCGCCCAGGGCGGCAGACACCAGAAAGAGCGTGATGGCCGGCTTCAGGGTCCAGCGCCAGGCCAGCAGGCTGAGCAATGCGGCTGTCGACAGCGCGATCACCAGCGCCAGCGCCAGGCTGATGGTGAGAACCTCGCCCCTGCTCAGGTCGGGCAAGCGCGCGAGCTCACGCCACAGTGCGATGTTGCAAACGGTGGCGATCCAGAGGCTGGACAGGATGACCATCCACAGCGGCCGGATACCCGCGCGCGAGGGGGCGGCGTTTGCAGGCATTGACCTGGACACCGGACTGAACGCAGACGCAGAGCCCGAGGGGAGGGAGAGCAGCGGCATAGCGCCGCAGTGTATTTTGGGCGACTTAAGAGACGCTTAAGAGAGGCTCAGAGACGTCGGAAGGAGCCGAAGATGCCCGGAAGGTGCCTGGAAAGTACCCAAGAAATGCTTGGGGCCGGTCAGGGTCAAGGCAGTAGCTGGCCGGCATGGTGTTTCAGGTGGTCGGCCATGAAGGAGGCAATGAAGTAATAACCGTGGTCGTAGCCCGGGTGCCGGCGCAGGGTCAGCGGCTGTCCCGCAGATGTACAGGCGGCTTCAAACAGCTGCGGGTGCAACTGCTCGGCCAGGAATTTGTCGGCCAGGCCCTGGTCAATCAGGATGCCGCCGGGGTAAGGGGCGGTAGGGGCGGTACGCAGGCTGCCCATGAGCGCCGTCGCATCGTGCCGGGCCCAGCCGGACTCATCGGCACCGAGGTAAGCCGTGAAGGCCTTGCGTCCCCACGGGCACTGGCTGGGAGCGCAGATGGGGGCGAAAGCCGACACCGACCTGAAAAGATCGCGGTGCCTGAGTGCCAGCGTCAGGGCGCCGTGGCCGCCCATGGAATGGCCGAAGATACCGATGCGGTCCGCGTCCAGCGGCAGGGCGCTGGTCAGCAGCGGCAGCAATTCTGCCGTGAGATAGCTCTCCATGCGGTAATGGGTGGCCCACGGCGCCTGCGTGGCATCCAGGTAAAAGCCGGCCCCGACACCCAGGTCCCAATTAGCAGTTTCGCCCGGTACGTTGGCGCCGCGCGGGCTGGTGTCGGGCGCGATCAACGCCAGGCCCAGCTCGGCCGCCATGCGCTGCGCGCCGGCCTTGACCATGAAGGTCTCCTCGTTGCAGGTCAGGCCCGCGAGGTATATCAGGGCCGGCACCGGGCCCTGTTGCGCCTCGCGCGGCAGGAACACCGAGAAGCGCATCGGCAGGCCGATCTCGCGCGAGGCGCGCTCGTAAAAGCTTTGCGTGCCGCCGAAGCAGCGGTGTTCGGAGAGGGTCTTCAGGCTGTCGGTCATTGGCCGATGTTGCCATGCACGAGGTCGCGCACGGCATCGACAAAGGCCTGCGGTTTTTCCTGCGGCAGGTTGTGGCCGGCGCCCTGCGCGACGCGATGCTCGTGCCGGCCGATGAAATGGTGGCCGAGGTCGGCGGTGCCGCCGACCGGCATCACGCCGTCATCGGTGCCGTCGAAGGTGATGCTCGGCACGCTGATGTCCGGCAGCTCAGCGAGGCGGGCTTGCAAAGCCGCGTACGCCGGATCGCCGGCCACCAGCCCATGGCGATGGCGGTAGGAGTGGATCACGATGTCGACGAAATCGGGGTTGTCGAAGGCGGCTGCGCTGCGCTCGTAGGTCGCGTCGTCGAAGGGCCAGATCGGCGACCACATGCGCCACAGCAGCTTGCACAGCGCGCGCCGGTTCTGCGCCAGCCCGGCGCGGCCGCGTTCGGCATGGAAGTAGTACTGGTACCAGTACCGCGCCTCGTTTTCCGGCGCAATGGGCTGTTTCGCAGCGGCGATGTTCTGGATCTTGTAGCTGTTGACCGAGATCAGGCCGGCGCAGCGCTCGGGCCACAGTGCCGCGGCCACGCAAGCTGCGGTTCCGCCTCAGTCGTAGCCTGCGAGCACCGCGCGCGGGATGACCAGCGCATCGAGCAAGTCCCGCACGTCGGCACCGATCGCGGCCTGCTCGCCCGAGCGCGGCGTGTTTGCATCGGCGAACTGGGTCGGGCCGAAGCCGCGCAGGTAGGGCACGACGACGCGGCAGCCCTCGGCCGCGAGCTGCGGCGCCACCTCGACGTAGGACTGCACGTCGTAGGGAAAGCCGTGCAGCAGCAGCACCGGTGGCCCGTCGGACGGCCCGCTTTCATGGAAGGCGACATTGAGTACGCCGGCCTGCACGCGGCGCAGGCTGCCCAGAGCGTTTTCATTCATAGAGCACCACTCCCCGGATCGACTCGCCGCGCTTCATCAGGTCGAAACCCTTGTTGATGTCTTCCAGCGGCATGGTGTGGGTGATCAGGTCGTCGATGTTGATCTTGCCCTCCATGTACCAGTCGACGATCTTCGGCACGTCGGTGCGGCCACGCGCGCCGCCGAAGGCCGAGCCCTCCCACTTGCGGCCGGTGACCAGCTGGAAGGGGCGCGTGCTGATTTCCGCACCGGCCTCGGCCACGCCGATGATGATGCTGCGGCCCCAGCCCTTGTGGGTGCACTCCAGCGCCTGCCGCATGACTTTCGTGTTGCCAATGCATTCAAAGCTGTAGTCGGCACCGCCGTCGGTCAGTTGCACGATGGCATCGACAATATTTTCATGGTCTTTCGGGTTCAGGAAGTGGGTCATGCCGAACTTGCGGGCCATGGCTTCCCGCGCCGGGTTCAGGTCCACACCAATGATCTTGTCGGCGCCCACCATCTTCGCGCCCTGGATCACATTCAGGCCGATGCCGCCTAGGCCGAACACCACCACGTTGGCGCCGGCTTCCACCTTGGCCGTGAAGATCACCGCGCCTATGCCGGTGGTCACGCCGCAGCCGATGTAGCAGACCTTGTCAAACGGTGCATCCTCGCGGATTTTGGCCAGCGAGATCTCGGGGGCGACGGTGTAGTTGCTGAAGGTGGAAGTACCCATGTAGTGGAAGATGGGCTGGCCGTCCAGGCTGAAGCGGCTGGTGGCGTCGGGCATCAGGCCCTTGCCCTGGGTGCCGCGGATCAGCTGGCACAGATTGGTTTTGCGCGAGAGGCAGAACTTGCACTGGCGGCATTCCGGCGTGTACAGCGGAATGACGTGGTCGCCCTTCTTGAGCGTGGTCACGCCCGGGCCGACATCCACCACGATGCCCGCGCCTTCGTGGCCCAGGATGGCCGGGAAGATGCCCTCCGGGTCGGCACCCGACAGCGTGTAGTAATCGGTGTGGCAAATGCCGGTGGCCTTGATCTCGACCAGCACCTCGCCGAACTTCGGGCCTTGGAGGTCGACGGTTTCAATGGTGAGGGGCTGGCCTGATTTCCAGGCAACGGCGGCTTTGGTTTTCATGGTGATGGGGCTTGCGTTGGGGGTGGGCGGAGGGGCGTTGCAGTGCGTAAGGCACTATAAGCCAGTCCCCCGGCCCGGGGCCTGAAAGGTGTTTCATTTTGAGAAAACCCGGGGCGGCGCCGGCCCTCAAAAAAGAAATGCCGCCTGGCTCCCGGAAAGGGAGCGCAGGCGGCCATCGATGAGAGGGCCGGCAAGCAAAAAGGCTTGCCGGTCGGGGCGGGCCTGAGAACCTGTTTACGATCTAAACGAGGCCGCGTTGGGATGCAATCGGGATGAGTGGGCCGCCCGGGACCGCCGCATGGGGCTAATGCCCATGCAAGGGTCTGGGTGGCTCAATCGCCCGACCGCACAGCCGGCCGGCTGTGCGTCGTGCGGCTGCCCCCATGGGGATGCAAACGCGACCGCGTTTGCGTCACCCCAACCCGAAGGGCAAGCGCCTTCTCGGGCGGTCTGCGGCGTTGCGGCGCTTACCCATAGCCCAAGCTATGGGCGGCGCACCGCGCCTTGCATCCCATCCCGAGAAGGTGCTTGCGCGGCCCCGTTTAGATCGTAAGCAGGTTCTTACCGGCCGGCTTCTTTCAGGTATTGCGTACGCGCGGCGATGGCGGTGTCGGTGAAGTCGGTGAACACGCCGTCCACGCCGAGCTGGTAATAGGCCAGGTACTCGTTGGCGCCATCACCCTTGTAGTCGGCAGCCAGGCGGCGCGACTCGTTGCGGAAGGTGAAGGGATGGACAAACAGGCCGGCCTTGTGGGCGTCTGCAATGAGGCTGGTGGCCTGGGTTGAGCTGGCATCGGCATCGTTGACCTTGCCGTCGCCATTGATGTCCATTGCCTTGCCGTTCGCGCCCATCGTGCCCTTGATGCCGATGATGAAACGCTTCCAGGGGCCGATGCCGTCGGCATAGGTCTTGATCTCGGCCAGGCCCGCAGGCGTGACCATGGCGTCAAAAAAGCGCTTGTCGCCCGCCTTGGTCCAGTCATAAGGGCGGTCGCTCGGTACGGCAAAGGTGACGGTGCCGGTCTTCATGTCAACGCCATCGCCGTCGATGAGCTGGATCAGGCGCGTGTTCAGGCCCTTGCTCTTCATGTACTTCAGGCTGCCCGGTTCAAACGACTGCACGAAGATGGGGGCCGTCTTGCTGTTCCAGCCTGCGGTGTTGATGATGGCGATCAGCTTGTCTTCCAGCGGCAGGCCCAGTTCGCGGAAATAGGTCGGATTTTTGGTTTCCGGATAGACCGCAATCGTGCGGCCGGTCTTGATGGATTGGGCTTTGGCCAGATCCACCACGTCCTGGAAGGTCGGCACCTTGTACTGGCCGTTGAACTGCTGGGGGCGCTCGGCATCGGTCGAGATGGCGCCCAGCGTCCGGATTTCGGCCAGCGTGAAGTCGTTGCTGAACCAGCCGGTCTGCGTCTCGCCGTCCACCTGGATAGTCTTTTTGCGTGAGGCAAATTCGGGGTGCTTGGCCACGTCGGTGCTGATGGCCAGGTTGGGGTCATGGCGGGTGATCAGTACGCCGTCTTTGGTCGAGACCAGGTCCATCTCGATCACATCGGCGCCGAGTTCAATGGCGCGCACGTAGGCTTCCAGCGTTTCTTCCGGTACATAGCCCGACGCGCCGCGGTGGGCAATCACCAGAGGCGCCCTGCCATCGAGTGTGGGCGGGCCGGCGCTGGGGTGTGTGCCCGGCATGCTGCAGGCGCCCAGCATGACGCTGGCGCCTGCCAGTGTGAGCCAGCCGATGTATTGCCGTGTGTGAATTTTGGTCGATATCGCCATGACGTCCTTCCCTGGTTAAAAAGGCGATCGTAGGCGCGGTATGACGACAGCGGTGTGACAGTCACAAGGCGTTGCAGATACACATGCAGATACGCGGATACGCATTCGCAGGAGACCCCATGAAAAATGCCGGAACAAGTCCGGCATGTGGATGGGGTAGGGCGGGGGCGGCTGAAGTCAGCGCTGCAGCCGACGCCCGGGTCGCGCCGGCGATGGGCGATGGATCAGGCGCTGAAGAAATTCTTCAGCTTGTCGGCCCAGCCCTCTTCGCTGGGCGAATGCCTGGCGCCGCCTTTTTTCAGCGATTCGTCGAGTTCCTTCAGCAGCTTGCGCTGGTGCTCTGTGAGCTTCACCGGCGTCTCTACCGTGATGTGGCAGTACAGGTCCCCGGGATAGCTGGAGCGCACCCCTTTGATGCCCTTGCCGCGCAGCCGGAACTGCTTGGCGGCCTGGGTGCCTTCCGGAATGTCAATCGCGGCCTTGCCAGCCAATGTGGGCACTTCGATCTCTCCGCCCAATGCCGCGGTGGTGAAGCTGATCGGCACCGCGCAGTGCAGGTCGTCACCGTCGCGCTCAAAAATCTCGTGCTTCTTGATCCGGATTTCAATATACAGGTCACCGGGCGGGCCGCCATTGGTGCCCGGTTCGCCGTTGCCGGTGGAACGGATGCGCATGCCGTCATCGATGCCCGCCGGGATTTTGACTTCCAGCGTTTTGTTGTTCTTGGTCTTGCCAACGCCGTGGCAGGCCACGCAGGGTTCGGGAATCAATTTACCCGTGCCCTTGCATTGCGGGCAGGTCTGCTGCACGCTGAAAAATCCCTGGCGCATCTGCACCACGCCATGGCCATGACAGGTCGTGCAGGTCACCACTTTGGTGCCGGGCTTGGCGCCCGAACCGTGGCAGGTGTTGCAGTCGTCCCAGCTGGGAATGCGGATCTGGGCTTCCTTGCCATGCGCTGCTTCTTCCAGTGTGATTTCCATCGCGTAGCTCAGGTCGCCGCCACGGTACACCTGGCGGCCGCCGCGTTGATGCCCGCCGCGCTGGCCACCGAACACATCGCCGAAGATGTCGCCGAACGCCTCGGCAAAGCCACCAAAACCTTCAGCACCAGGGCCGCCGCCCCGCATATTGGGGTCCACACCCGCATGGCCGTACTGGTCGTAGGCCATGCGTTTGTTTTCGTCGGAAAGTACCTCGTAGGCCTCTTTGGCTTCCTTGAATTTTTCTTCGGAAATCTTGGTGTCACCCTGGTTGCGGTCAGGATGGTGCTTCATCGCGAGCTTGCGATACGCTTTCTTGATGTCGTCGTCACTGGCGTTCTTGGGGACGCCCAGCGTGTCGTAATAATCTTTTTTGGCCATGGCAGGTGGGTCAGGAAATCTTCGTTAACAGGGTTCTTGGGCTGTCAATCACAACAGTGCACAAAACAACAGGGCACAAAACAACGGTGCACAAACGCAGCGGACGAGGCAAACGAGACAGAAGCCGGAATCGGTTGACGCTGCATGAATGGGCCGAAAACGCAAAAGCGGAAATCCGGGATTGCTCCTGGTTTCCGCCTTGCAGCATGCAGTTATCGCGCCAATTCAGGGCCGCCTGTCGTCAGGTCTTGTTTCTTCTCAGCCCTTTTTGACTTCCTTGACTTCGGCGTCCACCACGTTGTCGTCGGCCGGTTTGGCATGGGCCTGCTCGGCACCTGCCCCGCCTGCCGCTGCCTCAGCGCCAGCTGCCTGGGATGACTGCATGTCGGCGTACATTTTTTCGCCCAGCTTCTGGCTGGCTTCCATCAGGGCCGTGTTCTTCGCTTCAATGGCGGCCTTGTCGTCGCCCTTGAGTGCTTCTTCCATGTCCTTGATGGCGGCCTCGATTTTTTCCTTCTCGCCGGCTTCCAGCTTGTCGCCATACTCGCCCAGCGATTTGCGCACGCTGTGCACCATGGCTTCGGCGTTGTTCTTGGCCTGCACGAACTCGACTTTTTTCTTGTCTTCTTCGGCGTTCAGTTCGGCATCCTTCACCATCTGCTGGATCTCGGCTTCAGACAAACCGGAGTTGGCCTTGATGGTGATCTTGTTTTCCTTGCCGGTGCCCTTGTCCTTGGCGCCGACGTGCAGGATGCCGTTGGCGTCGATGTCGAAGGACACTTCAATTTGCGGCGTGCCGCGCGCTGCCGGCGGAATGCCTTCGAGGTTGAATTCGCCCAAGGCCTTGTTGCCCGAGGCGATTTCACGTTCGCCCTGGAACACCTTGATGGTCACGGCAGGCTGGTTGTCTTCAGCCGTCGAGAAAGTCTGTGCAAACTTCGTCGGGATGGTCGTGTTTTTCTTGATCATCTTGGTCATCACGCCGCCCATGGTTTCGATACCGAGGGAGAGCGGGGTAACGTCGAGCAGCAACACGTCGGTGCGGTCGCCCGACAGCACCTGGCCTTGAATCGCGGCACCCACGGCCACGGCTTCGTCGGGGTTCACGTCCTTGCGCGGCTCCTTGCCAAACAACGCCTTGACCATTTCCTGCACCTTGGGCATTCGCGTCTGGCCGCCGACCAGAATCACGTCGTGGATGTCGGAAATCGACACGCCCGCATCCTTGATGGCGGTACGGCAGGGCGCAAGGGTGCGCTCGAGCAGCTCTTCCACCAGGGCTTCCAGCTTGGCGCGGGACAGCTTGATGTTCAGGTGTTTGGGGCCTGAGGCATCGGCGGTGATGTAGGGCAGGTTGATGTCGGTCTGCGCGCTGTTGGACAGCTCGATTTTGGCTTTCTCGGCAGCCTCCTTCAGGCGCTGCAGGGCCAGCACGTCCTTGCTCAGGTCCACGCCTTGCTCTTTTTTGAACTCGGCAATGATGTGGTCGATGATGCGCTGGTCGAAGTCTTCACCGCCCAGGAAGGTGTCGCCATTGGTGGACAGCACTTCAAACTGTTTTTCACCGTCAACGTCGGCAATTTCGATGATGGAGATGTCGAAGGTACCGCCGCCCAGGTCATACACGGCAATCTTGCGGTCGCCCTTTTCCTGCTTGTCCAGTCCGAAGGCCAGGGCTGCAGCGGTGGGCTCGTTGATGATGCGCTTGACTTCCAGGCCGGCAATGCGACCGGCGTCTTTGGTGGCCTGGCGCTGCGCGTCGTTGAAATAGGCCGGCACCGTGATCACGGCTTCGGTGACGGGCTCGCCGAGGTAATCTTCGGCGGTCTTTTTCATTTTGCGCAGAATGTCGGCGCTGACCTGCTGGGCCGAGATCTGCTTGCCGCGCACTTCGACCCAGGCATCGCCGTTGTCGGCAGCCGCGATCTTGTAGGGCATGAGGTTGATGTCCTTCTGGACTTCCTTCTCGGTAAACTTGCGGCCGATCAGGCGCTTGATCGCGTACAAGGTGTTCTTGGCATTGGTGACCGCCTGGCGCTTGGCCGACGCACCCACCAGCACCTCGCCATCTTCCTGGTAGGCGACGATGGACGGGGTCGTGCGCGCGCCCTCCGAGTTTTCAATCACGCGGGGCGTGTTGCCTTCCATGATGGACACGCAGCTGTTGGTGGTGCCCAGGTCGATGCCGATGATTCTTCCCATGATTTACTCCTGCTTTTTTGATTCGTTGACGATTGGATAGTGGTGTGGCTGATGGCTCAGCCGTGTGAACGACTATGTTGATGACTTGTGGATAACTTGTGCGAGTTCAAGTGCTTCAGCCTGATTTATGCGTTTATTTCGGCGCGGTTACGGTGACCAGGGCGGGTCGCAGCACGCGGTCCGAAATCAGGTAGCCTTTTTGCAGCACGCTGACCACGGTGTTGGCTTCCTGCTCGGCCGGCACCATGCTGATCGCCTGGTGCTGGTGAGGGTCGAACCGGCTGCCGCTGGTGGGGTTGATTTCCACGACCTTGTTGCGCTCGAGGGCGGTTTTGAGCTGCTTGAGCGTGGCGTTTGCACCCTCGTGGATCTGTTCGGGCGTGGCGTCCTTGTGCGCCAGGCCGGCCTCCAGGCTGTCGATGACGGGAAGCAGGCTTTCCGCAAAGCTTTCGAGGGCGAATTTGCGCGCCTTGGCAATTTCGTCTTCAGCGCGGCGGCGGGCATTTTCCGTCTCGGCCTTGGCGCGCAGGTAGCTGTCGGCCAGGTCGGTGTTTTTGGCCTGCAGGGTGGCCAGTTCAGCCTGGGCTTGGGTCAGTGCATCAAACTCGTTGGCGGCTTGGGCGGCTTCCAGCTCTTCGGGACTCGGAGCTCCGGTAAGTGGTTGATTTTGCTCGGGTTGGGTATTTTCAGACATGCTCGAAGACAAGGTTTAAGCTAACAAGCGGGTTAGCTGGGGGTTACAAAGCCCTTTTCAAGACAAGGGATTCGGTTTTAGGGCCGAAATTTTGGCGATGTGGCGGGCGCGGCCCCGTTCCGGGTGGCCCATCCTTGATCCGCTGCTTCAGCGGGGCTGCCGGGAATTGTAATTGCCAGGCGGGCGGCAGCGGAAAAGTTCCGGTTTGTGCCCGGTTTGGACGTGTGCGCGCCATGCGAACAAAGCCCCTTCACGCCTGAAAAATGGGTCGCTGCCCACAGGGCTCAGCCGGGTGAAGGGTTTTGCATTCGCATGATCAGTTCGCGCTTGTTGTCGCGGCTGCGGTGGGCATGCTCGCGCATCAGGGCTTCGGCACGTCCGCCTTCACCCGCGAGCAGCGCAGCCAGTACGTCTTCATGGTCGCTTTGCGCCCGCGCGATGAACCCGAATTCAAGCAGCGGCAGCATGCCGTTGAGGCTCAGGGCGCCGGCGCCGGCCATGGGTGTCTTGCTCACATGGGCCAGCGCAGAGGTGAGGGTGCTGTTGCCGGCGGCCTGTACCAATGCATTGTGAAACCGCGCATTCATGGGCACCCAGCGGGCCGCATCAATGACATGGCCGGCGGCTTGGGCGTGTTGCAGCAGCAGCCGGCCTTCGTCCACGCAGGCCTGCAATTCGTCACGGACGCTGGCCTTCAGGCCGCGCTCGGCCACCGTTCTGGCGGCCATTCCTTCGAGCACGCCACGCACATCGACGGCGTTGGCGATTTCGTCTACCGTGAACTGGCGAACCCGAAAGCCGCGGGTGGGCAGGCGCTCGAGCAAGCCTTCCTTTTCCAGTTCGCCGAGCGCGATGCGGATCGGGGTGCGCGACACCGCCAGTTGCGCCGACAGCTCCAGCTCAACCATGCGATTCCCGGGGGCTACCTCGCCACTGAGGATTTTTCGCCTCAGTTCACGGGTGGTGTAGTCGATCTGGGATGACATCGGCGGGCCTTCATAAAGTGTGGTGTGGTGTGGTGTGTGGGTCGGAAGTCGCCATACCGATAAGAAAAAGAAAGAAGGCATTATTGCATGCAATAAATCGGAAAATAAGGGTTTAACCGGATAAAAACACAGATATTGCATGCAAAAATATAAGGTAACTAAGAATAGTTTGTGCCCACCTGGGCCCAGCCCAGTGATTACCAGTCCTTTCGGAAGACGCCATGACCCCGCCCCACTTCAAGCAGCTGCAACTCCCAATCAAATCCATCACCCAATCCATCACCCGCCTGGCCTGGGTCTGTGGTGTGGCGCTGGCCACGCTCGTGCCTGCCGTGCAGGGCCAGCCGGTCGCCGCTTATCCCAACAAGCCCATCAGGCTGATTGTTCCGTTTCCTGCCGGTGGTGGTGGCGACACGCTGGCGCGCCTGGTCATGCTGCGCGCCGCCAAAGAACTTGGCCAGCCCATCGTGGTGGAAAACCTGGGGGGTGCGGGCGGTAATGTAGGCAGCGTCACCGCCGCGAAAGCCCCTGCTGATGGCTATACCCTGCTGTATGGCACCAACGGTACGCATGCCATCAACCATGCCATCTACAAGTCGCCAGGGTTTGATCCGGTGCGCGATTTTGAACCGGTGAGCCAGCTCACGCGCATTGCCGCCATGGTGGTGGTCAGGCCCACGCTGCAGGTCAACTCGATGGCCGAACTCACCCGGCTGCTCAAAGCCCACCCCGGAAAATACACGTTTGGTTCCGCGGGCAATGGCACCACCTCACACCTCGCGGGTGAAATCTACAAATCCCGTGCGGGACTGGCTGTCGTCCATATTCCCTACCGCGGCGGTGCGCAGGCCATGACCGACCTGATCGGTGGACAGGTGGACCTGATGATTGAGGTGATGCCCAATGCGGCGCCACAGGCCAAAAGCGGGCGCGTCAAGCCCCTGGCCGTGACCACTGGCACGCGCGTTGCCGGCTGGCCCGATCTACCCACCCTGGCCGAGTCGGGTCTCCCGGGCCTGGACGTCAGCGCCTGGGACGCGATCTTTGTACCGGCCGGTACGCCGCGGCCTGTGGTTGATCGCCTGAATCTGGCTATTCATAAAGCGCTGGCCGACCCTGAACTGCGCAACCAGCTGCAGTCGCGCGGGGCCGAAGTGGCGCCCGGCACACCCGAAGAGCTGGCCCGGCACATGGCCAGCAGCCGGATGCTCTGGGGCGATGCCGTCAGACGTTCGGGCGCTGCGCTTGACTGAGCCTTTATTCCTTGATTGATTGATTCCTTGATTGATTCCCTGTATTCCGTTCAGACCTGATTGCCATGAAACCTGCCTACTCCGAAATCGCATCTTCCGGCCGCGCTGCGGGCGACCTGTTGGCTGGATTGCCGCAGCCCCTGAATCCCGTCATCACGCAGACAAAAAATTATTTTGCCGCGCTGGAGAATTTTCAACGCACCTTTGCCTTCAGGCAGGGCGACAAAGTGCTGTTGCTGACCGACCCACTGCTCGACACGCGGGTGGCCGATGCTGTCATGGGCCTGGCGCGCGCGCGTGGCGCGACGGTACGGCAGTACATGGAAACCACCAGTCAGGTGACCGAGGTGCCCGAGTCGGTCAAGGTGCTGGTGGCCGAGGCCGACTTTGTGGTGTCGACCTGGTTCTGTTCGATTTTCGATCCGTTTTTTATTGCCCGGCGCGCGGCGGGCCAGCGCTGGGTCAAGATCACGTATTTCCGCGATCTCGATCTGCTGCATACACCGCAGGCGCGTTTTCCGGCGGAGTTGATCGGCGAAATCATTCGCGCCACAGCCAGGCGTTATCCGGCCGGCCAGGATTTCACGGTAAAGTTTTCAGATGTGCGGGGCAGCGATTTTTCCATTCAATACACGCCCGAGATGCGCGAGTTGCTGCTCGCCCACAACCGCTGGCGCGGCAAAATGTTTGCCGACGAGCCGGGTTGCTATGTGCATTACCTGCCCACCCATGGCCCCAACCTGTGGGACCGCACGGCGCATCGTAACGACGCACAGGCGCCTGTCGCAATGTCGGGCACGTTTTACCCCCAGTGGGCGGTTGGATTTGAAAAACCGTTCGAGGGACGCATAGGCTGCCGGTTTGAAAGTGACACCATCGTGGAAGTCACGGGCGAATGCCGCGAAGCCGGCATCCTGCGCGAAATGCTGGTGGGCGGCCGGTTGATCGAGCTGGGTTGCGGTTTCAATCCGAAGGCGCCGCGCCACACGATTTACCCCGCCGGCTCCAACGCGCCGGGAGCGCTTCACTTTGGCATTGATCTGGCCCGCCCAAGCGACTACATATTGCGCACCATGCCTCAGTGGGAAGAGCCGCCCGTTCACATGGATCTGGTCGCGCTGGACAGCACGGTGACAGTGGGGGACGAGCCGCTGATCGACGGCGGTTTTTTATGTGGACTGCGCGACCCGGCCGTCAGGGCGGCGGCTGAAAAATTTGGCAATCCGGTCGAGCTGCTGGAAACCGCTGTCTGAGAAACCGCGGTCTGAATTACGAGGTCAAGACAGGGGAAGGCGCACGGCCTGCCTCGTCAAGGCTCGTGGAGCCGCCCTGGACGCGCCGCGCGCAAGGGCTGTTATGGTCTGCTATTTTTTCTTGACGATGCTGACTTTGGTCTGGTTGACGACCCACTTGCCGGCGAACGCCTGCAGGTCGTTCAGGCGCTTGAGCAGGTCGGCGCCCAGCGTGGTCACCGTGTAGCCATCGCTGCCGTGGCCGAGCAGGCCGGCGGCGCGCAATTCCTTGATCCGGGTGTTGAGGGTGTTGGGGGTGATGCTGCCAATGCTGTCTTGCAGAAGGCGGAACGTCTGGGGGTGGCCGTCTTTCAGGGCCCACAACACGCGCAGTGCATAGCGTGCTTCCAGCAGTTCAAGCAACTGGCTGACAGCTGCATTTTCTTTGGCGCTCATTGTTATCTCCTCTGGTCACAATCGGGTCACGGTCAGGCTGCGGCAGCCTGGCAAGCAAAAAGCTTGCGCCAAATATAACGCAATTTCTGCGCTGCTACTAGTTTTATAGCTACCTATGCCCGTACAGTTTAGCCTTGCAGCCGAAAAGACTTGAAAAGTTGCGGCGAATGCGCTTGCGTTTGTGTTTTCTGGCACGGCATGCCAGGCGCCCGGCTTCCAGGCATCACAGATAGATTTTCTGCAGCAGGCGGAGCAGGGTTTTGCGCTCTGCCGCCGTCAGGCGGGCGGCGGCGTCGGACTCCAGCGCCTGCGCCGTGCGTTCCGCGTCATGCATCAGCGCCTGTCCGCTGGCGGTCAGGTGCAGGCCCACTGCCCGGCCGTCATTGGGATGGGGCTGGCGGGTCAGCAGTGAGCGGTTTTCCAGCGACTTGATCATGCCCACCAGATTGGGCGGCTGGATGTTGAGCGTCGCGCAAAGCTGGCGTGACGTGATGCCGGGGTTGTGATGAATGAGGGAAAGGACCGAAAAGTCCACGGGTCGCAACCCATAGACGGCCATTTGTTTCAGGAATGCGTCGATGATGACCAGCGCCGCGCGCCGTGCGTTGTAACCGATCAGGCCTTCCAGGTAGGTGGTCTTGACCTTTTCGACGGCGGGGGCGGGAGATTTTTCGGGCATGAGCTTGAAGGTGAAGAAGGTTCCGGCCGGTCCAGTTTCAGATTTGCGTGGTGTCCAGCCTGTCCCTGATGATACGCATGCGCATGTCGAATTCCGGGAGCACCCAGCGGCGCAGGGCAGTTGCGGGCGCCGTCCAGCGCCCGGCATCGTCGCCGGAGGCCGGAGGCGTCACGGTTGATTCGATCTGGTCCCAGGCCCAGCCCAGCAGTGCCAGTGTGAGCGCGCGCAGGTAGTCATCCGCAACCCAGTAGGGCAGTTCGGGGCTGCCGGGAGCGGCCTGCGCCAGTTCAGCAGCGAGCAGGCGCAGCCCAGCGAAGCGGCCCAACAGCTCGGCGTGCGCGGCGTTACCGGCATCCAGTTCGTCACCCAGCTCCTGTAGCAGCGCCGACAGGGCCGCGCCGCCATCCGGCAACACTTTGCGTACCAGCAGGTCAATGGCCTGGACCTCGTTCGTGCCTTCGTAGATCATGGTCACGCGCGAGTCGCGCACGATCTGCTCGATGCCCCATTCCTTCACGTAGCCATGGCCGCCGAATACCTGCAGGCATTCGCTGGCGCCGTGGAATGCCTGGCTGGTGAGTGCGGCTTTGAGCACCGGCGTGACCAGGCTGCACCAGCGCTGGGCACTGCCCTGGCGCGCGGCATCGGGATGGTGCCTGGCGATGTCGAGTTCGATGCCGGTCTTGTAGGCCAGCACGCGGCCGCCGTCGATCCACGCGCGCTGGGTGTCCAGGATGCGGCGGATGGCGGGATGCCCGGCAATCAAATCAGCAGTCATTGGCGCCCCCACGCTTGCCGCTTCGCGTGCTGCGCTGCCCCCCGAGGGGGCCTGAGCGCCTTGGGGCGGCCCGGCGACGCTCAACGCCGAATTGCCGCGCCCGGGTACGCGCATCTGGCGGCGCTCACGGGCGTAGGCGCCGGCCTTCTGCCACGCGGCGTCGAGCAGGCCGATGCCCTGCAGCGCCACATGCAGCCGTGCCGCGTTCATCATCACGAACATGGCGTTCAGGCCGCGGCCGGGCTCGCCGACGATCCAGCCCTTTGCGTCGTCAAAGCGCATGACGCAGGTGGGGCTGCCGTGCAAGCCCATCTTTTCCTCGATGCGTTCGCAATGCACCGGGCTGCGCGTGCCATCGGGCATGAACTTCGGCACCAGGAACAGCGACAGGCCTTTCGGGCCGGGTGGCGCTTCAATGCCAGGTCCATGCAGGCGCGCCAGCACCAGGTGCACGATGTTGTCGGTCAGATCATGCTCACCGCCGGAGATGAAGATTTTGGTGCCACTGAGCAGGAAACTGCCATCGGGCTGCGGCAGGGCCTTGGTGCGCAGCAGGCCGAGGTCGCTGCCCGCGTGGGGTTCCGTCAGGCACATGGTCGCCAGCCATTCGCCGGTGGCGATTTTGGTCAGGTAACGCGCCTTCAGGTCGTCGCTGCCGTGGTGCTTCAGGCACTCGTAGGCGCCATGCAGCAGGCCCGGCGCCATGGTCCAGCCGTGGTTGGCGGCGCTGAGCATTTCATAGAGCACGGCTTCGAGCAGGGCGGGCAGGCCCTGGCCGCCATCTTCGGGCGCGCACGCCAGCGCGGGCCAACCCGCTTGCCAGAAAGCCTGGTAAGCGTCCTTGAACCCGGGCGGTGCGATGACTGTGCCATCCACAAACTTGCAGCCGATGGCATCACCGACACCTTGCAGCGGCGCGACCTCTTGCGTGACGAATTTCCCCGCCTCGTCCAGCACCTGCCGCATCAGCTCGATATCGCAGTCCGCATGGGGCTCAAGCGCCTGCAGCTGTGCAGGGGCTTTGAGCACATCGTGAAGAATGAAGCAGATATCGTGCAGATGGGGCTGGTAGTTCATGCGCAAAGGTCTCTACGCTTAGAACCTGTGGTTGATGCCCACCATCGTCCCGGTCTGCGATCCACCCAAAGCGGGGTTGCTGCCCGGTGCACCGCCACTTACAGAAACGTTGGTCAGGCTATCGTTGCGAATCGTGCCGATTTGAGCGTACAAGGTCGTACGTTTCGATAACTTGTACAGCGATCGCACCGCCAGCAGGGTGGAGTCAAAGTTGTCGACATTCTTGTAGTTCAGCTTGGCGAGAGTTCCGTCAATCGTCCAGGCCGGAGAGACCGGGTAAGAGGCTGCGACGTACCAAAGGTCGCTTTTGGGTCGCGTCGCGCTGCCGTCGTTGTTGCGGCGAATGACACCACCGCCGACTTTGACGCTGGCCAGGTTCACGTATCCGTTCACCATCAGCCGGGAGTCGGATTTGGAACTGCTGGTCAGGCCGGCAGGCAGCACCACATCCGTAGCGCTGGCAGGCGTGCGGCCGTTCAGTTCGTCATAAGCCAATGCTGCACCCCAGGTCGTGGTGTCGTATTTCACCATGGCCGACCACTCGCGGCATGCCTTGGAATCAGCCCCGCTTTCGCCTGCGCAATTGGTTCCAGCAGGCGATGGACCTGCATTGACGGTGTCACGGCCCAGGCTGTAGGTAGCGCCTACGGTGAAGTCGCTGAATTTGCCTTTGTACGCAATCGAATTGTCGATGCGTGAATTGGGGATGTAGCTGTCCAGAGAGCCGAGTCCATAGATGCTGGGCCCCACAATATCCGAATCCAGCAGGGACCAGAACAGCATGGTCCATTGACGGCCCAGCGTGACCGCGCCCCAATCACCACTGAGTCCCACCGTCGACTGGCGTCCGAACAGGCGGCCACCTTGGCCCGAAGCGCCTGTGTCCGGGGCAAAACCCATTTCAAGCGTGTAGATGGCGCTCAAGCCGCCGCCAAGATCTTCCGTGCCACGCATGCCCACCCGGGAAGGAAGGATGCCGGTATTGGAGGGCATGCGCGTGATGCGGCCGCCGGCCGGCGCGACGTTGCTGACAGACTCGACGCCAGCATCGATGATGCCGTAAAGGCTGACGCTTTGCGCTTGAACGGCACCTGCGGTGGCCAGTCCGGCCAGTCCGGTCAGGGTGATGAGGGAGGAAATTTTCATGCTTGTCTCGTGGTGGTTGTGGTGGTTGATTTTTCGACCAGGCCATTCCCGGAATGTCGTTGCTCAGTGGCGACTGAATCTTTCAGCGGATTCACAAGTTCCCGGAATGTCATTGGCCTCTAACAGCTGAAATTTGAACCCCCTGCAGCATCGCAACAGTGGGCTGGTAGTGCATGGATCGCCGTCGCGACTCGTCAGTCAGGCATCAGGATTCGGCAGTGAAGCCGATTTTCTTGATCAGCGGACCCCAGCGGTCAAACTCAATTTTTTGGCTGCGCGCCATGTCTTCAGGGCTGCCACCAAACGGGATCAATCCCACCACCGTCAACGAATCAATGACGGATTTGTCCTTGATCGCGAGGTTGATCGCGGCATTGGCTGCGGCAACAACAGCCGTAGGGGTTTTCGCAGGCGCGTAAAAACCGAACCACTCTTCGACTGTCAGGTCGGCAAAGCCCTGCTCGGCGAAGGTCGCGACTTCGGGTACGAACGGCGAACGCTGTTTTCCGGATGTTGCCAGGAGGCGCAGCTTGCCGGCCTTGTGGTTGGGAATGAAATCGCCGTGCGGTGTGACCATCGCGGCGAGCTGTCCGCCAACAACATCGGTCACACCAGGCACTGACCCACGGTAGGGCACGTGCTTGAGCTCAACGTTGTTGTTCATGCCCAGCAAGGCACCAATGAAGTGAGGGGTTGAGCCGGCCGCGGGTGAGCCATAGCTGGCGTCTTTCGGGTTGGCCCTGGCCCATGCGAGAAAGTCCTGGACGTTCTTGACCGAGGCAGGCACAAGGGGCCCGACGGCCAGGCCATGATGCATCACGGAGGCGGTCCCCACGGGTACAAAGTCCTTGAACGGGTCATAAGCCAGTTTTTTGTAGATGTGCGGATACAGCGACATGCATGAGAACGGTGTCATCGCCAGCACAGACCCGTCCGCCGCGGCCATCTTGAGCCCTTCCAGCGCAATGCGGCCACCGGCTCCGGCCTTGGTGTCCACGATCGCGTTGGTTTTGGCGTAAGCGGTACCGCCGAGCCTGTCGCCTACGCGGCGCGCGCAAATGTCGCCTGAGCTGCCGGCCGGAAAGCCGTAAAGAATCTTGACCTGCTCCAGCGCCTGCGCGAAGGCGGAAAAAGGCGCGAGGCCGGCGGTCGCTGCTGCGAGCGCCGCCGAGGTCTGAATGAAATTGCGACGTGTTTGCATGAAATGTCTCCTTGTAGTTAGGTAGGCGAGGGAAGCGAATGGATCAGTGGAAGGCAAGCGCATCAAGACTCGGCGAAGAGCCCGAGGGTCTTGATCAGGCGGCGCCATTCCTCTGCGTCCGTCCCGAGCAGGTCGGCCGATTGCGCCATGCTGCGCGCCACGTCTGGTTGCGGGCAGGCGGCGGCGCGGTGTGTCGTCATGGGCTTGTCTCGTTGATTTAAAAATGCAGGTTCTTGAAGATCAATGGGCTCAGCTACTCAACGCACCTGGCCTTGATGTCGTCCGGAATCGGGATGGCCTTGATGCGGTCGGGTTCGCCCGCTGGGCGTACCACGAAGGCGCGGGTTTCGCGGCCTTCGCATAACACCTCTTCGCCGCGCTTGACGATGTGTTTCTGGATGAACACCTTGTCGCGCCACTCCTCGACGCTGGTGTGGATGTGCAGCGTCTGGCCGTAGGTGGCGGGGCGCATGAATTTGGTGTGGATCTCCAGCAGGGGCGTGCCGACGATGCCGGTGGTCTTGACGAGTTCACGCCAGGGCGGCACGCCGCATTCCATGAAAAAGTGCAGCGAGGCGGCGTCCATCCACTTCGAAAAGTTGGGGAAGAACACGATGCCGGCAGGGTCGCAGTCGCCGAACTGCACCTTGATGTCGTAGACGGTGGTTTTGCTCATGAGGGGCTCCCGGGTCAGCGTGGCGCCATGCGCAGAGCGCCGTCGAGACGAATCACTTCGCCGTTCAGGTGCATGTTGGTGACGATGTGGCTGGCCAGTTGGGCGAACTCTTCCGGTTTGCCCAGGCGTGGAGGAAACGGGATGCTCTCGGCCAGCGACTGCTGCACCGGCTCGGGCAGGGTTCGCATCAGCGGTGTCGCAAACAGGCCGGGGGCGATGGTGCAAACCCGAATGCCGTGCTGCGCCAGATCGCGGGCCATGGGTAAGGTCATGCCGACAACGCCGCTCTTGGATGCGCTGTAGGCTTGCTGGCCGACCTGGCCATCAAAGGCGGCCACCGAGGCGGTGAATACCATCACGCCGCGCTCGCCGTCTTCCAGCGGTGCCAGCTTGGCGCACTCTGCCGCAAACAGGCGGGCTGCGTTGTAGGTGCCGACCAGATTGACGCTCACCACGCGCACAAAGTCCTCCAGCGGGGCGGGTGAGCCGTCGCGGCCGACCACGCGCCTGGCAGTGCCAATACCGGCAATGCTCATCAGGATGCGGGCCGGGCCATGCGCGGCAGTGGCTTTGGCCATGGCTGCCTGCAGGCTTTCGGTGTCGGTGATGTCGCATTGGCAGGCGACGGCGCTGCCATCCCCGTGCGCCGCGTTGATCCCGGCGGCCACCTTGTCGGCGTTGGCGAGGTTGACGTCAAGCACTGCGACTTTTGCGCCCAGGCCGGCGAGTTCGCGCGCAGTGGCTTCGCCGAGCCCGGAGCCGCCGCCCGTGACAAGGGCGGCTTGTCCTTGAATATTCATGTCAGGCTTTCAAAAATTCTGGTTTGCTACTGGTTTGCTATTTAGTGACGCAAGGGCATTTACAGGAGGAGATGTCCAATGCGTCCAATGCTCGTCAGGCCGCGCCCGGGTTTTCCAGAAGCAGCGCAATGCCTTGTCCACCACCGACGCAGGCCGACGAGATGCCGTAACGCACGCCGGCACGCTGCATCTCGCGCGCCAGCGTGATGGTCAGGCGCACACCGGTAGCGGCCAGCGGGTGGCCCAGTGCGATGGCGCCGCCGTTGACGTTGAGCCTGGTCATGTCCAGCCCCAGTTCGCGGCCCACGGCCAGCGTCTGCGCACCCTGGGCTTCGTTGATCTCGAAACGGCCAATCTGGTCCAATGTGAGTCCGCAGCGCGCCAGCAGCAGGCGGATCGCGGGTGCCGGGCCTATGCCCATGATCTCGGGCGGCACGCCCACGGCGGCTGCGGCGACCACGCGTGCGAGTGGCTTTTTGTCATGGGCCCTGGCATAGTTGCCAGACGCCACGATGGCCGCGGCAGCGGCATCGACCAGCGCCGCGCTGTTGCCGCCGGTCTGCACGCCGCCTTCATACACGGGGCGGAGTTTGGCCAGCACTTCGGGCGGGGAGATGCGGGCGTGGGTGTCCTGCGCCACCTCGGTGATCTTGCCCTGCAGCGTGATGCCGCGCGGCTTGTAGCCTTCGAGTTCAAATTTTTCGGTGACCACGGGTGCAATTTCGCCGGCATGAAAGCCCGCCTGCTGCGCGGCGACAGCCTTGGCAAATGACTGCGAGGCGAATTCGTCCACCTGCTCGCGCGTGATGCCGTATTTCTTCGCCAGGTTCTCGGCGGTCTGGATCATGTTGATGCCGGCCGCCGGGTCTTTGAGCGCCTCCCACATGAAGTCCTTGAAGCCCACTGGCGCGCCGAGCTTGAAGCCGTTGCGGTGGTCAAACGCTGCAATCGGGTTGCGTGTCATGCTCTCGGTGCCGACCAGCAGCGCGGCCTCGGCAGTGCCGCTCTGGATTTGTTCCCCCGCCTGGCGAAACAGCTCAAAACCCGTTCCGCAAATGCGCTGCACCATGATGGCCGGCACTTCCATGGGCACGCCGGCATACAGGCCGATGTGACGCGGGAGAACAAACTGGTCAAAGTCACCGGGTGCCATGTTGCCGGCAATCACCGAATCGATGTGCTCAGCGCTGACGCCCGCGCGGTGCAGCACGGCGCGTGCTGCCTTGATACCCAGATCGGTCGGCGATACGTGGCCCAGGGCACCGCAGTAATCGACCAGGGGGGTGCGAACGCCATCGAGCATCCAGACATCGTCGAACGCGTTGAAAAATCCTTTGGAGGTCATGAGCGGCTTTCGATGTTTTCAGAGGGAGGGCTTGACGATGTAGCGCAGTTCATCGGCATGCAGGGCCACCACGGTTTCGGCCCGATGCGTCAGCACGGCGCGCTGGTTGATGGAACCCTTGTCGGTGATCTCGCCGCGGTCAATGGTGGGAGGGTCTGGCAGCAGACACAGGCGTGCGATGCGGTTGGCGCTACCGGTAGCCGATCGTGCGAGCTCATCCACCACCTTCTGGAATTGCGCCAGCACGCCGGGGCTGTTCAGTACATCGGCCATGGGCGCGTTGGCGTCCAGGCCACTCAAGGCCCTCACGGCCTGGGTAGGAAACACCATGGCGCCCACCTCCTTCATATTGAGCCCAGTCAGTACCGCGTCCTGAATGTAGGGCGCACCGGCCGCAATGATTTTTCCGCGCAGCGGCCCCACGCTGACGAAGGTGCCGGTGGCGAGCTTGAAGTCCTCGGCGATGCGGCCATCGAACCTGAGGCCCAGGTGGATGTCGGTCTCGTCAATCCATTTGACCGCGTCGCCAGTGCAGAGAAATCCTTCTTCATCAAAGGCCTTGGCGGTCTCCGTGGCGTCGCGCCAGAAGCCCGGCGTGATGTTGGGGCCCTTGTAGCGCACCTCGATCTTGCCTTGCACGTCTACCAGCTTGAGTTCCATGCCGGGTGCCGGCACCCCGATGTCGCCGGCTTTCACGCTGGAGTTGGTCACGAAGATCGCGAACGGCCCGGACTCGGTCATGCCAAGGCCCGTGGCCATCACGATGCGCTCGCCGATTTCCTTTTCCTGGGATTCATACAGGCTGTCCCACACCGCCTGGGCCAGCGCGGCGCCTGCGTAGAAGAACATGCGGACGCGCGACAGCAGCTTGCCACGCAAGGCGTCGTCCGTCTTCATCGCGTCGGCAATGGCCTCGAAGCCGGTCGGCACGTTGAAATAGATCGTGGGCGCAATTTCGCGCAGATTGCGCAGCGTCTCATGCATCAGCGCTGGCGTGGGCTTGCCGTCGTCGATGTACAGGGTGCCGCCATGGAACACGACCATGCCGAAATTGTGGTTGCCACCAAAGGTGTGGTTCCAGGGCAGCCAGTCCACCAGCACGGGCGGCGCCTCGGTCAGCACCGGCATGGACTGGGCCATCTGCTGCTGGTTGGCGCACCACATACGCTGCGTGTTGATCACGGCCTTGGGTAGTTTGGTCGAACCGCTGGTGAAGAGAAACTTCACAATCGTGTCCGGACCGGTAGCCTGCATGGCCTCATCCACGGCCGGCGTGGCCATTGTTTCAACCAGGTCAGAAAACGGCGTTGTCTCACGCCCGGCGACCTTGCCGGCCGTCAGCACGACCTCCACGTCGGCGCCGACTGTGGCCGTGATGGCCTTGCCATAGCGTGAGGCATCCGCAGCAAAGACCAGTCCCGGCGTGACCGTCTTCAGCACATGGCGCAGTTTGGCGTAGTCCTGGCTGACGAGGGAGTAGGGGGGCGAGGTCGGCACGAAAGGCACGCCGGCCACCATGCAGCCCAGCGCCAGTAGCGCGTGTTCGAGGTCGTTCTCGGACAGGATGACCACCGGGCGTTCCGCGCTCAGGCCGCGGTTGACCAGCGCCTGGGCGATACTGCGTGCGCTGGCCCAGGCTTGTGCGTAGCTCACATGCCGCCAGTTACCCGTGCTGCCATCGGCAAGCTTTTCGCGACGCGCCATGAAGATGCGGCCGGGCGCCACCTGCGCCCAGTACTGCATGCGGTCCGTCATGCGGATGGGGTAGTCCAGCAGGGGTTGCTCGGCGCGCAGGTAGTGCACGCCAGGCGCACCGTCGCGCAGATTGACGCGGGTGACGCCAAAAGTCAGGGGGCGAAATTTCGGGCTCGTCATGCTTGTCTCTTCCGGGGGCGTTGCGTTTTATTTTTTTGCTGTTGGGTTGGGTTGGGTTGTGTGGTCGCGTTGTGCCGCGCTGTGTCAGGTTTTTTGCACCTTGTCGGCCCGGCCCTCGAGGAAGGCGCGAACACGGTCCTTGGCCTCCGGCGCGCTTTGGGCAATCGCCGCCATCAAGGCTTCCGTCAGGTAGCCCTGCTCGGCCGGCTGCTCGGCAATCCGGGGCAGGGCATGCATCAGTGCGTAATTCGTCAGAGGGGCGTTTTGCGCCACACGCGCGGCCAGTTCCATGGCCTTGTCAAAGGCCTGGCCTTCGGGCACCAGGTACTGCGCGAAGCCGGCGCGTTCGCCGTCTTGCGCGGTGTAGACCCGGCCGGTCAGCATCATGTCGGTCATGCGTGCGACGCCGATCAGTTTGGGGATACGGACCGATCCGCCGCCGCCGACAAAAATGCCACGGGAACCTTCCGGCAGCGCATAGAAGGTGGACTCGTCGGCGACGCGGATGTGGCAGGCGCTGGCCAACTCCAGCCCGCCGCCGACCACGGCGCCTTGCAGCGCGGCAATCACCGGAACCGGGCCGAACTGCACCCGTTCGAGCGCGGCGTGCCACATGCGCGAATGGTGCATGCCCTGGCCCGCGTCGCGCTCCTGCAGTTCGCCCAGGTCCAGGCCGGCGCAGAAGTGCGCGCCTTCGCCGTGGATCACGGCAGCACGGATGGTCGTGGGCAGTTTTTCGAAGATGTCACGCAAGGCCAGGATCAGGCTGTCGTTGACGGCGTTGCGTTTGGCAGCGCGGCTCAGGCGGATCACCGCGATCTCCTGGTGGTCGCCGCGAATGTCAAGCTGGATGTCGGTGGAAGAGGTGTTGGACGTCATGGTCAGATTTTTTTCGAAGTGAATGAATTGTGGTTATAAAACATAACTAATTCAATTGTCTTTCTTGCTTGTTTTCTCGGTGTTTACCCGCAGATCGAGTAAAGATCCGGACCCGGTCATCGGAGGGAAGCGCGGCGACCAGGGGCGGGGCGGCTCGTATGAGCCGGGCGCAAATGCCCTTGGGATGAATCGGGGGGAGGGGGGGCGTGCTTACGCAGGAGACGGGAGCGAAACGCCGGTGTTCATCTCCATCACACCCCCGGTACGGAAATGCAGAAATGGGGCAGTTGATTTTTGCCTGCCACTTGTTCGCTGGCGCCGCTACCTGACCGATGAAGCAGCCCTGAAATCAAACGCCGCGGACACAGCGGGGCCAGCGGGTGATTCGCCGTATTTGATGAAATCGGGACGTTGGGGCCCGCGGAACTGCGGCAGTGTTTGGAGGCGGGGCAGGGCCGATGGTGGTCGGCGGATGAAGTCACTTAGTTGTATGTTGTCGTACAACGTATAGACTTCGCACACCCACCAACCGTTATGCCCTCATAAGTGCCGCCGTGACGGTACCGCCGCGACGAGTCAGCCCTGGGTCGTGCGCCCCTCCGGGGTCTGCATCGCGAGCACGTTGTTGCCTCGGCGCAGGCGTTCGCGGCTGTTGGACAGGTGTGTCCGCATGGCGGCGCGTGCGGCCTCGGCATCCTGATTGCTGATCGCGCTGTAAATGCTTTCATGCTCGCTATGGACGCGCTCCAGGTAATTCAGGCGGCCCTCTGGCGCCTGGTGCACGATGCTCACGCGCGTGCGCGGAATGATCATGGTGCCCAGGTAGGTCATCAGATCGGCAAAGTGCCGGTTGCCTGTGGAGCGGGCGACTTCCATATGAAACTGGAAGTCGGGCGGCACCGCGTCGGAGTCATCGTTGATGGAGTCCTGAAAGGCGCGCAGTGCATTTTTCATGGCCAGCAGGTTTTCAGGCGTTCTCCTCTGTGCAGCCAGGCCTGCAGCCTCGGTTTCAAGGCTGATGCGCAACTCCAGCACCGAAATCACATCGGCCACCGTGGCGAAGTCTTCCGCCATGATCTTGAAGTTGCCGGTCTCTTGCGGCGGTAGCACAAAGGTGCCTATGCCATGCCGGGTTTCGACCAGGCCAGACGCCTGGAGCCTGGACAGCGACTCCCGAACCACGGTGCGGCTGACATCGAACCGGGCCATGATTTCCGCCTCGGTGGGGAGCTTGGCGCCGGGCTTCAACTGCCCGTCCCGGATGCTGGCGGCCAGGCTTTCAACGATTTCGCCGACCAGCCCGCGCGGGCGGCGCATGCGAAGCGGCGCCTCGTGAGGGGGCGGCATATCGGGCTCGGGTTGGCTAAGGGTTTTCCTTGAATTCATTAAAAAACCGTTGACAAGCTAAAGAAGGGATTGGAGAATTCCAGTCGTCAGACAACCTATGACTGATGAGATGTTGGGTTGACTTTAACAAACTTCAAAAAAAAGTCCAGTTGCAATTGGCAATTGGATCCGGAATGCCAAAAATGACCATCAAAGTTCATGAAAAACTGCTGTTGACCGGCGCCGCGGGCGGTTTGGGCAAAGCCCTGCGCGAGCGTCTCAAGGCCAATTGTTCGGTGCTCCGGCTGTCCGATGTCCAGCCTTTCGGCGATGCCGCTGCGGGCGAAGAAGTGGTGCTGGCCGATCTGGCCGATGCGGCGGCCGTCAATGAGATGGTGAAGGGGGTGGATGCCATCGTTCACCTGGGCGGCGTGTCCGTCGAAGGGCCGTTCGGGCCCATTCTGCAGGCCAATATCCTGGGCGCCTACAACCTCTACGAGGCTGCGCGCAAACACGGCGTCAAACGCGTGGTGTTTGCCAGCTCCAACCACGTCACCGGCTTTTACCGCCAGGACCAGACGATCACTGCGGATCATCCGCCGCGGCCCGACGGCTTTTATGGGCTGAGCAAGGCTTTTGGGGAAGACCTGGCACGCCTCTACTTTGACCGCTACGGCATTGAAACCGCCTGCGTGCGCATCGGCTCTTCATTTCCCGAGCCGAGGGACCGCCGCATGCTGGCCACCTGGCTGAGCTATGACGACCTGCACCGCCTCATCACGGCCTGCCTGACAACGCCGGTGCTGGGCCACAGCATCATCTTCGGCATGTCGGATAACGCGGTCACCTGGTGGGACAACAGCCGCGCACGCCATATCGGCTATGTGCCGAAAGACAGCTCGGATGTTTTCCGCGATGCGGTTTACGCGCGCACTCCCCAGCCGGATCTGAACGATCCGGTTGCCCAGTACCAGGGCGGTGGTTTTGTCGTGGCCGGTCCTTTTGGCGATTGAAGGCATGAGCATCATCACGAGTGCGACGCAGGCCGAGCTACTGCTCGATGCGCGCAATGCCACGGGCGAAAGCCCGGTATGGCGTGCCGACGAGCAGGCGCTGTATTGGGTCGATATTCCTGCGCGCACGCTGTGCCGCTGGCAGGCCGACACAGGGCGTACCAGCCACTGGCTGGCGCCCGAAATGCTGGCCTGCATCGCCTCGCGGGGTCCGCAGGCCGGCTGGGTGGCAGGCATGGAAACCGGTGTGTTTGAACTGCAGCCGCATGAAGACGGCCGTCTGGATGTCCGGCTGCTGGCCGGGGTGCGGCATGCGCAGGCCGGCATGCGCTTCAACGATGGCCGCTGCGACCGCCAGGGGCGCTTTCTGGCTGGCACCATGGTGCTCGACATGGCATTGGGGGCTGCGGCAGGGTGCCTCTACAGCCTCGAAAAGAACAGCGAGAACAGCGGACCAAAAAAACTCCTGGGTGGCTTCATCACGCCCAATGGCTTGGCTTTCAGCCCGGACGGGCGCACCATGTACCTGTCGGATTCCCATCCATCAGTGCAGACCATCTGGGCATTTGATTACGACACTGATAGCGGCACACCGTCTAATCAGCGGGTGTTTGTTGACATGAACCCGCTGCCGGGGCGGCCCGACGGCGCCGCTGTCGACGAGGATGGCTGTTACTGGATTTGCGGCAATGACGCCGGTCTGGTTCACCGCTTCACGCCCGCCGGCAAGCTGGACCGCTCCATTGCAGTTCCGGCCGCCAAGCCTGCGATGTGTTGCTTTGGCGGCCCTCGCATAGACCAGCTTTTCATCACCACGATCACCCCTGCGCAACCCGTGGCGGGCTATGACCCGGCACTGGCGGGCGCGGTGTTCGTGGCTCATCCCGGCGTTCGCGGCATTGCCGAAACGCCGTTTTCGCAGTAGCTTTCCCATTTCAACGCGCAACCATAACTCAGGAGACATCGCATCATGACAAACAGAACTCCCCGCATTTCGGCTATTCGCTCGGCCGCCCTTGCCGCTTTGCTGGCGGGCCTCGGCATGGGTGCTGCCCAGGCCGTCGAGTTCCGCTCGGCCGATACGCACAACGCCGATGACTACCCCACCGTGGCCGCTGTCAAGTACATGGGTGAACTGCTCGAGAAAAAGAGCGGCGGCAAGCACAAGATCAAGGTCTTTAACAAGCAGGCCCTCGGCAGCGAGAAGGAAACCATCGACCAGGTCAAGATTGGCGCGCTCGACTTCACGCGCGTCAATGTCGGCCCGATGAACGCCATCTGCCCGTTGACCCAGGTGCCGACGATGCCGTTTTTGTTCAGCTCCATTGCGCACATGCGCAAGTCGCTCGACGGCCCGGTCGGTGACGAGATCCTGAAGAGCTGTGAGTCCGCCGGTTTCATCGGCCTGGCGTTTTATGACAGCGGTGCGCGCTCGATCTACGCCAAAAAGCCGATCAAGACCGTCGCTGATGCCAAGGGCCTGAAGATCCGCGTCCAGCAGTCGGACCTGTGGGTCGCGCTGGTCAGCGCGATGGGCGCCAACGCCACGCCCATGCCTTATGGCGAGGTCTATACCGGCCTGAAGACCGGCCTGATTGACGCCGCCGAGAACAACATTCCGTCGTTCGATACGGCCAAGCACGTGGAAGCCGTGAAGGTCTATTCCAAGACCGAGCATTCGATGGCGCCCGAGATCCTGGTGATGTCGAAGGTGATCTATGACAAGCTGCCCAAGGCCGAGCAGGACATGATCCGCGCGGCGGCCAAGGAGTCGGTGGCATTTGAGCGCCAGAAGTGGGATGAGCAGGAAGCGAAGTCATTGGCCAATGTCAAGGCTGCTGGCGCCGAGATCGTGGAAGTGGACAAGAAGTCGTTCCAGGCCGTGATGGGCCCGGTCTACGACAAGTTCATGACCACGCCAGACATGAAGCGCCTCGTCAAGGCGGTTCAGGACACCAAGTAAACCTGCGGGGCAGGCCACGCCTCCTGCCGCAAGGCGGGGGGCTCCTGTCTTCCCTTCCTTTGCGGGGAGGTGGGACGGTCAGGTCAGAAAAAGATTAATCCATGTACACAAAATTTTGCGCGACGCTGTCCAAAGTCAGCCTGGCTCTGGCTGTGATCGGACTGCTCGCGGTTGTCCTGTGCGTCCAATGGCAGGTGATCGGACGCTACATTCTCAATGACACGCCGACCTGGGCCGAGGCACTGGCCCTGTTGCTGGTGCTGTTCGTCACCGCATTCGGCCTGGCGGTCGGCGTGCGCGACGCCGGCCACATTGGCCTGGAGTCCCTCGTCGTGCTGCTGCCCGAGAAATGGCAGCACCGCATCGAAATACTGATTCATTTTCTTGTTGGCAGCTTTGGTGCGCTGATGGTCTACGGCGGCTGGTTATGGATGGCCGCGAAATGGGACGAAAAGAAACCCATGTTGCCCGTCCCGGACGGAATCGACTATTTGCCGATGGTGATTGCCGGCGTGCTGATCGTCCTGTTTTCAATTGAACATGTGATCGCGCTGCTGCGCGGCCAAGTAGTGGAGCCCGCATGGAACTGACCGTACTCGCCCTGAGCTTCACGCTCTTCCTCGTGATTGGTGTGCCGGTCGCGTTTGCGATCGGTCTGTCATCCGTGGCCACCATCATTGCCGCGGGTCTTCCGGTTGCGGTGGTGTTCCAGAAAATGGTTGGCGGCATGCAGGTGTTCTCGTTCCTGGCCATTCCGTTTTTTGTCTTCGCCGGCGAGCTGATGCTCTACGGCGGCATTGCCGAGCGCATCGTGCGCTTCGCCAACAGCCTGGTCGGCCACGTGCGCGGGGGCCTGGGCATGAGCAACGTGATCGGTTGCACGCTGTTCGGTGGTGTCGCTGGCTCGCCACTGGCTGACGTGTCGGCGATGGGCTCGGTGATGATCCCGCTGATGAAGAAGGAAGGCTATGACGCCGACTATGCGGTCAACGTCACCACGCACGCCGCGCTGGTCGGCGCCATCATGCCGACCTCGCACAACATGATCATCTTCACGCTGGCCACCTCCGGGATCGCCTCGGTCAGCGTGCTGAGCCTGATCCTCGCGGGCCTGGTTCCTGCGGTGATCCTGACCCTGTGCAACCTCGGCGCGGCTTACTACGTGGCCGTCAAGCGCGGCTACCCCACACGCGGCGCTTTCCCCGGCTGGGGTGAGGTGTTGCGTGCCTTCGGTGCTTCGCTGCCGGGCCTGCTGGTGGTGGTGATCATCCTCGCCGGTATTTTGTCGGGCGCATTCACGGCCACCGAGTCGGCATCGATCGCCGTGGCCTGGGCGCTGGCGATCACGGTGTTTGTCTACAAGACGCTGACGTGGGAGAACTTCCTCAAGGCCTGCACCAAGGCTTGCAAGACGACCGGTGTGGTCCTGCTGCTGATTGGCATCTCGGCCGCCTTTGGCTACTTCATGGCGCTGTACGAGGTGCCGCAGCTGACCGGCGAGCTGATGAAGTCGGTGAGCAGCGAGCCCTGGGTCATCTTCCTGATGATCAATGTGCTGCTGTTCGTGCTCGGCACCTTTCTCGACATGGCGGCGACCATCCTGATCTGCACGCCGATCTTCATGCCGATTGCGATGCAGTTCGGCATGGACCCGGTGCAGTTCGGCATCGTGATGCTGATCAACTGCGCGCTCGGGCTGAACACGCCGCCGGTCGGGACGGTGCAATTCGTCGGCTGCGCCATCGGCGGCATCTCGGTCGGCCAGGTGATGCGTTCGATCGCCCCCTTCTACGGCGCGCTCGGTCTCTGCCTGCTGCTCGTGACTTATGTGCCGGCTTTCTCGTTGTGGTTGCCGGCGCTGTACAAGTAAGCGTTTTCGTTTGAAGATAGTCTCACCATGACCAATCCTCCTGCACAGGCCGCATCGCAGGCCACATCTCAGGCTGCGTCGCGGGCCGAGCCGCAGGCTGTCCCGGGCACCGCGACAAAGAAGGTCCCGCTGTACATCACCATGCACGATCACGACAACGTCGCGATCGTGGCCAACGACGGCGGGTTGCCGGCCGGCAGCGTCTTCGCCAGCGGCTTGCGGCTGTGCGAGCAGGTGCCGCAGGGGCACAAGGTCGCGCTGGTCGACCTGCCCAAGGGCACCGCGGTGCTGCGTTACAACGTGCCGATCGGCTATGCGCTCAAGGACATCCCGGCCGGGAGCTGGGTGCATGAGCGGCTGCTTGAGATGCCCTCGGCACGCGAGCTCGACAATTTGCCCATCGCCACCGTGCGGCCGCCGGTGCTGCCACCGCTGGAGGGCTATACCTTTGAGGGCTACCGCAACCCGGACGGATCGGTCGGCAGCCGCAACATCCTTGCCATCACCACGACCGTGCAGTGTGTGGCGGGCGTGGTGGAATTTGCCGTCAAGCGCATCAAGGATGAATTGCTGCCGCGCTTCCCGAACGTGGACGACGTGGTGGGCCTGGAGCACACCTACGGATGCGGCGTGGCCATCGACGCGCCGGACGCGATCATCCCGATCCGCACCTTGCGCAACATCACGCTCAACCCGAATTTCGGTGGCGAGGTGATGGTGGTGAGCCTGGGCTGCGAAAAGCTCCAGCCCGAGCGCCTGCTGCCGCCCGGCACCATCCAGATCGTCGACGAACGCAATGTGGCCGATGTCGGCGTCAGCGCCGAGGCCGAGCTGGATGTGGTCTGCCTGCAAGCCGAGCATCACGTGGGCTTCATGTCGATGATCGACTCCATCATGGACACGGCCTTGCTGCACCTGGAGCGGCTCGATGCCCGCCGGCGCGAAACCGTCCCCGCCAGTGAACTGGTGGTGGGTGTGCAGTGCGGCGGCAGCGATGCCTTTTCTGGCGTGACGGCCAATCCGGCAGTTGGTTTTGCCACCGATTTGCTGGTGCGCGCCGGTGCCACGGTGATGTTTTCCGAGACCACCGAGGTCCGGGACGGCATCGACCAGCTCACCTCGCGTGCCGCCACGCCCGAAGTCGCCGAAGCGATGATCCGGGAGATGGCCTGGTACGACGCTTACCTGCAAAAGGGACGGGTTGACCGCAGCGCCAACACCACGCCCGGCAACAAAAAGGGCGGCCTGTCCAACATCGTCGAAAAAGCCATGGGCTCCATCGTGAAGTCGGGCACGGCGCCGATTAGCGGCGTGCTGTCGCCGGGTGAAAAAGTCAGGCAGAAAGGCCTGATTTATGCGGCCACGCCGGCCAGTGACTTCATTTGCGGCACGCTGCAGCTGGCGGCTGGCATCAACCTGCACATTTTCACAACGGGACGCGGCACGCCGTACGGGCTGGCGGAGGTACCGGTGATCAAGGTGGCCACGCGCAGCGACCTGGCCCGGCGCTGGCATGACCTGATGGACGTGAACGCCGGCCGTATTGCCGACGGCGAGGCCACCATCGAAGAGCTTGGCTGGGAGCTGTTTCACCTCATGCTGGAAGTTGCCAGTGGCCGCAAGAAAACCTGGGCGGAGCACTGGAAACTGCACAACGCGCTGGTTCTTTTCAATCCGGCGCCCATTACCTGAACCTGAACCTGAACCTGAATCTGAATCTGACGCTTCACAGGAAGAATTCACATGACCCAAACCACACCTTACCAATCCTTTCCCAACAGTTTCAAACGCGACCTGCTGGCCGGCAAGCGGCTGATTGGCTGCTGGTCGTCGCTGTCCAACGCCATCACCACCGAGGTCCTCGGCGTGGCCGGCTTCGACTGGGTGCTGCTGGACGGCGAGCATTCGCCAAACGACGTGGCCACCTTCATTCCGCAGCTGATGGCGCTCAAGGACAGCGTGACCGCGCCAGTGGTGCGGCCTTCGTCCAACAACGTGGTCGAAATCAAGCGGCTGCTGGACGCTGGTTTCTACAACTTTCTCATCCCCTTCGTGGAGAGCGCCGATGAAGCGCGCCGCGCTGTTTCTGCCACGCGTTACCCGCCGCAGGGCATCCGGGGCGTGTCGGTGTCCCAGCGCAGCAATCGTTATGGCACGGTGGTCGATTACTTCAAGCTGGTCAACGAGCAGATCTGCGTGATGGTGCAGATCGAGAGCCGTGCCGGCATCGCCGCCACGCGCGAAATTGCCGCGCTGGACGGGGTGGACTGCATCTTCGTCGGCCCCTCGGATCTGGCGGCCGGCCTGGGCCACCTGGGCAACGCGGGCCACCCCGACGTGCAAGCCGCCATTGCCGCCGTGTTTGCCGATGCCAAAGCCAGCGGCAAGCCCATCGGCATCCTGGCCCCCGTTGAAGCCGATGCGCGCCGCTACATGGAGATGGGCGCCACGTTTGTGGGTGTCGGAAGCGACCTGGGCACCTTCCGCTCGGCCACGCAGGCCCTGCGCGACCGTTACCGCGCCTGACGGACACTTTTTTAAATCACTTTGACTGGAGTCATTCAATGAGCAAGCTTGGTTTTATCGGCCTGGGCATCATGGGAGCGCCGATGGCGTCCCACCTGATCAATGCAGGGCATGAAGTTTTTCTGCACACGCGCAGCAAGGTACCTGCCGACCTGCTCACGGGCAAGGCGAAAGCCTGCGGTTCCATCCGCGAAGTGGCCGAGCAGGCCGACATCATTTTTCTGATGCTGCCGGACACACCCGATGTGGCCAAAGTGCTGTTTGGTGAAAACGGCGTGGCCTCCGGTTTGACCAAAGGCAAGACGGTCGTCGACATGAGTTCCATCTCGCCGATGGAGACCAAGGAATTTGCCAAGAAAATCAATGCACTGGATTGCGACTACCTCGATGCGCCGGTATCGGGCGGTGAAGTGGGCGCCAAAGCCGCCAGCCTCACCATCATGGTGGGTGGTCCCGACGCGGTATTTGAACGCGTGCGGCCGCTGTTTGAGTTGATGGGCAAGAACATCACGCTGGTGGGTGGCAATGGCGACGGGCAAACCTGCAAGGTGGCCAACCAGATCATTGTGGCGCTGAACATCGCGGCTGTCGGCGAAGCGTTGCTGTTTGCCAGCAAGGCCGGGGCCGACCCTGCCAAAGTGCGCCAGGCGCTGATGGGCGGTTTTGCTTCTTCCCGCATTCTGGAGGTGCACGGCGAGCGCATGATCAAGCGGACTTTTGCGCCTGGCTTCCGGATTGGCCTGCACCAGAAGGATTTGAACCTGGCGCTGGCCGGCGCGAGAACCCTGGGTGTAGCCTTGCCGCAAACCGCAGGGGCGGCGCAACTGATGCAGGCCTGCAGTGCCAACGGCATGCAGGACCTCGACCACTCCGCGCTGGTACGCGCACTGGAACTCATGGCCAATCACCAGGTCGCCTGAGTTCAAGGATTTCATGACCGCAGGCTGAGGCCGGGAGCGGTTTTTTCAAACAACGAGCAGGAGACGTCATGTCCATTAATCGAAGAGAACTTGTCGGTGCTTCCCTGGCCCTGGGTTGTGGTGCGCTGGGGCTCGGCGCGGCCAGCGCGCAAACGCCGAACTGGCCACTCAAGCCCATCAGGCTGGTGGTTCCCTACCCGCCGGGCGGATCGTCGGACATCATTGCGCGTGCGATTGCCCAGCCCTTGTCCGACGCCCTCAAGCAAAGCGTCATCGTTGACAACAAGGCCGGCGCCAATGGCAATCTGGGCGCGGATTTTGTGGCGAAGTCTGCACCCGACGGCTATACGCTGCTGCTCTGCGACACCGGCGCGCTGGCCATCAGCCCGTCGGTCTACACCAAGCTGGGGTTTGATCCCTCCAAGGATCTGCGCGGCGTGACCATGCTGGCGTATTCACCTCATTTGCTGGTGGTGCACCCCTCCGTGCCGGCCAACAACCTCAAGGAGCTGGTGGAGTTGTCGAAGCGGTCGAATATCAATTTTGCGGTGACCGCCATGGGCAGCGCGCCGCACCTGGCGGGGGTTGCGGTGGAGCGCGCCAGCGGCGCCAAGTGGCAATACATCCCCTACAAGGGTGGCTCGCAAGCGATCACCGACACCATCGCCGGCCAGACGCAGGTCCTGATGAATGGCATGCTGGCTACCTTGCCGCACGTGCAAAGCGGCAAGCTCAAGATACTGGGTGTTTCCAAGAGCACGCGCATGCCGCTGATCGGCAACGTCCCGACCTTGTCCGAGCAGGGGATCACCAATTTTGAATCCGGAACCTGGCAGGGACTGCTGCTTGCCAATGGCACACCAGCCGCCATCGTGAGCCGGCTCAATACTGAGCTCATCAAGATCATCCGCAGCCCGGACATCCGTGCCAAACTGGCGGGCCAGGGCGCTGAGGTGGTGACCATGACGTCGGCCCAACAGGATGACTTTTTCAACCGAGAGAAAAGCCGTTGGGCCAAGGTCGTCACGGACGCGGGCATCAAGCTGGACTAGTTGCTGGACTCGCTACTGGCCGGGTTGCAGTGACCGTCGATTGACATTGCGCCGAAGGAGAGTTGCCATTTCTCAGCACAACAACAGCGTCTCATCATCACCGCCGCTCGCCGCAGCATTGCTGGATCCGGCACGCTTTGACGGTGAAGTCGTTGGCAAACCCGTCCGTTTGTTCACGCTGCGCAATCGGCGGGGCATGGTGGCGGGCATCACCAGTTATGGCGCCAAGATTGAGCAGTTGCTGGTCCCGGACCGCGCTGGCCGGCTGGACGACGTGGTGCTGGGCTACGACTGCCTGGATGCCGTGGTGAAGGGCGCTCCCTCCATGGGTGCATTTGTGGGGCGTTATGCCGGGCGCATTGAGAATGCCCGCTTCACACTCGCCGGAACCGCGCATGTGCTGACGGCCAACAACGGCAGACATTGCCTGCACGGCGGGCTGAAGGGGTCGCGCTTTCGCGTCTTCGATGCCGTGCAGCACGACGACGCCAGCGTTGAAATGCGCTATCTATTCGCCGATGGCGAAGAGGGCTTCCCCGGTGCGATGGCGCTGCGTCTCGTGTACAGCCTCACCGAAGCCAATGAGCTGCAACTGGACTACGAAGCCCTGGCCCTGGACAAACCCACGGTAGCCAGTTTCACCACACATGCTTTTTTCAACCTGAATGGCGAGGCCAGCGGCAGTGCTCTGGGCCATGAGGTGATGATTTGTGCGGAGCGTTACTTCGGGATGACGGCGGACCTCATCGCAACGGGGGACATCCTGCCGGTGGCCGGTACGTCCTTTGATTTTCGCCAGGCCACCGTGCTCAGTACGCGGGTGCACGGCGCGCCGCTGCAGGCTGGCGCCAGAATGCCGGCAATCGATGCGGTCGATGGCTACGACAGCTGTTTTTTGCTGGACCACCCCGCCGACGGCACGCTGGCCCTGTGCGCCCGCGTTCGCGCACCGGAAAGCGGCCGCGTGATGGAAGTCTGGTCAACCGAGCCGGCCCTGCAGTTCTACAGCGGCTTGCAGCCGCAAGAGCCATTGGCGGGAGGCCCGGGCAAGGGCGGCCGGACTTACTTTCAGCAGCAAGGACTGTGCTTTGAGCCGCAGGCTTATCCCAACGCACCCAACAGGCCGGCATTTCCTTCGGCGGTGTATGAGCCCGGTCAACGCCGTGCGGGCCGTACGGTTTACCGTTTCAGCACGGACTAGGGCCACCGTAGACACCTGCAATACCAAGGCCTACAAGGTCTGGAAACCGATGAACCCGGGCGTGAGATGACTTTGTTGCTTCATCTCCCGGCAACGACTTGCCACAATGCTTCCGCCGGCGCGGCCAGGGCGGCGCGCTGGCGGTAAAGGCGGATGTCGACGGGAATATGCCATTGGGAGCTGCCGGCCGCCAGCAGTTTCCCGGTACTGAGTTCGTCCTTGATCAGACTCTGGGGCAGCCACGCAATGCCTCGTCCTTCCATCACCATGGTTTTCAGCAGCACCGCGTGGTGGGCGGTGAACACGGTGGTAAACGGTTCTTCTTCAAGGGCCGAAGGCATCAGGGCGCGCATGATGCGCCCCAGCCCGGATTCCTGGCTGTAAGTCAGGATGGGTTGAGTTTTTTTCAATGAATCGTCGATCCAGTACTGCGGTTTCCCGCTGGCAAGAGGTGCCGCCACAGGAAGCAGGACGTCGTCGCTGACGCGCGCAAACGCAAACTGGATGTCGTCGAGACGGCAGGGTACCGACGAATGGCCGTGGCAGAGCAAAAACTGAACGCGCCGCTGCAGCATCAGTTCCTCGCAGGCAACCAGGTTGTCTGAAATCATCTGGATGGGCCCCAGCCGCAACTGCGCCTCGATGCCGCTGAGCCAGCTGGGGAAAAACGTCAACGACAGGACGTGCGTGGCGGCAAAACGCAGGCTGATGGCGGCCTGCTCATGGGCCGCACGGGCCTTGAGTCGCGATACCTCCAGCCGTTGCAGCAGGTCGTCCACGGAAGGGTGGAAGCGTTTGCCCGCTTCGGTCAGCGATACCGGGTGGGCACTGCGGTCAAACAGATCAACGCCGACCCATTCTTCGAGTGATTTGATGTGACGGCTGAACGCGGGCTGCGCGATGGCGCGCACCTGCGCCGCGCGGGAGAAATTGCCGCTGTCGGCCAGCGCCAGGAAGTCTTCCAGCCATTCAAGATCAAGCGGTCGGTTGCCGGGGCCCATAAATGAATAGTTCTATGCGTTTCGAGTATTGGACGTGTTGCACGGGCTGGCTGATCATTCGGCATCTTTTCATCAATCTACAACTCAGGAGCTTCCATGCCAACCATCGCCAATTATCGGGGGATTATTCCCGCCATCGCCTGCCCGTTTACCCCCGACAACCGGATTGACGAACCCGCTTTGCGCCGCCTCGCCTCCTGGCTCGCCAGCCACAAAGGTGTGGTGGCCGTGATGACCAATGGCCACACCGGTGAAGTGTTTTCGCTCACACCGATTGAACGCGCCCAGGTCACGCGCATCGTGGCCGACGAGCTCAAGGGACGCATGCCCGTCATTTCCTCGATTGTCTGCGAAGGCCTGACAGAAGCCGCAGAGCATGCGCGGCTGGCCAAGGAAGCAGGCGCCCAGGCACTGGATGTGATGCCGCCCCACCACTGGTTGCGTTTTGGTTTTCATTCGGATCACGCGCTGCAGTACTTCGATGCCATCTGGCAAGCCTCGAAGCTTGACCTGGTGTGCCACGTTTATCCCGCCCGGACTCAGGCCTCGTATTCGTCGGAGTTGCTGGCCGATCTGGCGCGCCTGCCCTACGTGCAGGCCTTCAAGGTAGGCCAGCGCGAGATGAGCAAATATGCGCGCGACATCAAGGCGATCCGCGATGCCGACGCCTCCAAGGCGATTCTGACCTGCCACGACGAGTACCTGCTGGCCTCCATGGTGCAGGGCGTGGACGGCGCGCTGGTGGGTTTCGCCAGCTGCATTCCCCAGCTCATCATCGACCTGTTTGAAGCCGTCAAGGAAGGCGACCTGCACAAGGCCATGAAGATCCAGGGGCTCATCACCCCGATCAAGGAGGCCGTCTACGGCGCGGGTGAGCCTACCGGCGAAGCCCATGCCCGCATGAAAGCCGCCATGAAATTTGCCGGTGTGCTGGAGAGCGCGCATGTGCGCCCACCAACCCATGCACCGTCTGCCGCAGAAAACGAGATGATCCGCCTGGCCGTCGCCAACGCGGGTCTTCTCAGGTAAGTTTCAGCCCCGCCATTCGAGGAGACACACACCATGAAACGCCAACAATTCCTTCGCACCCTGATCGCCACCGCCTTGCTCGGTGTCAGCGCCGCCTCCATGGCACAAGCCTGGCCGGCCAAGTCGGTCAAGCTGATCATTCCGTTTCCGCCGGGCGGCACGCTGGACACCGTGGGCCGCATGCTGGCCCAAAAGCTGACAGAGCAGACAGGCCAGAGTTTTTTTGTGGAGAACAAGCCAGGCGGCCAGGGCATGATTGGCGGCGATGCGGTGGCCAAGGCGCCGGCCGACGGCTACACCCTGCTGTTTAACGCGTCCACTTTCACCACCGCCCCGATGACGGTCAAGTCGGCGCCCTACGACGTGACGCGCGACTTTGTGCCGGTGGCGCTGGTCGCCAAGGCGCCGCTGTCGATCGCCATCAACAAGAACCTGCCGGTGCAAGACCTCAAGGGTCTGATCGCCTACGGCAAGGCGAACCCCGGCAAGCTGTCGTTTGCCATCGGCTCGACCGGTTCGGCCGGGCACTTGTCCACCGAACTGCTGCGCCGCTCGGGCAACCTGGACTTGCTGATCGTGCCTTACAAAGGCACGGCGCCCGCATTCCAGGACCTGATTGGTGGCCAGATCAGCGGTTTTGTGGACCCCATCCTGGGCTCGTTCAGCTTCTACAAGACTGGCATGCTCAAGGTCATTGCCGTGACCTCGGCGGCGCGGGTGTCCACCCTGCCCGAGGTGCCCACGGTGGGCGAAACCATCCCCGGTTACGAGTTTTACAGCTGGTACGGCGTGTGGGGTCCGGCCAAGCTGCCGGCTGACATTGCACAGCGTCTGAACGCCGAGGTCAACAAGGCGCTGAACGGCGAGATGCGCGAGAAGCTGGTGCAGCAGGGCCTGCTGGTGGGCGGCGGCTCGATGGACGACTTTGCGCGCTTCCAGCGTGACGACATGGCCAGGTCCGCCAAGATCATTGCCGAAGGGGGCATCCGTGCCGAGTGACATGCCGGCTCAAGCCGCTACCGGGTCCCACGTGCTGGTCACCGGCAGCAGCTCGGGCATTGGGCTGGCGATTGCACGGCACTTGCTGGAGCAGGGGTGGCGGGTCAGTGGCTGGGACCTGGCGGCGCCTGCGCTGGTGCATGCGAACTTCACACCTGTCACTGTGGACCTGGCGAGCGCCGACAGCATTGACCAGGCTCTCCAAGCGCTCCAGGCCTTGCCAACCCAGCCGCCGGTGACGGCACTGGTACATGCGGCGGGCTGGATGCGCACGGCCCCACTGGGCGGGCTCGACTTGCAGGCCGGCGAAGCCATGTGGCGCCTGCACGTGCAGGCTGCTGCACAGCTGGCGCAGGCACTGGTGCCCGCCATGGCCAGCCGTGGCCTGGGTCGGGTGGTGCTGATCGGCAGCCGTGTGGCTCAGGGCATGGCCGGGCGCAGCCAGTATGCGGCGGTAAAAGCCGCGTTGATTGCGATGGCGCGCAGTTGGGCCGCCGAGGTGGCGGCCAGCGGCGTGACGGTGAACGTGGTTTCTCCGGCTGCCACGCAGACCGCCATGCTGAGCGACCCGGCGCGCGCCGGCAGCGCGCCCCAGCTACCGCCCATAGGCCGCTACATCGACCCGGCCGAAGTGGCCGCCCTGGTGTCTTTTCTGCTGTCTTCCCAGGCTGCGGCCATCACCGGGCAAGACCTTCAAATTTGCGGCGGCGCTTCGCTGCCGCGCTAAGGAACTTATTTCATGAAAATTATTGACATCATCGAATCGACCCGACCCATCAAGTCGGACATCCGCAACGCCTACATCGACTTCTCCAAGATGACACTCAGCCTGGTGGCGGTGGTGACGGACGTGGTGCGGGACGGCAAGCCCGTGATTGGCTATGGCTTTAATTCCAACGGCCGTTATGGCCAGGGCAGCCTGATCCGTGAACGGTTTCGCCCTCGCGTGCTGGAGGCGGCGCCGGCCACGCTGCTGGATGAAAGTGGTGGCAACATCGATCCGCACAAGGTCTGGGCCTGCATGATGTCCAACGAAAAGCCTGGCGGCCATGGTGAGCGTTCCGTGGCCGTGGGCACCATCGACATGGCGGTGTGGGACGCTGTGGCCAAGATTGAACAAAAGCCGCTGCATGAACTGCTGGCGCAGCGCTACGGCAACGGCCAGGCCAATCCGCGCGTCTTCGTTTATGCGGCGGGCGGTTACTACCATCCCGGCAAGGGCCTGGACGGCTTGCGCCGCGAGATGATCAGTTACCTGGAGCGCGGCTACTCGGTCGTCAAGATGAAGATTGGCGGAGCCTCTCTTGCGGAAGACATGGAGCGCATCGAATCCGTGCTCAAGCTGCTCCAGCCGGGGCAGCAACTCGCGGTCGATGCCAACGGCCGTTTTGATCTGCCCACGGCCATCGCCTATGGCAAGGCGCTTTCCGCCTACCCGCTGTTCTGGTACGAGGAAGCGGGCGACCCGCTGGATTACGAACTCCAGGCTCGGCTGGGCGAGGTGTACCAGGGCAGCCTGGCCACCGGGGAAAACCTGTTCTCCATGCAGGACGCGCGCAACCTGATCCGGCACGGCGGGATGCGGCCCGACCGCGATTGGCTGCAGTTCGACTGTGCGCTCAGCTATGGCCTGGTCGAGTACCTGCGCACACTGGACATGCTGAAGGCTCATGGCTGGTCGCCCAGCCGCTGCATTCCGCATGGCGGCCACCAGATGTCGCTGGCCATTGCCGCCGGCCTGGGCCTGGGCGGCAACGAGTCCTACCCGGACCTGTTCCAGCCCTACGGCGGCTTCCCGGATGGCGTGAAGGTCGACAAAGGCTACGTGACACTGCCCAGCTTGCCTGGCATCGGGTTCGAGGGCAAGGCGGATCTGTACCGTGAAATGCGCGCGCTATCCAACTGAACAGCGAAGCCGGCTCACCCTCACCCCAACCCTCTCCCAAAGGGCGAGGGAGAAAGAAAAGCGTATTGCACGTATTACTGAGCCGAGTAGTTACCTGGCCAGCGGGTCGTATTCAGGTGGTTCATGGGGCTTATGGGGCTTATGGGGCTATTCGCCCAGGTTCGGCGTGAGGAACGCCCCCCGGGCAATGGAGGGGGACGAAGGCTGCGCATGCACTGTTGCAGCATCGTCACCCTTGAGTGTCCCGACCGAGTACAGCGCGCCGGGCGCATTGCGTGTTTGCTGGAATTCGGCCAGGCTCTGACCGCGCATGGCGGCGTAGATATGCAGGTTGCTGATGCCCAGAACCGCGCCCCACTTTTCCAGCACGAAAAAAATCACGCCGTAATGGATCAGGCCGCGCCAGTCGCGCGCGCGCAGCAGGCCGCTTTCCTCATCGGTCAGGCCTGCGGCGGCATAGGCGGTTTCTTCATCCTGCAAAAAGGCCTGCCGGTGGGCCGGCTGCGTCATGGCATGCAAAAAGCGGTTGATGCGAAGCGCCTTGACGCTGCGTGCCAGCGCGTAGGGGTAGGTGCCGGCCAGTTGTTCGGCGCCCTGCAGTTGCAATTGCGATTGATGCAAGTGGCGCTGTACTTCACCCGCCACGGGTGGGTGGCTGCGGTTTTCGTAGATGGCGGTGGCGATGCCCGTCATGGACGGCAGGTAGTAGCTTTGGTGGACTTTGCGTACCGATGCGGACAAGGCTCCGCGCATCACCAGCCACATGATGACTTCGGCCCCTTCCGCGCCCCCCAGCTCGACCAGTTCGGCCTGGGTCAGGTCGGCCAGGCGCTCGGGGTCGTGCTCGATGAGATCCAGAAACGTCTGGTCCCAGGCCGGGTTGTTGAAGCCCGCGCGCTCGCCGTGCACCTGGTGCGACAGGCCGCCTGTCGCCACGATGGCGATGCGCAGTGGCTCGGGGTAACTTTCGATCGCGCGGCGCAGCGCCTTGCCCAGCTCGAAGCAGCGCCGCGCAGTCGGCATGGGAAACTGCAGCACGCCCACCTGCAGCGGGATGATCGGAAGCGGCCAGCCACCCCCTGGACCCGGTTCGTGGGGCAGCAGCAGCGACAGCGGTGAAAAGCAGCCGTGGTCCAGCGCCCGGCCCTGGAAGAAGGACAGGTCGAAGGCATCGGCCATGACCGACTGGCCAATGTGCGCGGCAAGCAGCGGGTGGCCGGCAATGGGCGGCAGGCCGCGGGTGCCGCCCCCTTCGTCGGCCACCGGATACTGCTCCCCCACGCCCAGTGAAAACGCCGAGTAGTGGTCCAAAAAGAAGGAGCTGATGTGATCGTTGTAGATCACCACCAAGGCATCGGGTTTTTGCTCGGCAAGCCAGCGGCGCGGCGGCTCGAAGGCCTCGAAAATGGGCGCCCACACCGGATCCGCCTGCTTGCCGCTGTCCAGCGCAAAGCCGATGGTGGGCGTGTGTGAGGCGGCAACTGCGCCAAGTAGGGTGGCCATGGGGAATATCTCTGTGAAACGTCGCGTGAGTGGGGGGAGCGGGGGTGTGAGTGGGGTGTCCTGTCAGTCCAGCGATGCCCTGGTTTTGCGGATCACCTCGGCAAAACGGGTGGACTCGGCCTGGATGTATTGGCCAAACTGCTCGCGTGTCTGCGGAAACAACTCGTAGCCGAATGACAGGTACTTTTCCTTGATGTCCGGCTCGGACAGGGCTTTTTCAATGTCTTTCTGGATTTTCTCGGTCACCGCCTTGGGCAGGCCACGTGGCGCTGCAATGGCGGTCCAGCCGCTGACCTCGAATCCGGCAGGTCCGCCCGCTTCTGCGACTGTCGGCACATCGGGGTAGGCGGGAATCCGCCGAGGAGCGGCGACCGCCAGGAAGCGGAGTTTGCCGGCCCGGTAGAGCGGGCCTGCGGTGGCGCTGGTGCCTAGCGAAAACGCCAGATCACCGGTTGCAACCGCGGTGTAGAGCTGTGACGTTTCCTTGAAAATAATGTGCTCCATTTGGGTTGCGGTCACGGTGGTAAACAGCGCCGAGCCAAGATGGACCGGATTGCCTACAGACCAGGAACCGTAGTTGAGTTGTCCCGGGCGGGCCTTGGCGTCGGCGATCAGGTCACCCACATTTTTGTAGGGGCTGTTGGTGGCAACCGTCGCGAAAAAGTAAGTCTTGAACAGCGGCAGGATGGGATCAAAGTCCTTCTGCGCGTCATACGGCAGTTTCTTGAACAGATGGGGATAGGCCGACAGGTGGACGTTGTCCAGCTGGATCAGGTCGTGCCCATCGGACGCTCCCCGCTTGAAGGCATCAATGGCAATGAAACCGTTGCCGCCTGGCTTGTTTTCCACGATGACGGGCTTGCCCCAGGTACGCGACAGCTTGTCAGCCACCATGCGCAACACCCCTTCAGGTCCGCTGCCCACGGGGAACGGCGTGATGATGCGGACAGGTTTGGTCGGGAAGTCCTGGGCGCCCACATGGCTGGCCGCCAGCAAACCCAGGAATGGCAATAGCAGGCAGGCTTTAACACGACGGTTCATGCCGGGTCTCCAAAAATATTGAGATGAATGCGGGGTTGACATTGCCCCATATTGTGAGAAGTCCGCCTTCCGCTGATAAGCGCTACGGGACGCTAGCAGTTATAGCGATTTGGAATAGTCAAACTTCAGCCATTCAATAAATCAGAGGTATGCCCTGGTTTGATGCCTTGATTTTTAAATGCGATAGTCCTGTTTGGCTATCCATTTTGCTATGTTTTTGATAGCTGTCTACGCCCGCAACTGCCGGGCTATAGGATCAAAATCATGATGAAATTGCCCGTGCCGATGACATCGGGTAGGGCGTCAGGCACGTTCCAGCCGCTCAGAGGTCTCTCAGAGGTATTTGGCAGCGACCTCTCGCAGCAGTCGCTGCGAGGTTTGTTGCGTCAGGGTGGACGGGCGGCGTGCACTGGTGGCAAGCGACACCTCGATGCGCAATGGGGCATCGCCAATCTGGCGCAGCGTAAAAGCCGACGGCCGCAGCGAACTGGCCACCGCGTTACGGCTCAAAATGGCATGGCCAGCGCCGTCAGCCACCAGGTCCAGAATGGCCGAGACGCCATCAATTTCAAGTGCAATGGTCGGCCTTAAGGCTGCTCCGGCGAGTTCAGACTCCACCCGCATCCGGATGGCGTTGGGCCGACTCGGGATCACCAGCGGCAAGCTCGCCAATGCCGGAAGGGTGATGGGCTGGGAGGGCGGGTCCTCATGCGGCCCCGGTGGACGGGCCTGCACCAGCAACAGCTCCTCCTCCATCAGCGGGCTGATCTCGATGTCGCCCGTGGGCTGAGCGTTGTACAGCACGGCAAGGTCGAGTCGACCGTTAACCAGGTCTTCCTGGAGGGCCACTGACAAGCCTTCGCTGATCGAAATGGTGGCGTCCGGCATTTGCGCACGAAACGCGCGTGTCAGCGGCACCGTCAGCGCCCGCGCCAGGCTGGGGGGCAAGCCGATGGCCACGCGCCCGTCGAGTGCGCCGCGCACCCGGCCCAGTTCTTCTCTCGCACGCGCCACCTGGTGCAGAATGCCGCGCGCATGCGCCAGCAGTAGCTGGCCGGCTTCGGTGGGCGCCGCGCCGCGGCCGTTGCGTATCAACAGGTTCTGGCGCAACTCCACTTCCAGCAGGCGCACCTGCCGGCTCAGCGCCGGCTGAGCAATGTCCAGCGCAAGGGCCGCGCGGGTGAAGCTGCCGAGTTCGGCCACCCTGACAAAGTATTCGAGCTGTTTGAGGTCCATGGGTTGTTTGGATGGCGAGACAAACATTATGCTGGTTTGTTATAGCTGCTAGCGGGCGTGGCGGCTTTCCCTGGTGCGGCGCTGGCGACAAAATCAGCCCCATGGTTGTTGGACTTCAAGCTGTCGTTGCCCCCACGCGGGGCGTACCCGTATGAGCGCCGCTCTCCGTGGAATCTCTTCCATGGCCACCCGCCAGCTGCTGGCCGAGTTGACGGCGGCCTGGGAGCAAAGCTCGGGCTGCGCCACCAGCATCGAATCGGTCGGTGGTGTGGATGCGGTGCGCCGCGTCCAGGCCGGTGAGCCTTTCGATATCGTGGTCCTTGCATCGGACGCCATCGACAAACTCACCGCCGGCGGATTCCTGGTGGCCGGCAGCAAGGTCGACCTGGCCGACTCGGGCGTGGCCGTCTGCGTGCGCGCCGGCGCGCCGTGGCCTGACATCAGTTCCGAAGATGCGTTGCGGCGCGCCGTGCTGGCCGCGCGAAGCATAGGCTACTCCACCGGGCCCAGCGGCGTTGCGCTGATCGAGCTGTTCGAGCGCTGGGGCATGGCCGCCGATGTCCGGCAAAAGGCCGTGCAGCCGTCCGCGGGTGTGCCGGTTGGCGGGTTGGTGGCGCGAGGCGAGGTCGAGCTGGGTTTCCAGCAATTGAGCGAGTTGATGCATCTCGAGGGAATCGCCGTGGTCGGCCCGCTGCCCGACGCCGTCCAGATCACCACCACCTTCTCGGCAGGCCTGGGGCCTGCCTCCACGCAGCGCGACGCCGTGCGCCGGATGCTGGCCTTCATGGCTTCGCCGGAGGCGGCAGAGGCGAAACGCCGCCATGGCATGGCCCCGCCTGAATCCCGCTGATCCACACCCACTGAACCCCAAGGAAAAAAATGAGCCTGATCATTGACTGCCACGGCCACTACACCACGGCCCCCAAGGCGCTGGAGAACTGGCGTAACCGGCAAATCGCCGGCATCAAGGACCCGTCCCTTAGCCCCAAGGTGAGCGAGCTGAAAATCAGCGACGACGAATTGCGCGAGAGCATCGAGCAAAACCAGCTGCGTCTCATGAATGAGCGCGGCTCCGACCTCACCATCTTCAGCCCGCGCGCCAGCTTCATGGCCCACCACATCGGCGACTTCAATGTGTCGGCCACCTGGGCGGCGATTTGCAACGAGCTGTGCTTTCGCGTGAGCCAGCTCTTTCCGGACCACTTTATTCCCGCCGCCATGCTGCCCCAGTCGCCCGGCGTGGACCCTGCGACCTGCATTCCCGAGCTGGAAAAATGCGTCAGGGAATTCGGCAATGTCGGCATCAACCTGAATCCGGATCCGTCTGGCGGCCACTGGACCTCACCGCCTTTGAGTGACAGGCAGTGGTATCCCCTCTACGAAAAAATGGTGGAATACGACATCCCCGCCATGATCCATGTGTCCACCAGCTGCAACGCCTGCTTTCACACCACCGGCGCGCATTACCTGAACGCCGACACCACGGCTTTCATGCAGTGCCTCACGTCGGACCTGTTCAGGGACTTCCCCACGCTGAAGTTCCTCATTCCCCATGGCGGCGGTGCTGTGCCTTACCACTGGGGGCGTTTCCGTGGCTTGGCCCAGGAACTCAAAAAACCTTTGCTCACAGAGCATCTGCTGGGCAACATCTACTTTGACACCTGCGTGTACCACCAGCCGGGCATTGATCTGCTCAACACCGTGATTCCGGTCAGGAACGTGTTGTTTGCCAGCGAGATGATCGGCGCCGTGCGTGGCATCGACCCCGAAACCGGCCACTATTACGACGATACCAGGCGCTACATTGAAGCGTCAAAAATTCTGAGCAACGAAGACCGTCACCAGATTTACGAAGGCAACGCGCGCCGCGTGTTCACGCGTCTGGACACGGCTCTCAAACTGAAAGGCAAATGATCATGAGCATGTACCAGTTAGGCATTGTCAAGCGCAACATCGTTCGCGCCGACAAGGCTGCCGTCGAAAAGCTTTCGCGTTTTGGTGTGGCGACCCTTCACGAGGCCATGGGCCGCATCGGTTTGATGAAGCCTTACATGCGTCCTGTTTACCCAGGCGCGCGCCTTTGCGGCACGGCCGTGACGATTTTGCTGCAGCCCGGCGACAACTGGATGATGCATGTGGCGGCCGAGCAGTTGCAGCCCGGCGATGTGGCCGTGGCCGCCTGCACCACCGACAATCTCGATGGTTTTTTTGGCGATCTGCTGGCCACCTCGTTCCAGGCACGCGGTGCCAGGGGGCTGATCATTGATGGCGGTGTACGCGACATTGACGAACTCGAAAAAATGCGCTTCCCGGTATTCAGCCGCGCCATTCACGCCAAGGGCACCATCAAGGCCACGCTCGGCTCGGTCAATATTCCGGTGGTGTGCGCCGGTGCCCTGGTCAATCCGGGTGACGTGGTGATCGCCGACACCGATGGCGTGGTGGTGGTGCCTGCCGCCATGGCCCGGCAAGTGGCGGATGCGGCGGAGAAGCGCGAAAGCTTCGAAGGCGAAAAACGCGAGAAGTTCGCCGCTGGCGTGTTGGGTCTGGACATGTACAACATGCGCGAGCCGCTGGAAAAGGCCGGTCTCCGGTACATCGATTGAACACCATGACATGGCAAAAATTCTCCTGCCGCAGCGGCCTGGCCGTCGTGACGGTTGTTCACTCTCGTTCCTTGTTTACCCGGAAATCAGCATCATGAAAATTACATTTCTTCGCTCCGGCCTTATTGGCCTGATGGGCCTGCTGGCCGCTGCCACGGCTGCGCTGCCACTGCAGGTATCGGCACAAGCCTTTCCGTCCCGGCCCGTAAAAATCGTCGTCGGTTATTCCGCCGGCGGTGCGGTGGACATCGTCGCGCGCACCCTGGGCCAGAGTCTGGCCGGCAGCCTGGGCCAGCCCTTCATCGTAGACAACAAGCCGGGCGCGGGCACCAACATCGCGGTGAAGCAGGTCATCGATGCGCCGGCCGACGGCTACACCCTGATGCTGGCGGCCAATGCGCTGGCGGCCAACATGGCCTTGTACCAGCCCGCACCGTTTGACGCCGAGCGTGATCTGGTGGCGATCTCGCTGGTGGGCCGCGTGCCTGTGGTGATTGCGGCCAACACCGGCGTTGCTTATGCCTCGGTCAGCAAGCTGATCGACGCCGCCAAAGCCAAGCCGGGTTCGATTGCGTTTGCCAGCCCTGGCAACGGTTCCACACCGCACATGGCGGCGGAGCTGTTTGCGCGCGCGGCCGGCCTGCAGCTGCAGCACATTCCTTACCGGGGCGGGGCGCAGGCCATCACCGACGTGATCGGTGGCCAGGTGCCGCTGCTGGCCATGAATGCGCTGGAAGTGCGCCCGCATGTGATCAGCGGCAAGCTCAAGGTGCTGGCCGTGCTCAGTGCGAATCGTTCGTCGATTTTCCCCGACGTTCCAACAATTGCCGAGTCCGGCTTTCCCGGTTTCGAAGCCTCCGTCTGGTATGCGCTGATGGCGCCGGCTGCCACGCCCAAAGCTGTCGTGGCCCAGCTGCACGCCGAGGTGCAGAAAGCCCTCAAGACCCCCGAAGTGCAGCAGCGCATGACGGCCGTGGGTGGCGAGGTCCTTCCCGGCAGCATGGCCATGGTTGCCGGCCTGATCCACAGCGAGCGCCAGCGTTACGACAAGCTGGTGCGTGAAGCCGGCATCAAACCCGATTGAGGCCAGATGATGGTTTTTGACAAAACGCCGGGCTGGCTGGACTGGTACGCCGGCCCCAGCAAACCACACTTCCAGTTGCCGCCAGGCAGTGTGGACGCGCATTGCCATGTGTTCGGCCCGGGCAGCGAATTTCCGTTCGCAGCCGGGCGCAAGTACACGCCTTGTGATGCGGGCAGGCAGCAACTGTTTGCCCTGCGCGACCAGTTGGGCTTCGATAAAAACGTGATCGTGCAAGCCACCTGCCACGGCGCCGACAACCGTGCGCTGCTGGATGCGCTCAGGCATTCGGAGGGCCGCGCGCGCGGCGTGGTCACGGTCAAGCGCAGCATCAGCGACGAGGAGCTGCTAAACATGCACACGGCCGGCGTGCGCGGCGTGCGCTTCAATTTCGTCAAGCGCCTGGTGGACTTCACGCCCAAAGACGAGTTGATGGAGATCGCCGCGCGCATTGCGCCGCTGGGCTGGCACGTGGTGATTTATTTCGAGGCGGTGGATCTGCCCGAACTGTGGGACTTTTTTACGGCGCTGCCGACCACGGTGGTGGTGGACCACATGGGCCGGCCTGACGTGAGCCAGCCAGTCGACGGCCCGGCGTTCGGGCTGTTCATGAAGTTCATGACCGACCACCCTCATGTCTGGTCCAAGGTGAGCTGTCCGGAGCGGCTCAGCGTTGGCGGCCCGCCCGCGCTGAACGGCGAGCAGCACGCCTATAGCGACGTCGTGCCGTTCGCCCGCCGCATCGTTGAGACCTTCCCCGACCGTGTGCTCTGGGGCACCGACTGGCCGCACCCCAACCTGAAGGACCACATGCCCGACGACGGCCTGTTGGTGGATTTCATTCCCCACATTGCCCCCACGCCGGAACTGCAGAAAAAACTGCTGGTGGACAACCCGACCCGGCTGTACTGGTCCTGAGAGCGGAAGTGGGCGCGCCGCGATTGCTACGGTTTTGATAGCCGCTTGCGCCCATCGTGAAAGGGCTGGAGGCTGAAGGCTTGTAATTCCCCATGAAAAAAGCCGCAGCCCGTTAAAACGGAGTGCGGCTTTTGTTTTGGCGCGTTCGATGCGTTTTAAAGCGTGTCGATAAAGCTGCGCAGCTTGTCGCTGCGGCTCGGGTGCTTGAGCTTGCGCAGGGCCTTGGCTTCGATCTGGCGGATGCGCTCGCGCGTCACGTCAAATTGCTTGCCGACTTCTTCCAGCGTGTGGTCGGTCGACATCTCGATGCCGAAACGCATGCGCAGCACCTTGGCTTCGCGCGGTGTCAGGCTGTCGAGGATGTCTTTCACCACATCGCGCAGGCCGGCCTGCATCGCGGCTTCCAGCGGTGCGGTGTTGGCGCTGTCTTCGATGAAGTCGCCCAGGTGCGAATCGTCATCGTCACCGATCGGCGTTTCCATGGAGATCGGCTCCTTGGCGATCTTCATGATCTTGCGGATCTTGTCTTCAGGAATCTCCATCTTCGCGGCCAGGATGCTGGCGTCGGGCTCAAAGCCGAACTCTTGCAGGTGCTGGCGCGACAGGCGGTTCATCTTGTTGATGGTCTCGATCATGTGCACCGGGATGCGGATGGTGCGGGCCTGGTCCGCGATCGAGCGCGTGATGGCCTGGCGAATCCACCAGGTGGCGTAGGTCGAGAATTTGTAGCCGCGGCGGTACTCAAACTTGTCCACGGCTTTCATCAAACCGATGTTGCCCTCCTGGATCAGATCCAGGAACTGCAGGCCACGGTTGGTGTATTTTTTGGCAATCGAGATCACCAGGCGCAAATTGGCCTCGATCATCTCTTTCTTCGCATCGCGCGAGTTGGACTCGCCTTCGTTCATGCGCTTGTTGATGTCCTTGAGCTGGCCCAGGGGCACCACCACGCGGGCCTGCAATTCGGCCAGCTTGGTCTGCAGTTCCTGAATCGGCGGAATATTGCGCGCCATCACGACAGACCAAGGTTTGCCCGAGGCGACCTGTTTTTCAACCCACTTGAGGTTGAGCAGGTTGGGCGGGAAATCCTTGATAAAGGTTTCCTGCGGCATACCGCACTTCTCGACGATGATGCGGCGCAGCTCGCGCTCTTTCTTGCGTACGTCCAGCACCTGGCCGCGCAGCATGTCGCAGAGCTTTTCAATGGTCTTGGCGGTAAAACGCACGGTCATCAGCTCGTCGCTCAGGGCCTTTTGCGCCTTCACATAAGCCGGCGTGCCGTAGCCTTCCTTGTCGTAGGTCTTGTGCACCTTCTCGAACAGGCTGGCGATTTTGTCAAAGCGGCTGAGGGCTTCTTTTTTGAGCTCTTCGAGTTTCTTGGTCAGGGCCTTGGAGCCGCCCTTGCCATCGTCGTCGTCTTCTTCGTCGAACTCGTCAAAGTCCTCTTCGGCCACATAGTCGTCGGCTTCGTTGGGGTTGGAGAAACCGTCAACCACCGTCGAGATCACGATCTTGCCTTCGCGGATTTCCTCGCCCAGCCGCATGATTTCCGCGATGGTGGCAGGGCTCTCCGAGATGGCTTCCATCATGCGCATGAGGCCGCCCTCGATGCGCTTGGCAATCTCGATCTCGCCTTCACGGGTCAGCAGCTCGACCGTGCCCATTTCACGCATGTACATGCGCACAGGGTCGGTCGTGCGGCCGAATTCGCTGTCCACGGTGGACAGGGCGGCTTCGGCTTCTTCTTCGGCTTCTTCTTCCGTGGCCACGGTCGGGCCGGTGTTGTTCAGCAGCAGGGTTTCGGCGTCCGGCGCCTGCTCGTACACGGCCACGCCCATGTCATTGAGCATGTTGACGACGACTTCCAGCGTCTCGGCGTCGACCAGCTTGTCAGGCAGGTGGTCGGAAATTTCGCCGTGCGTGAGGTAGCCGCGGGTCTTGCCGAGCTTGATCAGGGTTTTCAGGCGCATGCGGCGCTTGAGCATGTCTTCTTCCGACAGCACCGTCTCGTCCAGGCCGAATTCCTTCATCAAGGCACGTTCTTTGGCCTTGCTGATTTTCATGCGCAGCGGCTTGACCTTTTCGGTGGTCTCCGCGACGGGCTCGCCGACCAGATCGTCTTCAATGTCGGACAGGTCGAGGTCTTCTCCCACCTTGGCTGCGCCCGCGTTCTTGGGCTTGCGGCCGCGCTTGGCGCCGGTGCTTGCAGGTGCGCTATCGGCTGCTGCGGGGTTTTTCGGCGGGCGACCGGGCTTTTTCTTCACGGGCACGTCGGCAACGGCTGCAACAGGCTTGGATTCGGGGCTGGACTTTGTCGGCACGGCAGGGACTTTCTTCAGGGACGTATCAGGTTTCGCGGATTTCAGGGGCGTTTTGCTCACCGGGGCATTCGGGGTACTGGCTTTAGCAGATATGGCGGGTTTTCCGGGTTTTTCAACCTTGACGCTCTGGGGGGCATGCCTTGCGGCCGGTTTGGCAGCGGGTTTCGCTGTCGTTTTGGCTGTCGGCATCACGGCAGCTTTGGACTGCGTGGTTTGCGGCTTTTTTGGCTTCTTGGACTTGCCGGACGTGGCACTAGGCATGAGACCTCCAGATGGCGGGATTGTTATGAAATATCTATCAGCTACCAGTCAACAAAAATGCGCCGCGCGCCTGACCGCAGTCAAAGCACAGGTGGCAAAAATTCAGAGTCAAAAAAAGAAGATTGAAAAACAGGCCAGCCGGGGACCGGAGCACGCGGCTGGTTGCGTTTTCAGGCAAGTTGTTTGGGCGAACATTTGGTGTGCAGTCCTTGCGGGAAGGTGGCCGTCTCGTGTCTGAGTTCCCTTGGTTGAAGGGGGCCGGTGCCGGAGGTGTTGCTGTCGCGCTTGCCGTCGAAAGTCGGATTATACCCTGATGCCTGTTTTTTGGGCAATAAAAACCTGTTTTTTCAGCTTTTTTTGAGGTTGGCTTCCAGCAGTTCCTGGTAGCGCTGTCGGGCTGCAGGATCTTTCGTGACCAGCGGCACCAGCTCGTCCATTTCGCGCTGGCGTTCGAGCCTGACAAGCTGATCCAGGATGCTTCTGACCTCATCCCAGTCGCATTCGATACCTTCCGGTATTTGCGCGATTTGCGCGATGGCGTGCTTTTCGTGGGGGTGGTCACGCAGGCCTTCGCGCAGCGCGGCCCAGGGTTGCGGGCCGTGCTCGTGAAGCTGGCTTTCCAGCCACACAAACAGCGGCCCGTGCGGCGCCGGCAACGCCAGCAGCAGGTGATGCTCTTCGGTGCTGAGCTGGTCCCAGCTCTGCGGCTCGGTCAGCAGCAGCCGCAGGACGCGGTCTTCACGGCTGGCCGGCAGGATGCGGCCCGCTACGCGGCGTGGCGCCCGGCTGGCGCCGCCCGACGACCGCCCGGCGCGCTGCGCTGACATGGCGGGCGGCGGGAAATACGGCTCGGAAGAGGCATAGTCGGCCTCCTCGCGCAGGTCCGGTACGTAGCCTGCATAGTCGGGGACGTCGTGGCTTTTGCCGGAATCCGAGGGCAAATCCGGTCTATGGTCTTTATTGGGCGGGCGCTTGCTGCTATTGTTTTTATAGCTGTTTTTGTAACCTGCGGAGGCGGGCTGCCAAAGCTGCAGCAACTCGCGGCTGTCAATCATCACCTGGTCGGCGATTTCGGCCAGCAGCTGGCGCTTCAGGGCGCCGTCGGGCAACAGGCTCCACAGCGGGCGGGCGTTGCTGGCCATGTGGGCGCGGCCTTCCGCCGTGTCCAGGTCGCAGCCGTCGGCAGCGGCTTCGAGCAGGAAGCGGCTCAGCGGGACGGCCTTGCTGACGTAAGCCGCAAAACCTTCCTTGCCGTGTTCGCGGATGTAGCTGTCCGGGTCGTGCTCGGTTGGCAGGAACAGGAATTTGACAGTGCGTACGTCAGTGGCAAAGGGCAGGGCCGCGTCCAGCGCCTTGCGCGCGGCGCGGCGACCGGCGCCGTCACCATCGAAGCTGAAGACGACCGAGTCGGTGAAGCGAAACAGCTTTTGCACATGGTCGGCGGTACAGGCCGTGCCCAGGGTGGCCACGGCATTGGCAAAACCCAGCTGGGCCAGTGCGACCACGTCCATGTAACCTTCGGTGACCAGTGCGTAACCGTGCTCGCGCAGGGCCGTGCGGGCTTCAAAGAGACCATAAAGCTCGCGCCCCTTGCTGAACACCGGGGTTTCGGGTGAGTTCAGGTATTTGGGCTTTTCGTCACCCAGCACGCGGCCGCCAAAGCCAATGCATTCGCCCTTGACGTTGCGGATGGGAAACATGACCCGGTCGCGGAAGCGGTCATAGCGCTTGGCTTCACCGCCCGCGTTTGCCTCGCCCGCCTCGCCGGTGATCACCAGGCCGCTTTCCACCAGCAGCGGGTCGTTGTAGTCGGGAAATACGCTGGCCAGGCTGCGCCAGCCCTCCGGTGCGTAACCGAGCCCAAAAGTCCTGGCGATCTCGCCCGACAGGCCGCGGCCCTTGAAGTACGCGATGGCCCGCTCGGAGCCGCGCAGGTGCTTGATGTAGGCCATGGCGGCTTTTTCCAGCACGCTGGTCAGGGTGGCCTGCTGTTCGCGCATCTGTGCCGCCTTGGCCCTGTCCTGGGGCGACACGTCATCTTCGGGCACCTGCAGGCCGTATTGCTGGGCCAGGTCCTTCACGGCTTCGATGAAGCTCATGCCGGCATGCTCCATCAGGAAGCTGATGACATTGCCGTTTTTGCCGCAGCCGAAGCAGTGGTAGAACTGCTTGGACGGGCTGACGCTGAAGGAGGGCGACTTTTCCCCGTGAAACGGGCACAGGCCCATGAAATTGGCGCCGCCCTTTTTCAGCTGGACGTGGCGACCCACAATGTCCACCACGTCAGCCCGCGCGAGCAGCTCCTGGAGGAATGATTGGGGAATGGCCATGGGACGATTGTAGGGAATGGCCCCACGCTCCGCCGCTGCGCGGGTCGCTGCCCCCCGAGGGGGCCGTCTTTTCCTTGGGGCGGCCCGGCGGAAGAGTGATCCCAGGGCCGCCCGAGGCTCAATCCCCCATCACCACGCCTTCGCGGCGCGGGTCGGCGCCGCCCAGCCACACCGGCGTGCCATGGGCCTGGCCGCCGTGTTCCGTCAGGAATTTGATGGCATTGCCACTCGCGCCGTAGCCGAAGCAGTGGTAGAACTATTTGGTCGGGCTGACTGAAAACGAAGGTGATTTTTCGCCGTGAAAGGGGCACAGCCCCATGAAATTGGCGCCGCCTTTCTTGAGCTGCACATGGCGGCCAACAATATACACGATGTCGGCGCGAGCCAACAGCTCCTGGATGAATGATGAGGGAATGGCCATGGGTCGAAAAAAGTGAACACCAATTTAAACATAGGTGTGGGGATGCGATGCACGACAGGCCGGCGGGTAAGGCCGGCCGCGCATAATGAACTCAACCACTTATTCGCCCTGCGCACTGTGGGGCATCTCATGATGACTCTTGGACCGCAGGCCGCCTATGTGCTCAGCCATCCCGGCGCCTTTGCGCTGCGGACACTCAAGGGTTTTCGTGCCAATCAGGGTCTGCTGCTGGCCGGCGCCGTGGCTTATTACGCCCTGCTGTCGATTGTTCCGCTGCTCATCCTCATGGCGATTGCGCTGTCGCATGTGATTGAGCAGTCGGCACTGCTGGAAGCGCTGGGCCGTTACATCGGCTGGATCGCGCCGGGACAGTCCGAATTCATTGTCGGCGAACTGGCCAATTTTCTGGCGCATCGCGAAGTCATGGGTTGGCTTTTGCTGGGCACCATGCTGTTTTTCAGTTCACTGGCGTTCACCGTGCTTGAAAACGCCATGTCGGTGATCTTCTTGCACCGCGTGGCCATTCGTCGGCGCCATTTTCTGGTTTCTGCCGTGCTGCCCTACTGTTACATCCTGTGCCTGGGGCTGGGCCTGCTGCTGGTGACGCTGGTCTCGGGCAGTTTGCAGGTCCTGGGTGAAAAAAGTCTGGAATTTCTGGGTTACAGCTGGTCGCTCGACGGATTCTCGGGCGTGCTGCTGTACCTGCTCGGCTTGGGCGGCGAGATACTTCTGCTGACATCGGTGTACATGGTGATGCCGGTGGGCAAGCCGTCACTGCGCCACGCGCTGATTGGCGGGGTCACGGCTGCGCTGCTTTGGGAAGTGACGCGCCATGCCTTGGTCTGGTACTTTGGCACGCTGTCGCAAGTGGGTCTGGTGTATGGCTCACTGACCACCGCCATCGTGGTTTTGCTGAGCCTGGAAATCGCCGCCACGCTGTTGTTGCTGGGCGCGCAGGTCATTTCCGAATATGAGCGCATCGGCACAGTCGGGCAAAACGCCCCGCCTGTACCGATGCGGACGGGTTAGGGCCCTAGTCCGCAAGTCGCCGCTTCAGCCGCGACCGCGACAGCCTCGCCCGCTCAATCCCCCATCACCACGCCTTCGCGGCGCGGGTCGGCGCCACCCAGCCACACCGGCGTGCCATGGGCCTGGCCGCGCGCGATGGCCTGCAGGCCGCTGGTCATGTTCATTTCGCGCACCTCGGCGCCGCGTGCCCTCAAGGCCTCAACGGTGGCGGGTGCGAAACGCTTTTCTTCCAGCAGGCTGGGGCCATTGAGCGAGCCAAAGTTGGGCAGGTCAATCGCCTGCTGCGGCAGCAGGCCCCAGTGCAGTACGCCGTACAGCGTTTTGGCCGTGTAGTGAATGATCAGCGCGCCGCCCGGGCTGCCGCCACTCATCACCAACTGGCCGGTGGCTTTGTCAAACACCAGCGTCGGTGCCATCGACGAGCGGGGGCGCTTGCCGGCCTGCACGCGGTTGGCCACCGGTTTGCCTTCGGCATCCGTCGGGGCAAAGCTGAAGTCGGTCAGTTCATTGTTCAGCAAAAAGCCACCCGCCTTGCCGGTGCCGCCATCGGTCATCAGGCGCGCGCCAAACGCGTCTTCAATCGTCGTGGTCATGGCAATCGCATTGCCATAGCCGTCAACGATGCTGATGTGCGAGGTGCCGTACTCGGGCTGATCGGGCATGGGCGCGTAGGCGGTTGTGATCGCACCCGGCACGCCCGGTTTGGCTGTCTTCATGCTCTGGCCGCCCGCTTGCTGCTGGATCAGTTTGGCGCGTTCGCTCAGGTAGGTCGGGGCCAGCAGGCTCATCCAGCTGCCGCCGGGGGGCTGCACAAAATCGGGGTCACCGAGGTACTGACCACGGTCGGCAAAGGCCAGGCGCGCGGCCTCGGTGTAAAGGTGCAACCAGTCGGCCGACGGCGTGGGCGCCACCGTGCCAGGCACACCGCCCATGCCACTGGCCAGTGGCAGCGTAGCGGCGTTGGTGTTGCCCAAAATCCCGAGAATCTGCCCCACGGCGATGGCACCGGAACTCGGTGGCGGCATGCCGCAGAGGCGATAGGTCTTGCCGGCAGCGCTGTAGTCCGAGCAGATCGGGTCGCGCTTTTTGGCCTGGTAGCCGGCCAGGTCGCTCAAGGCCAGTTTGCCGGGGTTGGTCGGGTGGCTCTGCACCTTGCTCACGATGGCCTGCGCGACCGGGCCTTGCAGCAGCGCGCTGGAGCCCTTGCCGGCGATCTGCCGCAGCACATCGGCGAATGCCGGGTTGCGCAAGGTGGAACCCACATCCACCGGGCTGCCATCAGGTTTGTAGAAGTAAGCTGCCGCAACCGGATCGTTCTTCAGGTATTTTTCATCCTTGAGCAAGGTGTTCAGGCGCGCGCTGACCTTGAAACCGCCTTCGGCCAGCTGGATGGCGGGCACAAAGAGCTGGGCCCAGGGCAGCTTGCCGTACTGCTTGTGCGCCATCTCCAGCATACGCACCGTACCGGGTGTGCCGACCGAACGGCCACCGACCACGCCCTCATAAAACTGCATCGGCTTGCCGTCGGCGCCGAGAAAGAGCTTTTCGTCCACCGCCGCAGGCGCGGTCTCGCGGCCATCAAACGCCTCGACCTTGCTGCCACTGGAGTGCAGCAAAAACGCGCCGCCGCCAATACCGCTGGACTGCGGCTCCACCAGACTCAGCACCATTTGCACCGCAATGGCCGCATCGATCGCCGAGCCGCCGGCTTTCAGGACCTGGTAACCGGCGTCGGTGGCCAGCGGGTTAGCCGCGGCCACCGCAAATTTGCTGGTGGCCCAGCCGGGTTTTTGGGTGTAACCCGATGAACCTTCAGGCTGTGCCGGGACGGTGTAGCTGAACTGGCTGGAGGGGCTGGGAGTACTGGCACAAGCCGCAAGCAGGGCGGCAAGCGCGACGGAGGTCAACAGGCGTTTCATGCATTCTCCTCTGGGTTTTTGATGAGCTGCCATGTTACGCCTGCCGGGCCGTCTGCCCGCGATGTCCGACCTCAGCGGGGCGCCAGCCGGATCGCCCCGTCGAGGCGGATCACCTCGCCGTTGAGCATGTCGTTTTCGATAATGTGCTTGGCCAGTCGGGCGTAGTCCTGAGGGGTTCCCAGGCGCGAAGGGAAGGGCACGCCGGCGGCCAGCGAGTCCTGCACCTCCTGCGGCATGCTGAACAGCATGGGCGTGCCGAAGATGCCGGGGGCAATCGTCATGTTGCGGATGCCGTTGCGTGCCAGGTCGCGGGCAATCGGCAAGGTCATGCCGACGATGCCGCCCTTGGACGCGCTGTACGCTGCCTGGCCAATCTGCCCGTCATAGGCCGCGACCGAGGCGGTGGAAATCAGCACGCCGCGCTCACCGGTCGCTTCTGGCTCGTTCTTGCACATCGCGTCGGCCGCCAGCCGGATCATGTTGAAGCTGCCGATCAGGTTGACGGTGACGGTCTTGCTGAACAGGGCCAGGCCGTGCGCGCCATTTTTGCCCACGGTTTTTTCGGCAGGCGCGATGCCGGCGCAATTGACCAGGCCCATCAGCTTGCCCATGGATACGGCCTTGGCCACCACGGCCTGGCCGTCGGCTTCCTGGCTGACGTCGCAGGGCACAAAGGCGGCTTTGCCTTCCCCGAGTTCTTTGGCAATCGCCTCGCCCTTGTCGGCCTGCATGTCGGCAATCACCACCTTGGCGCCGTTGGCGACCAGCATGCGTGCCGTTCCTTCGCCCAGACCTGACGCGCCGCCGGTGACGATAAATACTTTGCCTGCGATATCCATGGCTTGTTCCTTGAAATAAAAGAATGGAAAAAAGAGAAGGGAAAACGTTGACGTTGACGTAAACGTCAATTATGGCCCATGAAAAAAGCCCGGTCACCAAAAAGATGACCGGGCTTTGCCGGGTAACTGCGCCCTGGGGCTTGCCTAGCTTACTTGTAGCCTACGCGATCAAGCATCTGCTGCACCTTCAGCTGGTTGCCGCCCACGGCGCTGATGGGAATGGTTTCCGACTTGAAGTTGCCGCCCGTCATGGCTTGCAGCGCCGGGTTGCTGACTTTCACGCTGGCCACGGCGGGCCATTCGTTGTTGCCGTTGGCAAAGTAGTTTTGCGCATCGGCGCTGGCCATGTATTCCATGAACTTGATGGCGTTGGCAGTGTTCTTTGCATTTTTGGCAACGGCTGCGCCCGCAATGTTCACGTGCGTGCCCCAGCTGTCCTGGTTGGGAAACACCACGCCGACGCGGTCGGCCACCACTTTGTCTTCAGGTGCGCTGGAGCGCATGATGCGCGCCAGGTAATAGGTGTTGGTCAGCGCAATGCCGCACTCGCCGCTGGCCACCGCCTTGATCTGGTCGCTGTCGCCGCCCTTGGGGTCGCGTGCCATGTTGGCCACCAGGCCCTTGAGCCAGGCCTCCGCTTTGGCCTCGCCCAGGTGCTCGGTCACGGCGCCAAACAGCGAGAGGTTGTAGGGGTGTGAACCCGAGCGGGTGCACAGCAGGCCCTTGTTTTTCGGGTCGGCCAGCTCTTCGTAGGTGTCCACGTCTGCTTTCTTGACCTTCAGCTTGTCATACACCACCACGCGCGCGCGGGTGGAGAAACCGAACCAGGTCGTGCCTTCGGCCGTTTCCTTGGCGCGCAGCTTGGCCGGAATGGCGGCTTCCAGCGCGGGGGACTTGATGGGCTTGAACAGGCCGTCCACGTCGCCTTTCCAGAGGCGGGCAGCGTCAACCAGCAAAATCACGTCGGCGGGGGAGGCCGTGCCTTCAGCCTTCAGGCGCGCCAGAATGCCCGCATCATCGGCATCCACACGGTTGACCTTGATACCGGTGGCCTTGGTGAAGTTGGTGTACAGCGCTTCATCGGTCTGGTAGTGGCGTGCAGAATACAGATTGACGACCTGTTCCTGGGCACTGGTCTGGGCATTGACACTGGCTGCGGCGCCAAAGAAGGCTGCGGCGGCCAGCGCAAGGCAGGCCAGTGAAGGAGCTTTTTTGAGCATGTTGGGAAAATCCTGAAAGGTTGGAACGGAGTGAGTGTAATACAAACGCGAATTATTCTCAATTGCCTTGGCTTCGGACGCAAGGCTCGCGGCAGCGCTGCTTCAGGTCCACGGGGGTGGAGGAGTGGGCCTGGCTGGCGCATGGCGCTGGCTTGGGGCATGGTGCTGCTGGCCGGTTGTGCAGCGCCACCCGGACCGCCGGGCCGGGCGCCCGCGCCACCCGCACCAGCGGCTGAGGTCGTGACCAAAAAGCCCCTGAAAATCGGCCTGGCGCTGGGCGGAGGCGCGGCGCGGGGATTTGCCCATGTGGGGGTGATTGCGGTGCTTGAAGAAGCCGGGCTCAAGCCCCACTACGTGGTCGGCACCTCGGCCGGCAGCCTGGTGGCTGCGCTTTATGCCAGCGGCAAAACCAGTGCCCAGTTGCAACAGACCGCCTTGAACATGCAGGAGGTCGCCATCACCGACTGGATGCTGCCGATTGTGGGGCGGGGCATGTTTCGCGGCGAGGCCCTGGCGCGCCATGTCAATGAGTTGCTGGCGGGCCGTCTGATTGAAGACATGCCCGTTCCGCTGGGTATTGTGGCCACCGACCTGAACAGCGGTCAGGCCGTGCTGTTCCAGCGCGGAGACACCGGCACGGCGGTACGGGCATCGAGCGCTGTCCCGGCGGTCTTTGTGCCCGTCAGGATCAATGGCCGTGAATATGTTGATGGCGGCCTGGTGTCGCCGGTGCCGGTGCGTTTTGCCCGGCAGATGGGTGCCGACGTGGTGATTGCGGTTGATATTTCCAGCCCGCCGGAGGCCAACCCGGCCGGCGATACGCTGCAGATCCTGCTGCAGACCTTTGCCATCATGGGTAAAAGCATCAACCACTACGAACTGAAGGACGCTGATGTGGTGGTGCGGCCTTCGCTGGCCGGCCTGAAGAGCGCCGACTTTTCAGCCCGGCAACGCGCCATCGATTCGGGCCGGGCCGCCATGCTCGCGGCGCTGCCTGCGCTGCGGGCCAAGCTGGAGGCCGGGGTGGTGCCGGCGCATTGAGGAAGGCTGCTTATTGAGCTTATTGAGCTTGTCGCGAGTGGCCGGGTGACCCTTGCGGCCGCAGGAGGCGGTTGCAGGAGGCGGTTACGGGAGACAGTTTCAAGCCCGTTGGAACAAAAAAAAAGCCCCGTCTTTCGACAGGGCTTCAAGGGGTCCGTGAACTGAATTTCTGAAAGGACCCGAGGAGACAACTGGTTGGAAGTGCTGCTTGGTCAAAAGGCCAAACAGGTTTTCGGTAGCAGGCTCCGTGAGAGTGGGCGTTTGCGCTGCGAAGTGTTTAGCCCCGCAGCGCAACATGCGCCGGTCTCGACGAATTAACGCTTTTTGGAGACAGTCTTGGAAGCGTTCACGGCAGAGGTAGCCACCGTGTTGAAGTTGGCTTCAGCGATGTCGCTGGCTTGTTTGACGGCTTTTTGCACGGACTCAAACGCGTTGTTGGCAGCAGCCACGGCGCTTTTCATCACGGCCACAGCGGTCTCGGAGCCAGCAGGTGCGTTCTTGGCGGCGTTGTCAACGATGCCAACAAATTTCTTCTGTGCGTCGGCAGCCTGGCCTTCAAAAGTCTTGCTCAGTTCAGCGCCAGCGGCAGAAGCGATGTCATAGAGGTGGCGGCTGTAAGCGGCGGTTTTCTCGGCCAGGGGCTGAACCAGGCCAGCTTGCAGGGCCAGCAGTTCCTGTGCGTCTTTGGCACCGAGGACGGCTTGCGTGTGGTTGGCGGTTTCAGCCAGGGCAGCCTTGGTGGCTTGCACGTTCAGTTCGACCAGTTTCTCAACGCCTTCGAAGGCTTTGTGGGTCAGACCAAACAGGGTTTCGATGTTTGCTTTGTGGGATGCCAGGATCTGTTCAGCGGTCAACATAAATTAATCTCCAATAAGGTTGATGAGGGACGGTAGTTGCTTTGCGCTGAATTGCTGCACTGCAACATAGGCTCAATTATAGGGAGCGGCCGCACGATGGCAAGCATTTTTTGCTGCAGTGCACCATTTTTTTAGGGGCAATGCCCTAGTTTGGGCTTTTCCCATATCCATGGGTCTCATGCTCCGTGGGCCTCATGCCGGGGGCCTTTCACGCGCTCGCGCGCTTCAGGCCACAATGGCAACTCGGCGCTGTGCGCTCGACGACGCAGCAACGGTTTTTTTTGCGCTCCTCTCTGGCCTACTCCCATCTTGCAAGCTTTCTACGCCGACAACTTCGTGCTGCCGCTGCCGCCCGGGCATCGGTTTCCCATGGGCAAATACAAGTTGTTGCGGGACCGTCTCATCCATGAGTTGCCCCGTGTGCAAATGATGCAGGCGCCGGCCGCCAGCGACGGCGAACTCGCCCTGGTGCATACGCCTGCCTACATAGAGGCCATCACCCATGGCACCTTGCCGTCGCCAGCCCAGCGCGAGATCGGATTTCCGTGGAGCCCCGGGATGGCCGAACGGGCACGCCGCTCGGCCGGAGCCACGGTGGCTGCGGCGCGGGTTGCGCTGGGGCTGGGCGCAGATACCCAGCGGCAGGGCATTGCCGCCAATATGGCAGGCGGCACGCACCATGCCTATGCGCACAAGGGCAGTGGTTTTTGCGTGTTCAATGACTCGGCGGTGACGGCCCGGCTGATGCAGGCAGAGTGGGGCCGCCGGAATCGCTCTGAGCGCAAGCCCTTGCGGGTGGCCGTGATTGATCTGGACGTGCACCAGGGCAACGGTACCGCCCACATCTTTGCCAACGATCCCAGTGTTTTCACGCTGTCATTGCACGGCCAGAAGAATTTTCCGTTCCGCAAGGAGGCGAGCGACCTGGATGTGGAGCTGCCCGATGGTTGCACTGACGCGCCGTATCTGCATGCGCTCGAGCATGCGCTCGACGAACTCGATCGGCGCTTTGAGCCCGGCCTCGTGGTGTTTCTGGCCGGTGCCGATCCATTTGAGGGTGACCGGCTGGGGCGTCTGGCGCTGAGCTTTGATGGGCTGGAAGCCCGCGACCGCCGCGTCTTTGACTGGGCCTGGCAGCGCCGCATTCCCCTGACCTTTTCAATGGCAGGCGGCTATGGCGTGAACATTGATGAAACCGTGCAGGTGCAGATGAACACCTACCGCGTGGCGCTCGAGTACTGGGCCAAATGGAATCCCTGATCAATCCCCTGAAAGGTCAACCGGGGCGGCAATATCAAGTGAGGTCTTCACCAGCAGGGGCCGCGGAACCGGCTCAGCCGGGCCGCAGGCGCAGCGCCCCCTCGGGGGGCAGCGAACCACACGAAGTGGGGAGCGTGGGGGCTGGCAAAATAACCCTCATGACGTCCCCGATGCGCCCCCAGGCAGAACTCCGCAGTGCATACAAAGCTTTTCGCGACATCGGCACGCGCTGGTCGGACAACGATCTGTATGGCCATGTCAACAACGTCATTTACTACAGCTGGTTTGACACGGCCGTCAACGGCTTGCTGATTGAACGCGGCGCCCTGGACATCCATGCGGGCAGCGTGATTGGCCTGGTGGTTGAGACCCAGTGCAATTACTTCGCCCCTCTCGCGTTTCCCGAGCCGGTGGTGGCGGGCATTCGGGTGGCCCACCTGGGCGCGTCCAGTGTGCGCTACGAAGTGGCGCTGTTCCCGCAGGATGATGCGCAGGCCTGTGCGGCCAAAGGCCATTTCATCCATGTGTATGTCGACCGTGCCACGCGCCGCCCGGTACCCTTGCCCCCTCAATTACTCTGCGTACTGGAGACCCTCAAGTGAAGCAAGCTGTTTTTCCTTCCCCTCCTGTTGTGGCCGGCGACTTTGCCGCAATCGACGCCTCCGGTAGCGTGTTTGCCCATCCCGTCAACGCGGTGGACCACGCCATCGAAAGCCGCCAGTCGATGCGCGACTTCCTGCCGACGCCGGTGCCCCGCGCCACCATCGAGCACCTGCTGGAGATCGCCAGCCGCGCGCCCTCGGGCACCAATACCCAGCCGTGGAAAGTCTATGTGCTGCAGGGCGCCGCCCGCAACACGCTGGTGGACAAGGTCTGCCGCGCCCATGATGCCCTGCGGGCCAATCCTGAACTGGCCGCCGAGTACAAGGAGGAATACGACTATTACCCCGAAAAATGGGTGTCGCCCTACATCGACCGGCGCCGTGAAAACGGCTGGGGCCTGTACGGGCTGCTGGGCATCACCAAAGGCGACAAGGACAGGATGCATGCGCAGCACCAGCGCAACTTCCGGTTTTTTGATGCACCGGTGGGCCTGATGTTCACGCTGGACCGCGTGATGGGGCGCGGCTCGCTGCTGGACTATGGCGCCTTCCTGCAAAGCCTCATGGTGGCCGCGCGCGGCCATGGCCTGCACACCTGCCCGCAGGCGGCGTGGAACGGCTTTGCCAAAATCATCCTGCCGCACATCGGCGCGGGGGCTGACGAGATGCTGGTCTGCGGTATGTCGCTGGGTTATGCGGACGAGGCGGCGCTGGTCAATACCTTCCGCACGCCGCGGGTAGCGGCTTCTGAATTCACGACCTGGCTTGATTAGTGGCCCCCACGCTTGTCGCTTCGCGTACTGCGCTGCCCCCCGAGGGGGCCGCTGCGCCTGCGGCCCGGCAAAGCCGGTTCCGCGGCCCCGGCTTGATCTGGATTGAAGCCCACGCTTGCTCACGGCGTGTAGCTATCGAGGCCTTGCAGGCCGCGGCTTGCGAGACGCTTCGCCTCCTATGTGCTCCAGAGAAGTGATCGCGTGACGGTTTCCGTGGTCCAGCTGCTGGGCGGGCTGTCGTACGCGACCACGCTGTTCCTGATGGCGGCGGGCCTGACGTTGATTTTCGGCGTCACGCGCATCGTCAATTTTGCGCATGGCAGTTTCTTCATGCTGGGTGCGCTGTTCACGGCGCACTGGGTCACCGAGTGGTTTCCCGCCTGGGGAGACAGTGCGCCGCTTTATCTGCTGGCCATTCTTTTGGGCGCCGCCTGCGCCGGACTGGTAGGCGCTCTGGCCGATTTCCTTCTTCTGCGGCGGATGAGCGGGGCACCGGAGTTGTACCAGCTGGTTGCCACGTTCGGCCTGACGCTGGCGCTGCATGACGCCATGCAGTGGGGCTTTGGCCCCGACGAGGTGTTTGCGCCGCGCTTTCCGGGGCTGAAAGGCTCACTGCAGATCGGCGAAGAGTTCTTTCCGGTGTACCAGCTCGTGATGATTGCGTTGGGCCCCCTGGTGTGGCTGGGCCTGCACCTGCTGCTGCGTCACTCGCTGTTTGGCCGGCGCCTGCGCGCCGCCACGCAAGACCGCGCCATGCTGGCGGCGCTCGGTGTCAATCCCAAACCGCTGATGCTGGGTGCGGTGGTCCTCGGCTGCACGCTGGCGGGTCTGGGCGGGGCCTTGCAGTTGCCCCGTGAACCGGCGCACCTGCAAATGGACATGAACGTGATTGTGGAGACCTTTGTCGTGGTCGTCACGGGCGGCCTGGGCAGCATAGGGGGTGCGTTTGTGGCGGCCTTGCTGATCGGCCTCGTGCATGCCCTGGGCATCGCCGTGCTTCCGCAGGCCACGCTGGTCATCGTCTTTTTGACCATGGCGGCGGTGCTGGTGCTCCGGCCCCAGGGGCTCAATGGTCTGTCGGTGGCTTCGCTGGAGGGCGTGCGCGAGCCGGCGCAGCGGTTTCGCGGCCTGGGTCTGGGGCGCTTCTGGACCGGCGCCATTGTCGCGGTGGTGGCGCTGCTGTCGGGCCTGGCCTGGCTGGGTGGGCCTTACTGGCAAACGCTGGCCGCCGATGCCTTGATCCTCACGATTTTTGGCATCAGTTTGCAGTCGATGATGGCGCTTGGCGGCCTGGTCAGCTTTGGCCATGCCGCTTTTTTTGCACTGGGCGGCTATGGTGCGGCCCTGTCGCACAGCCTGTGGGGTGCATCGCTGCCGGTTGCCCTGGCGACGGGTTGCGTTGCGGCCCTGGTGGTCGCCGCCGTGTTTGGCGCTGCGGTGGTGCGCAGCGCCGGGGTGTACCTGGCCATGCTGTCGCTGGCGCTGGCACAGGTGATCTGGGCCGGGGCCACCCAGTGGGTCAGCCTCACCGGAGGCGACAACGGCCTGATCGGGCTGGCCCTGGTGGAAGAGGAGGGCCGGCCGCTGTTTTTCGCGCTGCTGGTGGTGCTGGCGCTGGCTTGCGTGTTGGCGCTGCGCCTGCTGAGCCGGTCGGTCATGGGGGCGGCGCTGCAAGCTGTGCGCGACGCGCCCGCGCGGGCGGCCGCTTCCGGCTTGCCCGTGGGCTGGCTCAAGTACCGCGTCTTTCTGGAGAGTGCGGTGCTGGCAGGCCTTGCCGGCGGCCTGTTTGCCGCGCACAAGGGCGCGGTGTTTCCCTCCATCGCCGCGGTGGCTACCTCGGTGGATGCCTTGCTGGTGGTTTTGCTCGGCGGCGTTCACCAGCTTTGGGGCGCCGTGGTGGGCAGCGCCGTGCTGAGCTACGCCAGCGCCGAACTGGGCCGTGAAGTGACGTACTGGCGCGGGTTGTTGGGTGTCTTCATCATGCTGGTGATGGTGGCCTCACCGTCGGGTTTGCTGGGTCTGCTGGGCAGCCGTACCCGCCCCCGCCCCGCCGACCGTGCAACAGGGAGGGCGGGCTGATGCTGCAGGTTCAGCAACTGGTCAAGCACTTTGACGGTATCCGGGCGGTCGATGGCGTGAGCTTTCAGGTCTCGGCAGGCGAGTGCGTGGCGCTGATCGGGCCCAACGGGGCCGGCAAGTCGACCTGCTTTGCCTGCATTGCAGGCCAATATCCGCTCACCGGCGGCCACATCATGTGGAACGGCCAGGCGCTGGATCGGCTGGCGCCTGCTGCCCGTCTGGCGCGCGGCGTGGCACGCACCTTTCAGGTCGCGCAGGTTTTCGAAGCCCTCACGGCGCTGCAAAATGTGCAGCTGGCGGCGCAGGCGGGTCAAGCGGGTCAAGTGGGTCAAGTGGGTAAAGGGGGGCACGCGATTTCCGCGTTCAAGCGCCTGGATGGGCAGTCCCGCGAGGCGTCGCAGGCGCTGCTGGCGCAGACCGGCCTAGGGGCGCTGGCCGATGCGCCGGTGCTGAGCCTGCCTTATGGCGCCAAAAAGCGGCTGGAACTGGCTGTGGCGCTGGCTGCACGCCCACGGCTGCTGCTGCTTGACGAACCTGCCGCCGGCCTGGCCGAGGAAGAGCGGGCGGGCCTGATGCATCTGGTCAAAAGTCTGGCGGCTCAAGCCGGGCAGGGGATGGCCGTGCTCTACACGGAGCACAACATGGATGCGGTGGCAGGTGTGGCCGACCGGGTGCTGGTGCTGATAGAGGGGCGGCTGGCGGCGCAGGGTTCATTTGAGGAGATCTCCCGCGACAGCACGGTGCGCAGGCGCTATCTGGGTGAGGGTGCTGCTCATGCCTGAGGTGCGCACGGATGTTCCTGCTGACGTGTCGCTTGGCTTGCAAATTGGCGTGCAAACGGGGCAGGCAGACGTGCAAATGGACATGGACGTGCAGATGGACGTGCAAATGGACGTGGAGGGGCTCAATGCCTTTTATGGCCCTGCGCAGGCGCTGTTCGGCATTTCGCTGCAGGTCCGGCAGGGGGAATTTGTCGTGCTGCAGGGCCTGAATGGGGCCGGCAAGTCGACGCTGCTGAAAGCCTTGATGGGGCTGGAGGTGCGCACCGAGGGCCGCATCAGTTACCAGACGGAAGCGGGCCGCGCCGACATTGGGCGCTGGGAGACATACCGGCGGGCGCGCGCAGGCCTGGGCTATGTGGCCGAGGACCGGCGGCTTTTCACCGGCCTCACGGTCCGCGAGAATCTGGCGGTGGCCGCAGGCCGGGACGCGGCGGCGCATGAGGCCAGGGCGCTCGATTTGTTTCCGGTGCTCAAGACCATGCTGAAGCGGCCCGCAGCCCACATGAGCGGTGGCGAGCAGCAGATGCTGGCCATTGCCCGCACGCTCATGACCGGGCCGCGAATCCTGCTGCTCGATGAGCCTTGCGAAGGCATTGCGCCGGTGCTGGTGGAGTCCATCCGCGATGCCTTGCTGGCCCTCAAGTCAAACGGCATGCCCATGCTGGTGGTGGAGCAAAACCAGCTGCTGGCCGCCAGCGCCGACAGGGTGCTTCGGCTGGTTGCGGGTAAAGTCAGGGGTTCGTGAAAATACGCCTGTGCTCTTCCATGGGTTTTTCTTTTTTTTTCGGGATTTTTGGCTGCTTCCCCTCTTTTTCCTCCTCATTTTTTTCCATTTTCAAAAGGACATCGATATGACTACCACTACCACTTCATCAGGACTGCAATATGAAGACACCGTGCTGGGCACCGGTGCCATTGCCAAGGCGGGGCAGCATGTCAAGGTGCATTACACCGGCTGGCTCTACAACGGCGGCGTGCAGGGCGCCAAGTTCGACTCCAGCAAGGACCGCGGCCAGCCTTTCGAGTTCTCCCTCGGTGCGGGCCAGGTCATCCGCGGCTGGGACGAGGGCGTGCAGGGCATGTCCGTGGGGGGCACGCGCCGCCTGATCATTCCGGCAGACCTGGGCTATGGTGCGCGCGGCGCCGGCGGGGTGATTCCGCCCAACGCCACCCTGCTCTTTGAAGTGGACCTGCTCGGCACCTGACCATCTCCATTTCGATCCCGTCACGCGGCAAAGCCTTCACCATGATCATCACCAGCCTGCTCGACACCGACCTGTACAAGTTCACCATGATGCAGGTGGTGTTGCACCAGTTTCCCGGTGCCGAGGTGGAGTACCGGTTCAAGTGCCGCAATGCCGGCGCGTCCGGCATAGGCGACCTTGCACCGTATGTGAACGAGATTCGCGAAGAAGTCCGCGGGCTGTGCAGTTTGCGCTTTCAGGATGCCGAACTAGCCTACCTGAAAGCCATGCGTTTTATCAAGAGCGACTTTGTCGATTTTCTCGGCATCTTCCGGCTCAACGAGAAATACGTGAGTGTGATGGCCCTGCCGTCCGGCGAGATCGAGGTGTCCATCAAGGGCCCGTGGCTGCACACCATCCTGTTTGAAATTCCGGTGCTGGCCATCATCAACGAGGTCTACTTTCGCAATACGCAAAAGCAGCCCGACTTGACGGAAGGCCGCAAACGCCTGGACACCAAGATACTGGAGTTGCAGGCAGACGGCCTGCGCGAGCTCAAGATCGCCGATTACGGCACGCGCCGGCGTTTCGGCAAGGTCTGGCACGAGGAGGTGTTGCGCACGCTGGTGACCCGCCTGGGCACGGGCATGTCGGGCCAGCTTGCGGGGAGCAGCAATGTGCTGTTTGCCATGAAGCTGGGCCTGACGCCGCTGGGCACCATGGCGCACGAGTACCTGCAGGCGTGCCAGGCACTCGGGCCGCGGCTGCGGGACAGCCAGGTCTTCGGTTTTGAATCATGGGCCCGGGAGTACCGGGGCGACCTGGGGATTGCGCTGTCGGACGTGTACGGCATGAGTGCCTTCCTGCGCGATTTCGACATGTACTTCTGCAAGCTGTTTGACGGTGCCCGCCATGACAGCGGCGACCCGTTCGAGTGGGGCGAGCGCATGCTGGCGCACTACGTCAAAAACCGCGTCGATCCCAGAACCAAGACGCTGATCTTCAGCGACGCGCTCACCGTGCCGCGCACCATTGAGCTGTACCAGCAGTTCAGGGGGCGCTGCCAGCTGGCTTTCGGCATAGGCACCAACCTGACCAACGACCTCGGTTACGAGCCGCTGCAGATCGTCATCAAGATGATCCGCTGCAATGGCCAGCCGGTAGCCAAACTCTCGGACACGCCGTCAAAAAACATGTGCGAGGACGAAAAGTACCTGGCCTATCTGCGTCAGGTCTTCGAGATTGGCTGATGCCGGTATCCGGCGTTTCGCCAGGCGCAATGGCTACCTGGCGAGGGCCTGGCTTTGCCCGCTGGCCAGCGAGCGCGGGGGCATGCCTGCCACGAAAGCTCTGGTGAGAAGTTGAATAAATGAATAAAAGAATGAGGAGACAACAATGAGAGTTTTGCGCTGGTGTGCCGCCCTGGCCCTGCTGTGCTGTTTGCCCGGGCTGGCATTGGCCACCGAGATCGACGGTACCAGGCTGCCCTGGATATGGGCGATCCCCTTTGTGGGCATTTTGCTGTCGATTGCCGTGATGCCGCTCGTGCTTCCGGATTTTTGGCATCACCATTTCGGCAAGGTTTCCGCGGCCTGGACGCTGGCATTTTTTCTGCCGTTTGCCGCCGTATTTGGTCCGGCTCTGGCGGGCAGCAGTTTTGTGCATGCGCTGCTGGCCGAATACATTCCCTTCATCGTCTTGCTGACCGCGCTGTATACCGTCTCCGGCGGCATTTTCATTCGTGGCAACCTGCATGGAAGCCCGGGCCTCAACACCGCGATTCTGGCAATCGGCACCCTGCTTGCCAGCCTGATGGGCACCACCGGCGCGTCCATGTTGATGATCCGCCCGCTGATTCGGGCCAATGACAACCGGGTTCACAAGGCGCATGTGGTGGTGTTCTTCATTTTCCTGGTGTCCAATGCCGGTGGCTCGCTGACGCCGCTGGGAGACCCGCCCCTGTTTCTCGGTTTTCTGAAGGGCGTCGATTTCTTCTGGACCGTCAGCCACATCTTTCCGGAAACGTTCTTTTTGGCGGGCAGCCTGCTGGGTATTTTTTACCTGCTGGATCGCTGGTATTACAGCAAGGAGGGGGTGCTGCCGGTCGATCCCACGCCCGACACCCGTGCCATCGGCTTTGACGGGACGCCGAACTTCGGCTTGCTGGCCGCCATCGTGGCGCTGGTGCTTCTCAGCGGCTTCTGGAAGTCTGCCGTGGTGTTCAATGTGCTGGGCACCGAGGTGGGCCTGCCGGGCCTGCTGCGCGACGCCGGCCTCGTGGTGGTGACCTTGATATCCCTGCGCATCACGCCGGCCAGCGTTCATGAGGACAACCAGTTTTCATGGGGGCCGATGCAGGAGGTTGCCAAGCTGTTTGCCGGCATCTTTTTGACCATCATCCCGGTCATCGCCATGCTCAAGGCGGGCATCCATGGCCCGTTCAGCGCAATCATCTCGGCCGTGACGCGGCCCGATGGTCAGCCTGATCCGGCCATGTACTTCTGGGCTACTGGGGCGCTGAGTTCTTTCCTGGACAATGCGCCGACCTATCTGGTGTTCTTCAACACGGCGGGCGGCGACCCCCAAGCGCTGATGACAGCGATGGCTCCTACGCTGGCGGCCATTTCGGCCGGCGCGGTGTTCATGGGTGCCAACTCCTACATTGGCAATGCGCCCAACCTGATGGTCAAGGCCGTCGCAGAAGACCGCGGCGTGCGGATGCCCGGCTTTTTTGGCTATATGGCCTGGTCGGGCGCGGTGCTGATTCCGCTGTTCATCATCATGACCTTCATCTGGTTCTAGTCAACCATTTCAGATTGACCATTCAAGCCAACCATTCAACCGTTCAAGCAAAGAAAGTCGAGATATTCTCATGAGCAAACCCAAAATTCTGGTCGCACGAGCCGTCTTTCCCGAGGTGATCGCCCGCCTGGAGCAGCATTTCGAGGTGCAGGCCAACCAGGACGATCAAACCTGGTCCAAGGCTGAACTCACTGAACGTCTGCGTGACAAGGACGGCGCCTTCACCACCGGCGGTGACCGCATTGACGCAGAGGTCCTTGCCGCTTGCCCCCGGCTCAAAATCTGCGCCAACATGGCGGTGGGCTATAACAACTTTGATGTCGATGCCATGACAGCGGCCAAGGTGCTGGCCACCAACGCGCCCGATGTCCTGACGGAAACCACGGCGGACTTCGGCTTTGCATTGCTGATGGCCACCGCCCGTCGCATCACCGAGAGCGAACACTACCTGCGGGCCGGCAAGTGGACCAAGTGGAGCTACGACATGTTTGCCGGCTCCGACATTCACGGCGCCACACTGGGCATTCTGGGCATGGGCCGCATCGGGCAGGGCATCGCCAAACGTGGCGCGCTCGGGTTTGGCATGAAGGTGATTTACCACAACCGTTCGCGCCTGGAGGCCGCACTGGAAGCTGAATGCAAGGCCAGCTATGTGAGCAAGGAGGAGCTGCTCAAGACCGCCGACCACCTGGTGCTGGTGCTGCCATACTCGCCGGCCTCCCATCACACCATAGGCGCGGCCGAGCTGGCCCTGATGAAACCGACGGCCACGCTGATCAACATTGCGCGCGGCGGCATTGTGGATGACGCCGCCCTGGCCGCCGCCCTGCGCGACAGGCGCATCGCCGCTGCCGGTCTGGATGTGTTCGAAGGCGAACCCAAGGTGCATCCTGATCTGCTGACCGTGCCCAATGTGGTGCTGACGCCCCACATCGCCAGCGCCACCGTGCCCACACGACTGGCGATGGCCAACCTGGCGGCAGACAACCTGATCGCTTTCTTCGATGGAAAAAAGCCCCTGACTCCGCTGAATCCTGCGGTGTTGACTGTCCAATAAATAGCAACATAAATAGCGAACTGCAGACCCGATGGACTACTGGTTGATGATCATTCTGCTGCTGGCCAACCTGCTGTTGCTGGTCTGGCTGCTGGTGCGCAAGCCCGCCGACAGTGGCCGTACCGAATTGCTGGCCGGCATGGCGGCGGGCCACGACCGCGTGGAGCGTGAACTGCGGCGCGAAATCACCGACAGTGCGCGCAACGGCCGCCAGGAACTTGCGAGCACCTTTGCCACTTTTCAGCAGACGCTGGTGCAGCAGAGCGCCGAAGCCATACGCACGCAAAACACGCAGATCGATGCGTTTGCGCAGCAACTTGCGCTGCTGCAAAAAACCTTGTCGGATACCCTGACGACGCAGCTGCAATCCGTCAGCGAGTCCAATGCCCGGCGCATGGTCGAGGTGCGCGAAACGCTGGAAAAACAGCTCGCGCAACTGCAGCAGACCAACTCGGCCAAGCTCGACGAGATGCGCAAGACGGTGGATGAAAAGCTGCAGACCACGCTGGAGACGCGACTGGGCGAGAGCTTCAAGCAGGTGGCAGATCGGCTTGAGCAGGTGCACAAAGGATTGGGCGAGATGCAGACGCTGGCGCAGGGCGTGGGCGACCTCAAGCATTTGCTGACCAATGTCAAGACGCGCGGTATTTTTGGCGAGGCCCAGCTGTCGGCCCTGCTGGAGCAGGTATTCACGGTCGACCAGTACGCGGCCCAGGTGATTACCCGGCGTGGCGGCAAGAACCCGGTCGACTTTGCCATCAAGCTGCCGGGCCGGTCCGACGCCGGCGATCCCCTGTGGTTGCCGATTGATGCGAAATTTCCCAACGAGGACTACGAGCGCCTGCTCGATGCGCAGCAGCGCGCCGATGTGCTGGGCGCGGAAGTGGCCGGCAAGGCGCTGGAAGTCCGGATCCGGCTTGAAGCCAGGTCGATATCTGAAAAATACATTGAGCCGCCATACACCACCGACTTCGCCATCCTGTTCCTGCCCACGGAGGGCCTCTACGCGGAAGTGCTGCGCCGCCCCGGCCTGATGGAGAGCCTGCAGCGCGACCACCGCATCACCCTGGCCGGCCCCACGACGCTGCTGGCCATGCTGACCTCCCTGCAGATGGGCTTCAGGACGCTGGCCCTTGAAAAGCGCTCCAGCGAAGTGTGGCAGGTGCTCGGTGCGGTGAAGACCGAATTCAGCAAGTTCGGTGATGTGCTGGCCAAGGTGAAATCGCAAACCGAAACCGTCCTCAACACCTTGAGCAGCGCCGAGCAGCGCAGCCGTGTGATGGGCAAGGCCCTGCGCAATGTCGAGGCCTTGCCGGACGCCGAGTCGGCCCGGCTGATTCCGATGGACAAGGATTTGGATGAGAGTTGAGTTGCGTTGCCTTGCGTTGCATGACCCGTCCCCTATGACCGGTCCTGCATGACCCGTGAATTGGCCCGCCTGATCCTGGCGCAGATCTGCCTGCATGCCTGCATGGCCGGCACACGCATGGCGGCACCGCTGCTGGCGCTGCGTGAAGGCTATAGTCCTGCGGCGGTTGGTGTGTTGCTCGCGCTTTTTGCCGTGACCCAGGTGTTTCTGGCCCTGCCTGCAGGCCGCTTTGCCGATCGGCACGGCCTCAAGCGCCCCATGGGCTTCAGTGTGATGGCCGCCGTGGCAGGTGCCAGCGCCGCCGTGGCCTTTCCGGTGTTCCCGGTGCTGTGCTTGGCCGCATTGCTGACAGGCGGTGCTACGGGGGCCGCGGTTATTTCACTGCAACGCCATGTCGGGCGCGCGGCATCCGGGCCTTTGCAACTGAGGCAGGTTTTCAGCTGGCTGTCGATTGGCCCCGCCGTTTCCAATTTTGTCGGGCCTTTCACGGCCGGGCTGCTGATCGACCATGCGGGAGCCGCGCCCGGCAGCCTGGAAGGCTATCGGGCGGCTTTTTTCCTGATGGCGGTGTTGCCCATCACCAGCTGGTTTCTGGTCCGGCGGACGCGTGAACTGCCGCCGGTGATCGCGGCGACCGGTGGCACGCAACCCAAAGCCTGGGACCTGCTGCGCGAATCCACGTTTCGCCGACTCATGCTGGTGAACTGGTTTTTGTCGTCCTGCTGGGATGTGCACACCTTTGTCGTGCCGGTGCTAGGTTTTGAACGAGGCATCAGCGCCTCGGTCATCGGCTCCATCCTGGGGGCCTTTGCCGTCGCCGCGGCTGTCATCCGCATGCTGATGCCCCTGTTGGCCGCCCACCTGCGGGAGTGGCGCGTGCTGGCGGGCGCCATGCTGGCGACGGCAGTCCTGTTTGCGATTTACCCCTTGATGCAGTCGGCGCTTGGCATGGGTATCTGCTCGGTGCTGCTGGGCTTTGCCCTCGGCACGGTACAGCCCATGATCATGAGCATGCTGCACCAGATCACACCGGAAGCGCGCCACGGCGAGGCGCTGGGGCTGCGGCTGATGGCGATCAATGCCTCCAGTGTGCTGATGCCCATGCTGTTTGGTTTCGCCGGCGCCCTGGTAGGCATTGCGGGTGTCTTCTGGGCCACCGGTGCGCTGGTGGGAGCCGGGTCGCGCACGGCCTGGCTGCTGCAGCACAGCCTGCCATCCCATGACGGGCACTCCGGGCAGAGTCCGCCTCGGCGGTGACCCGCGTGACGCACCGTCTTACACGAAGTGAAAGAGCGGGGCGGTGTTTCTGCGCCGCGCATCGCCGCGGGGAACAAGCGCCGCCGGGCGAACGCGAAAGCACCGGCCGTCGTTATAGCTGGTAAAAGCCCTTGATCGCGTCCCAGGCGGCCTGCGGCTCGTCGACATACTGGAACAGCTTGAGGTCTTCCGGTGAAATCGCGCCTTCTTCGATCAGTACGTCAAAGTTGAAGAGCCGCTTCCAGTACTCGGAACCGAAGAGCACGATGGGTACCGGCTTGGCCTTGCCGGTTTGCACCAGCGTGATGACCTCGAACAGTTCATCGAGCGTTCCGAACCCCCCTGGAAAAGCCACCAGCGCCTTGGCGCGCATCATGAAATGCATTTTGCGCAGGGCGAAGTAGTGGAACTTGAAGTTCGCTGAAGGTGAGATGTAGGGGTTGGACGATTGCTCGTGGGGCAACACAATATTGAGTCCCACCGTCAGCGCTCCCATTTCCTGGGCACCGCGGTTGGCCGCCTCCATGATGCCGGGGCCGCCACCGGTACAGATGAAGAGTTGCTCGGATGGCGGGCGATGGTTGCTGTAGGTCGCAACCAGGCGCGCGAACAGGCGTGCCTGGTCATAGTAGTGCGCATTGCGCGCATGGCGGCGGGCCAGCGTGAGCGCCGCCTCGTCGCCGCTTTCCTCGGCCAGTTTCACGCTCACACTGGCCTGTTCGGGTGCGGGGAATCGCGCACTGCCGAACACCACGATGGTGTTTTCAATGCCTTGCTCGTGCTGCTCCAGGTCGGGTTTGAGCAACTCCAGCTGAAAACGGATACCGCGGGTTTCGCGCCGGAGTAAAAATTCCGGGTCGGCAAATGCCAGCCGGTTGGCATCTGCGTGTAGGGCATAACCCTGGTTGGAATGCGCCTGCAGCTCCGCCCAGGCATCAGCCAGCCGGCTGCCGGATAAGTCTTGTGTTTGGTCCATAAGCCATTGTCAACGATTGGGGCGGCGGCGTGCAGGGTCAGCCTGAAGTAAAAAAGGCTCCGTGAGGAGCCTTTTTGAGCCGAGGGCAAGCCCTCTTTTTACACGCGCTTGCGGTACTCGCCGGTGCGGGTGTCGATTTCCACGACATCGCCTTGCGCCACAAAAATCGGCACACCGATTTCAAAGCCGGTAGCGATCTTGGCGGGTTTCAGGACCTTGCCCGAGGTATCGCCTTTGACGGCGGGCTCGGTCCAGGTGATTTCGCGCTGGACGCTGGTAGGCACCTCGACGGAAATGGCCTTGCCGTCATAGAACACCACTTCGAGTTCCATGCCGTCTTGCAGGTAGTTCAGCGAGTCGCCCATGTTTTCGGCTTCGACTTCGTACTGGTTGTACTCGGAGTCCATGCAGATGTACATGGGGTCGGCGAAGTAGGAGTAGGTGCAATCCTTCTTGTCGAGGATGACCTGGTCCATCTTGTCATCGGCCTTGAACACGACTTCGGTGTTGAAGTTGGCGATCAGGCTTTTGAGCTTCATGCGCACGGTGGCGGAGTTGCGCCCACCGCGGCTGTATTCGGTCTTGAGCACCACCATCGGGTCTTTGCCGTGCATGATGACATTGCCAGCGCGTATTTCTTGAGCGATTTTCATAGCAGTTCTACTTGAGGGTAGGCCGCCGAACGCTTGCACCTGTGTGCGGTTCTGCGGCGGGTTGTGCGGCTCGCCCAACAGGCTGATCCGCAAAGCCTTTGATTTTAACGGTTTTTTGCCACAAATTCGAGCAGGCGGCAACCCAGATCATCCTGCGCCAGCAGGCGGGACCGGGCTGCCAGTGTGGTTATTTGCCACGCCGGCAAGTCCGGCGCCGGGCAGGCACCGCCGGCCAGTTCGATTTCGTCCGCATTCCAGTGCGCATGAAAGGCCCGCAATGAAGGAGGGGCATCCAGCATGTCGAGAAAGGCGTGCAGCTTGGCCTGGTGTGCGTCATCGTGCTGTGGGTAGATTTGCCAAATGAAAGGTTTGCCGGCCCAGAGGGCGCGCACCACGGAGTCTTCACCGCGTACAAAATTTAGGTCGCAGGCCCACAGCAGGTGGTCGAACTGCGCTTGTGGCAGCAGCTTCAGGTGTGAAATGGATAGCAATTTGTGACCGTTTGCCACGGGTTGGGGCCAATTTTCATGACTCAAAGCGGCTTTCACGGCATTCCCCGCCCGTCCGGCCGCTACCAGCAGGCGCACCGGCTGGCCCTCAAGGCCGTGCGCCGCAAAATGCGCCAGCAGGCCTGGGAGCGCGGACGGCTCGTAACAAAACAGCGAAACCAGCTTTTCGCCGCGCCATGGGATGGACTGGGCTGCCAGCCAGGCAGCGCGGTCAAACCCGGCCTGGCGTTCAGCCAGGCCGGGCTCGCGCAGCAGGCCTCCGGTCGAAGGAGTGAAGCCGGGGTAAAAAAACCATTTGATCCAGCCGGCGGCCGGTCCGCCCTGCACGGGTGAAGGCATGGCGTGGCAGCGTTCCACATAGGGCTCGGCGGACAGGTATTCGAGGTTGATCCAGACAGGTTTTTTGCCGCCAGCCCCTGCACGCCGGGCGCAAGCAGTTATGAATTCAGGCGCAATTTCGCAGCCGAAGGCTTCGATCATCACGTCGGATGGCTGGTGGTCAAGCGCGGCCGTGGCCAGGTCCAGCGGCTCGCGCCAGGGCAGCACGCGAACGCCCTCGCAACCGTCGGGGGCCATCCAGCCCAATGCCGACGCATCATCGACCCATAGCCGCACCTGGTCGCCGCGCAAGGCCAGGTCGCAGGCCAGGCGCCAGCACACGCCGATGTCCCCGAAGTTGTCGATGACCTTGCAAAAAATATCCCAAAACCGCACGTCAGCCATGCAGGTATTGTGATGCCAGGCGGAGGGCCCCCACTGCCCAACTGCGCAACTGCCCAATGGCGCCACGGGCTGGCTGCGTCCGGTCTGCCGGTGAATATTGCCCGAACGGCTTGAAGCGCAGGCGTGGACGCTGTAAACACCGGGTCTGTGGCTATGCTTGCGTGCTGTAGTGCAATGCGATGGGGATGCGAAGTCCAGTGTGGCAAGAGGAGGAAAGCCCATGACACCCAGGCAATTGATCGTTTGCTGCGACGGCACCAACAACAACCTCACGGGTGGCAGCCACGACACCAACGTGACCAAGCTGTGCGACCTGCTGGCACCTGAAGCCGGCGGCCAGCTCCTCTATTACGACCCCGGCGTGGGCAACCCGGGCGAGTTGCCGGGCGCGACGGTGTCGGACAGCATCAGTCGTCGCTACGAACGTCTGTACGGGCTGGCGTTTGGCAAGGGCATCTACGAAAACATCGCCGAGGCCTACCTGTTTCTCATGCGCCACTACCGGGCCGGTGACCAGATTTTTTTGTACGGATTTTCACGCGGCGCCTTCACCGCGCGCTGCATTGGCGGCCTGGTCACGCAATTCGGTCTGCTTCGGCCCGAAATGGACGGCCTGGTACCCACGCTCCTGCATGTCTATTTTTCCGACCGGGAAAAAGGCAAAGACGAGTACCGGCGGATCAGGGACCAGATCAGTGAGCTGTTTTGCGCCGGTGACAGCCGGTTTGCCCCGATCTGGTTTGTCGGCGTGTGGGATACCGTGGCATCCGTCGGTGCGCCCTTCCTCAGCCGGACCATCACCGCGTCGCCCACCATCGTGGGCAAGCGCTTCCATCATGTGCGCCAGGCGCTGGCGCTGGACGAGTACCGGCGCTCCTTCGAGCCCCGTCCCTATTACATCGACCCGGCTTTCGACTATGCGGCGCACGGGCAAAGCATCCGGCAGCTGTGGTTTTCAGGCGCGCACTGTGACGTGGGCGGCGGCTACGTCACCTCGGCCGCGCGGCTGTCCAATGAGTCGCTGCAATGGATGCTGGAAGAGTCTGTGGCGTGCGGGCTGCGCTTGCCGGCCAGCCTGTTGACCGCATTGGGCCAGGTGGATGCCCAGGCTGTGCTGGACGCCCAGAGAACGACGACCGGTTTGCCGCCTTTCATGGCCGTGCCGCAGGTGCACAGCGAGACCCGCGAGACACCCCTCTGGGCGTTGACCGGCCTGCAACAGCGCAATCCGCATGGGGTGGAAGACCCGAGCGGAATCACCTTGCCGGCCTACCCGGTAGAGCACCCCTGCGTCGCGCAATTGAAGCTGTCCTTTCCCGCCGACACGGTGTGGGTCAAATCGCGCCCGCTGTTCGGGTTGGCCGTCGCGGCGTTGTTGCTGCTGGCTTTCTGGTCAGCGGCCGGCGGGCTGTTGAGCGGGGGCATCTCCCCGGGCACGATGTCCCTGTGGCAATGCCTGAAGGTTCTTGTCACCGCGCTGCCGGAGGCCGCAGCCGCCAACCTGGCGCTCGCGCGCTGGCAGGTCGGCTGGTGGCTGTCGTGGACCTACCCCACGGCAAGCCTGCCTGCCTTTGGGTCCGTGGCGGGGGCACTGTTGGCCGATCTGGGCGTGATCGCCGCCTACGCCTACCTTGTTTCGCGCGGGATGACCTGGGCGTTTGCCCGCGTGGCCGGGCTGCGCCGGGCTTTTCAGCGGCCGTCGGCGGCGCTCAATCTCCTGGGCCTGAGCGGCTTGCTCATGGTTGCGGCCGATCTGGCAGAAAACCTGTTCACCGTGATGATTGTTTGTTGGTTTCCGGCTTCATTTCTTCCCCAGGCAGAAGTGTTGGCGGGGCTGGCAATGACGGCCGCCACGCTGGCCAAGTGGGCCGGACTGGCAGGCTGCGCCGCGTTGCTGGCCTGGGGCGCTGCCAGCCAGTGGCGTGCCGGACGTCCCGCCGAGAGCTGAAAAGCCACGGGGCAGCGGCAAGCCGGCGGCATAACGGGCCGCGCATCTGGCAGTGCTTGTCTCGTCCGCAGTGCGGGATTGCCGCGCACGGCAAAATACAGGTATGCCCCAAAACACGACCGCCGACCATACCCCCGAGCTGCTCGCCGAAGTGGCGGCATTGCCTGCGATGCCCGGCGTGTACCGTTACTTCGACGCTGACGGCGGCGTGCTCTATGTTGGCAAGGCGCGCAACCTGAAGAAGCGGGTGTCCAGCTATTTCCAGAAAAACCATGGCGCCACGCGCATCGGCCACATGGTGACCAAGATCGTTCGCATGGAAACCACGGTGGTGCGATCGGAGGCCGAGGCGCTTTTGCTGGAAAACAACCTGATCAAGACGCTCAACCCGAAATACAACATCCTGTTTCGGGACGACAAAAGTTACCCCTACCTCAAGCTGACCGCGACGCAGAAGAAGGAGGAGGGCAGTGCCCCGGCGGCAACGGCTTTTCCGCGCATTGCCTACTACCGCGGCGCGGTGGAGAAGAAGCACCATTACTTCGGCCCTTACCCCAGCGCGTGGGCGGTGAAGGACACGATGTTGCTGCTGCAAAAAGTGTTCAGGCTGCGCACCTGCGAAGACACGGTATTCAACAACCGGACGCGCCCCTGCCTGCTGTACCAGATCAAGCGCTGCTCGGCGCCGTGTGTGGGCCATGTGTCGCCCGAACAGTACGCGCTGGACACGGCCAATGCCGAGCGGTTTTTGCAGGGCCAGACGCAGGAAATCCTGACCGAGCTGGAAAAGAAAATGCTGGCACATGCCGACCGGCTGGAGTTTGAGCAGGCTGCCGAGCTGCGCAACCAGATGTCGGCGCTGTCCAAGGTGCTGCACCAGCAATCCATGGAGATCGGCGGCGACAAGGATGTGGACATCCTGGCGGTGAAAGTGCAGGGCGGCAAAGCCTGTGTCAACCTGGCCATGGTGCGTGGCGGCCGTCATCTGGGCGACCGGCCCTACTTTCCGACGCATGTGGAGAACGCCACCGATGTGGCCGCGCTGGATGCGCAGGTCGATGAAGCAGGCGCCGGCAGCGAGGGGCCTGAAAGCGATGTGGCCAGCGAAGCCGTTGCCAGCGCGCCGACGCGGCCCGTCAAGACGCTTGAAGCGCTGGTGCTGGAGGCTTTCATTGCACAGCACTACATTGACGTGCCCGTGCCGCCCACCCTGGTGTGCAGCGAGCCGGTGGACAAAGACCTGATCGCCGCGCTCATCGCGCAAACCGGCAGCAAGATCACGGCCATTCACCAGCCGCGCGAACAGCGCCGCATCTGGCTCGACATGGCCCAGAAAAATGCCGCCCTCCAGCTCGCGCGCCTGCTGGCCGAGCAGGGCTCGCAACAGGCGCGCACACGCGCCCTGGCCGAAGCGCTGGACCTGTCGCTGGACAACCTGGATGCCCTGCGCATCGAGTGCTTTGACATCTCGCATACCGCGGGAGAGTCGACGCAGGCTTCGTGCGTGGTGTTTCAGGGGCACAAGATGCAGAACAGCGAGTACCGCCGCTACAACATCGAAGGCATCACCCCCGGTGACGACTACGCGGCCATGCGGCAGGTGCTGACGCGCCGCTACACCAAGCTGGCCGAAGCCGCGCGCAATGGCAACGCCAAGCTGCCCGACCTGGTGCTGGTCGATGGCGGCAAGGGGCAGGTGTCTATGGCGCGCGAGGTGTTTGCGGAGTTGGGCCTGGACCTGGGGCTGATCGCCGGCGTTGAAAAAGGCGAGGGTCGCAAGGTCGGGCTGGAGGAGCTGGTCTTTGCCGACGGGCGCGAGAAGGTCTACCTGGGCCGTGATTCCGCCGCGCTGATGCTGATTGCGCAGATCAGGGACGAGGCCCACCGCTTTGCCATCACCGGCATGCGCGCGAGGCGGGCCAAGGTCCGCGTGGGCGGCAGCAAGCTTGAAGACATTGCGGGCATTGGTCCCAAGCGGCGCGCCAGCCTGCTGCAGCGCTTTGGGGGTATTCGCGGCATTGCGTCGGCCAGCGCCGAAGACATTGCCACGGTGGACGGCATTTCGAAAGACCTGGCTGAGGAAATCTACCGCGCCCTGCATTGATGGCGTCGCCTGGGGCTGTGCAGACCTGTGCAGATGTTTTTGCGCAACGAAGTGCACCGATTTGGTGAGCCTGGAGCACTACTTTGGCAGGGGTTCGCGGCTCGTGCCAAAATCAGGGCCATGTTTCTGACCATCCCGACGCTGATGACCTGGACCCGCATTGTTGCGATTCCACTGATCGTGGGGGTTTTCTACCTGAACATCGCCCCCGCTGAGCGCAACCTGATCGCCACCGTGATGTTCATTGTGTTCGCCGCCACTGACTGGCTGGACGGCTTTTTGGCGCGCCGGCTGAACCAGACTTCTTCCTTTGGGGCATTCCTTGACCCGGTGGCCGACAAGTTTCTGGTGTGTGCGTCGCTGCTGGTGCTGGTGCATCTGCAGCGTGCGGATGTGTTTGTGGCGCTCATCATCATTGGGCGGGAGATTGCCATTTCGGCGCTGCGCGAATGGATGGCGCTGATAGGTGCCACCAAGAGTGTTGCCGTGCACATGCTGGGCAAGGTCAAGACCACCGTGCAGATGATTGCCATTCCCTTCCTGCTGTTTGACGGCATGCTGCTGGGGATGATCAACACCCACGTCTGGGGCACCTGGCTGATCTGGATCTCGGCCATCCTGACGGTTTGGTCCATGATTTACTACCTGCAAAAAGCCATACCGGAAATCCGGGCGCGGGCCAAATAACCCGCCGTGAGGTCTTCTCCCGCTGACGGTGTCCTGATCCGGGCCATGCCCACCGTGTTCGTGCTGATCTGGAGCACCGGCTTCATCGTCGCCAAATACGGCTTGCCGTATGCACCGCCGCTGACCTTCCTGGCGATCCGTTATTTCCTCTCCATTGCCTGCTTCCTGATCTGGATCTGGCTGGCGCGCGCGTCGTGGCCGCGGGAAGGCCTGCAATGGCTGCACCTGGCCGTCACCGGCATGCTGATGCAGGCAGGCTACCTGGGCGGTGTCTGGGTCGCGGTGAAGGCTGGCATGGGTTCGGGCCTGACGGCGCTGATCGTCGGCTTGCAGCCGGTGCTGACAGCGCTGTGGGTGTCGTGGGTGGCCTCTGGCGACGCCGCGCAGCCGGCCTCCAAAGTCACGTCCCGGCAATGGATGGGGCTGGCGCTGGGCCTGGGTGGCTTGCTGCTGGTGGTGTCACACAAATTGGGGGGCGGCCATGAAGTGACGAGACTGACGCTGGCCGCCACGCTGTTTGCGCTGTTTTGCATCACCACCGGCACGCTGTATCAGAAGCGCTTTGTCAAAACTACCGACGTGCGCTCTGCCGGTGCGGTCCAGATGGGCGCGGCCCTGCTCGTGACCTTGCCGCTGGTCTTTTTTGAAACCGGGGCGATTGTCTGGAACCACCAGTTTGTGGGGGCGATGGCCTGGTCGGTGCTGGTGCTCACGCTGGGCGGCAGTTCACTGCTGTATTTGCTGATCCAGCGCGGCGCGGCCACGTCGGTGACCAGCCTGCTTTACCTGGTGCCGCCCACGACGGCCCTGATGGCCTGGCTGCTGTTTGATGAGGCCATCACCATGACCACCGTGGTGGGTACGGCGCTCACCGCGCTGGGCGTGAGCTTCGTGGTGAGGTCCGCGAAGCCTCCGGCGGCGTCGTAGCGAAGGAACGCCTGCGGGTATCCGTCACCGTACTGTTTTTCCACGGTGCACCCTGAAACTGGGCGAGCAAAAAGTCAACCAGCAGGCGGATACGCCGCGGTGAATCGGGCCGGAAGGGGGCCAGCCAGTGAATATCGGCATCGGGCATGGCGTAGCCCGGCAGCACGCGCACCAGCTCGCCGGACGCCAGTTGGGGTGCAATATCCCAGAGGCTGCGCAGCATGATGCCGCGGCCCTCGACACACCAGTCACGTACCAGTTCACCCGAGTTGCTCGACAGCGGCCCGCGTACCCGCACCCGCGCCGGTGTTTTTTCGCGCTCCTTGTGCAGCGGCCAGACATCAAAGCGCTGGCCGGTGGCATTGCCGTTTTCGCGCACGATCAGGCAGGTGTGGCGCTGCAAGTCTTCCAGGCTGGCCGGTGCGCCGTGTTGCCGGATGTAGCGGGGCGATGCCACCAGCACGCGCTGATTGCGCGCCAGCCGGCGTGAGACCCATTGCGCCGCCTGCCGGCCTTCAACTTCCCACAGCCAGATGGCGCCGTCAAATCCGCCCTCCGCCAGGTCGGGCAATTGCTCGGTCAGTTGCAACTGGATCTCGATGCGCGGATAGCGCTCCTGAAAGTCGGCCAGCGCCGGGCCCAGCCATAAACGCCCGAAGCCAAACGTCGCTGCCAGCCGGATCAAACCCGTGGGCTCCGACTGGCGCTCCTGGAGCTCGGCTTCCAGCGCGGTAAAGCCCTGCAGCAGTGCGAGGGCACGTTCGCACATGGTCTCGCCCTCGGCCGTTGCGCTGACGCGCCGGGTGGTGCGTTGGAACAGTCGTTGGCCCAGGCGGGCCTCCAGCGCGGCAAGCCGCTTGGTCACCACGGGCGGCGCCACATCGAGGCTGAGGGCGGCCGCCGTCAGACTGCCGTGCTCTCGGACGGCCAGTACCAGCTCCAGATCGCTGCGATCCATTCATTCCTTTAAAGAAATAATCAATTGCCTGATTATTGCTTGAATCGGAGGCCCTGGTTCTGCAAAATCGATCGAGAATCACACAAACCCAAGATATCTGCATGCAATTCATTGCCAGTCAGCGCGCCGGCGCTGGAAAAAACCGATCGCCCAAAAGGGAATCAAGGCTGACTGATGTTTGAGAGCTTTTCCTCCTCCGAGATCAATGGACCCGCCGGTGCTCTGCGTACCTTGCGGGGAGGCCATGGTGCGCCGCTGCTGTTGCTGCATGGTCACCCTCAAACGCATGTGATGTGGCACGCGGTGGCCGATGAGCTGGCCAAGGTGTTTACCGTGGTCCTGATGGATTTGCGCGGCTACGGCGATTCAGCCCGGGTCGGCGCCGACCCGGAACATCACGCTTATTCCAAGCGGGCGATGGCGCTGGATGCCGTGGCGGTGATGCGCCACCATGGGTTTGACCGCTTTCAGGTACTGGCCCATGACCGCGGCGCGCGCGTGGCGCATCGCCTTGCGGTGGACCATCCCGCCATGGTGCAACGGCTGATGCTGCTGGACATTGCACCAACGCTGGGCATGTATGAGAACACGTCCGATGCTTTTGCACGCGCTTACTGGCACTGGTTCTTCCTGATCCAGCCGCCGCCGTTGCCTGAAGCCCTGATCGAGTCCGATCCGGTGCGTTATCTGAGAAGCGTGATGGGCAAGCGCCATGCCGGCCTCGGGGCGTTTGCACCGGCTGCGCTGGCCGAGTACGAACGCTGTGCGCAAATCCCCGGAACCGCCGTGAGCATTTGCGAAGACTATCGGGCCTCGGCCACGATTGACCTGGACCATGACCGCGCTGACCGAACGGCAGGACACCGGCTGGCGCAGCCGCTGCGCGTGCTGTGGGGCGCGCATGGCGCCGTGGGCCAGTGCTTCGATGTGCTCGGCCTCTGGCGGGAACGTGCCCGCGACGTCTCGGGGATGAGCCTGCCGTGCGGGCACTATATTGCGGAAGAGGCGCCAGTATTGTTGCTGGAACAAGCCCTGAATTTTTTCGAAACTTAAACCAGAGGACCACATCATGAGCATCACCACGACAAACCAGGCCAGCAAGAAGAGAATCGCAGTCATCGCCGGTGACGGCATCGGCAAGGAAACAATGCCCGAGGGCGTTCGCGTGCTGGATGCGGCGGCGCGCAAATTCGGCATCGACCTGCACTTTGACCACTTCGATTTTTCCAGCTGGGACTATTACGAAAAGCACGGCCAGATGATGCCGGACAACTGGAAAGACCAGATTGGCGGGCACGACGCGATTTACTTTGGCGCGGTGGGTTGGCCCGAGAAAATTGCCGACCATGTATCGCTGTGGGGGTCGCTGCTTTTGTTCAGACGCGAGTTTGACCAGTACATCAACCTGCGGCCGGCGCGACTGATGCCCGGCATCATCGCGCCAGTGGTCCGGCGTGATGGCAGCCCACGGCAACCCGGTGAGATTGATTTTTACATCGTTCGTGAAAATACCGAGGGCGAATACTCCAGCATCGGCGGCAGGGCGTTTCCCGGCACCGATCGGGAGTTTGTATTGCAGGAGTCTGTCTTCACGCGGGTCGGCGTTGACCGCGTGCTGAAGTTTGCGTTTGAGCTGGCCCAGTCCCGGCCCAAAAAGCACCTGACCAGCGCGACCAAGTCCAATGGCATTTCAATCTCCATGCCTTACTGGGATGAACGGGTGGCAGAAATGGCCAAGAGCTATCCGGCGATTCAACTCGACAAGTTTCACATTGACATCCTGACCGCGCATTTTGTGCAGCGCCCGGATTTTTTCGATGTGGTGGTGGCCAGCAATCTGTTCGGCGACATCCTGAGCGACCTGGGGCCGGCCTGCACCGGCACGATCGGCATTGCACCGAGCGCCAACCTGAATCCGGAGCGCAAGTTCCCCTCGCTGTTCGAGCCGGTGCATGGCTCGGCGCCGGATATCGCGGGGCGAAACCTTGCCAATCCCATTGGCCAGATATGGTGCGGTGCCATGATGATGGAGTTCCTGGGACACAAGGAGGCGCATGACGCCATTCTTGCCGCGATTGAGAAAGTGCTGCGCCCCGACAGCGGTGCGCCGCGCACACCCGACCTGGGTGGCAAGGCCGGCACGGCGGATGTCGGCAAGGCTGTGGTGGCTGCGCTGGCAGAGGTGTAACGGCGTTTTGTCAAGCACGAAAATTACGCGTTGTACTTATGATTAACTGATTAAAGCGGGAAAAAACCGACTAGAATCCGCCTCCGCACGTTGTAAAAACCCGATGCTGTATTGACACGTTAGAAGTCCATGGCTCTAATGGCAATCAGCAGAAAACCTGCACATGCCGCTCCCGCTGACACCCCCATCGTGGTGTCCCGGGAGATATTTTTTAGAGACAAACAGATTAACTTTTTATCAACGAGGGGCTCCTTGTGAACAAGACTGAACTGATCGAGCACATTGCCAAACATGCTGACATTTCCAAAGCTGCCGCTACGCGCGCGCTGGAGTCAACCATTGGTGCTGTGAAAACCACCCTGAAAAAAGGAGGCTCCGTGTCTCTGGTGGGTTTTGGTACTTTTGCCGTGGGTAAACGCGCTGCCCGCACTGGCCGCAACCCGCGCACCGGCGATGCGATTAAAATCAAGGCTGCCAAGGTTCCAAAGTTTCGTCCGGGCAAGGCGCTCAAAGACGCTTTGAACTGATGCAGAGGTTTAAGGTGGGGTGCTTAGCTCAGTTGGTAGAGCAGCGCCCTTACACGGCGTAGGTCGGCGGTTCGAGCCCGTCAGCACCCACCACCCAATGAAAAAGGCGAACGAGGTTCGCCTTTTTTGTTGTGGGCCCCTGGTTTTATCGGTAAAGCAGTCAGTCGTACAGGAAATTCGAGATGTTTGATTTCATTCGCAAGCACACCAAAGTCACCATGGCCTTGCTGTTTTTGCTGATTGTTCCGTCCTTTATTTTGTTTGGCCTGGATGGCTACAACCGATCGAGGGAACAAGGCGTGACGGTTGCCAGGGTGGATGGAAAAGACATCATCCAGTCAGAATGGGACCGGGCCCATCAGCGGGAAGTCGAACGGTTGAGGGCGTCCATGCCTTCGCTGGACGCCAAGCTGCTGGACTCACCGCAGGCCCGCTATGCGACGCTGGAGCGCTTGGTGCGTGATCGCGTGATCGCCGCTGCAGCCGACAAGTTCAAGCTCTCCATCAGTGACCAGCGGCTGGCGCGCGAGCTTCAGCAAAGTCCCGAGATTGCGTCATTGCGCCGGCCTGATGGCACGCTCGACATGGAGCGCTATCGCCAGGTGCTGGGCAGCCAGGGCATGAGCCCCGAAATGTTCGAGGCCAATGTGCGTGCCGATCTGGCGAATCGCCAGGTGCTGGTGGGTATTGGTGTCAGCGGCTTTTCTTCCAGTTCCGCGGCTGACCTTGCGCTCAATGCCTATTTCGAAAAACGCGAAATTCAACTCGCCCGTTTCAATGCGGCCGATTTCGCAACGAAGCTCAGCCCGACGGATGCCGATCTTGATCAGTTTTACAAGGCGAATGAAAAGCTCTTTCAGGCGCCGGAACAGGCAACTATCGAGTACCTGGTGCTGGATCTGGATACGGTCAAAAAAAGTATCAGCATCAATGAAGCGGACCTGAAAACTTATTACGAGCAAAACCTTCAACGGCTGAGCGGTGCCGAAGAGCGACGAGCCAGCCATATCCTGATTACCTCGCCCAAGACGGCACCGGCTGCGGACCGGCAGAAAGCCAAGGCCAAAGCGGAGGAGCTGCTGGCAGCCGTCAAAAAATCTCCCGATACCTTTGCGGACCTGGCGCGCAAGAATTCGCAGGACCCGGGTTCCGCTCCCAATGGCGGAGACCTTGATTTTTTTGCCCGGGGTGCCATGGTCAAGCCTTTTGAGGATGCGGCCTTCTCGATGAAAAAAGGGGAGATCAGTGCTGTGGTGGAGTCCGAGTTTGGCTTTCACATCATCAGGCTCACCGACATCAAGACGCCCAAGCAGCGCAGTTTTGAGGAGATGAAGCCTGAACTGGAAGCCGATCTGAAGAAGCAGCAGGCCCAGAAGAAGTTTTCTGAAACTGCGGAAGCCTTCACCAACGGCGTGTATGAGCAGGCAGACAGCCTCAAGCCGGTCGCCGAGCGTCTCAAGCTGGACATCAAAACGGCCCGCAACGTGACGCGCCAGCCGCCAGCCGGTACAACGGGTCTGCTCGCCAATCCGAAATTCCTCAACGCACTGTTCGCGCCCGACGCAGTCGAGAAAAAACGCAATACCGAAGCCATCGAAGTAGCGCCCAGCCAGTTGGTCTCGGGCCGCATCCTTCAGTACACCCCGGCACGCACCCAGCCTTTTGCCGAGGTGAAAGACATCGTGCGCCAGCGCTGGCTGGCCCAGCGCAGCGCGGAAGAGGCGCGCAAGGAAGGTCTCGCCAAACTGGCCGCCTGGAAGAGCGCTCCGGCTTCCGCCGTGCTGGGGGCACCGGTACTGGTGTCACGTGAGCAAACCCAGAACCAGCCGGTTCAGGTGATTGATGCGGCACTGCGCGCCGATGCGAGCGCCTTGCCGGTATTTACCGGTGTTGATCTGGGGACTCAGGGCTACGCCATCGTGAAGGTGGCTAAAGTGGTGCCCCGCGATGCGCCAATTGAGGCTGCCGCCAAACAGGAGCGCAACCAGTACGCCCAATGGTGGACGTCTGCCGAGAGTCTGGCTTATTACAACGGGCTGAAGGAACGCTTCAAGGCGGAAATCCTGGTCGCAAAGCCCGCATCTGGCAATACAGATGCGGTCGTGACGCAATAAACGTCGGCTGCTTTGCCGTTATAATGTGAAGTTCTGGTGGCTGTAGCTCAGTTGGTAGAGTCCAGGATTGTGATTCCTGTTGTCGTGGGTTCGAGCCCCATCAGCCACCCCAGTATTTAAAAAAATCCCGCATGCGAAAGCATGTGGGATTTTTTTTGCCCCTATCGCTGGTTTGAAGCAGGGGGTAGGCTTGCATGATTCCGCGTCCTGGGATAACAATCTGTCACGGCAGGTCAGGGGGAAATGGTTTGCACCAGCTCCTGATGAAAAGCCAGGGAGAAACAAGATTCATGTATTTCTGCCAGGTCAGGCGTTTGTCATCGTGTTCATGATGAGACTTGAGGCCCAGAAAGAAAACCAGCTCCACGCTCCCTTTCAATGCAGCGCTGATCGCGCTATCCAGTATGCCGTCCACGAGATGTCTGCTCTTGGTTGCTGTCGCATTATTCGGGGCAGCCGCGCCTGCGGTCGAGTCCTGGCTGACCATCGTGGGAGAGCCTGGCTCTCCCGGCAGCCACTATATCCAGGTCAACCCGGCCCAGATTGACATCAAGGGTGACATACGCATGATTCCGGTCCGGATCAGCCGGGCTACCACTTGGACCACCGAAGATGGCATTCAGTTTCGTTCTGCAGAGGCTGAGGTTCTGATCGACTGCGACCGGCAAATGGCCCGTTATTTGAATGCGGCTTTTTATACCGAACCCGACTTTCAGGGGCAGGCTTTCAAGGTTTTGAGCTACGGTAAGGAAGACATGCGTCTCGTGGCTTTCAGGGACATTGGCGAGGACCTGAATGCCCGCATCATCAAGGCAGCCTGCAGCGTTAAAAACGTGACAAGCAAATAAAAGTCAAAAGTCAAAAGTCAAAAAAATCGCAGAACACGTAGTGTGCCTGGCCTTGGCAGGCTTCGCGGCTTGTCAGCTCATAAGCGGGGCGAAGTTGGAGGTGCGCCAATACTCCCGGACCTGCTGGAGCCTTTCTTCAAAATCGTGGTAGTTAAGCGGCTTGCTCACGAAGCTGTTGAGGCCGCCTTTAAATGCGCGCACCGCTTCGGATTGCTCACTCACCAGGGTCAGCATCACGACCGGAACAAAAAACGTCCGGGGATCCTCCCGCATGCGCCGCATCACCTCCAGGCCGCTCAGCTTGGGCAACCCCAGATCCAACAGGACCAGTTCGGGCTGGTTGTTGGCATTTCGGTCTTTATACACACCCTCGCAAAATAAATAGTCGAGGGCCTCGCGTCCATCCCGGGCAACCACGATGTCATGGGGCACCCCGTTTTGTTGCAGCGTGGTCAAGGTCAATTCGAGGTGGTCGGTATTGTCCTCTACCACCAGCATCGTTGGTGTGCTCATTGGCTGCTCCTCAGTAATGAGTCTTCAATATACCTTTTAAATGTGTTGCGGTAACTGATGGTATTGATCGTGCAAGTCAAAACTGCGAAAAATGCCCGCATCGACGGAATTTTTCGCGAAACTTTAAAAATCTGTCAGTTCTATTGGTTTTGTTGATATTTTGTTAATTTTTGTCAGTTAACCATTACCAGTTTGCCTTTGACCTCCCGGGAGCCCATGCGGGCATAAGCCGCCTTGAGTTCAGCCATGGGCATGGTGCGGTCGATTGCTGGTTTGATCTTGCCCTCGGCGTACCAGCGGGCCAGTTCGGCCATCATGGCGGCGTTGGCCTTGGGCTCACGTCTGGCAAAGTCACCCCAGAACACGCCAACGATCGAGGCACCTTTGAGCAGCGTGAGGTTCAGCGGCAGCGAGGGAATGGGGCCTGATGCAAAACCAACCACCAGGTAACGGCCGCGCCAGGCGATCGAGCGGAATGCCGGCTCGGCAAAGTCGCCTCCCACCGGGTCATAAATCACGTCCGGGCCTTTGCCGCCGGTCAGTGTCTTGATTTCATCGCGCAGATTTTTGCTGGTGTAGTTGATGGTGGCATCCGCGCCGAGGGAGCTGCAAAACGCGCATTTCTCATCCGTCGAGGCGGCGGCAATCACGCGGGCGCCGGCTGCCTTGGCGATCTGGATGGCGGCGGTGCCGACGCCTCCCGCAGCGCCGAGCACCAGCACCGTTTCACCCGCCTTCAGTTGCCCGCGGTCCATCAGCGCATGCCAGGACGTGGCGTAGATCATGATGAAGGCGGCTGCGTCCACGTGCGAAAACCCGGCGGGCAAGGGCATGCACAGGGCTGCCGGCGCAATGGTGTGTGTGCCGAAACCACCGGTTCCCGACAGGCAGGCTACGTTCTGGCCTGCCTGCAGGTGCTTCACGCCTTCGCCCACGGCCTGCACGACGCCGGCATACTCGGAGCCGGGCACGAAGGGCAGGGGCGGCTTGATCTGGTACTTGTTTTGCACGATCAGCAGGTCGGGGAAGTTGAGGCTGGCGGCCCTGATTTCAATCAGCACTTCACCCTCCCCGGGTTGCGGCGTCGGTAGCTCTTTCCAGGTCAGGGCGTCTACGCCAGTGGGGTTTTCACAAAGCCAGGCTTGCATGGGATGTCTCCGGAGATGGGGCCAAGGGGGAAGGGCAAACGGGGAGGAAAAACGGGGAGGAAAACGGGACGAAAAACCGGAACTGATTGCTCTCACGACATCATAGGCAAAGCCGTGATTCCCGGGCTGGCAAAACAGGTCCGGGCTGTCGCAGCCGTGACCCGTAAAATCACTGTATGAAAATCCTCATTTGCAACGACGACGGTTACCAGGCCTCCGGCATCATCGCCCTGTACGAGGCGCTCAGGACCGTCGCTGATGTCGAGGTCGTGGCGCCCGAGCAAAACAACAGTGCCAAATCGAATGCGCTGACCCTGCACTCGCCGATGTATGTGCAAACGGCCGCCAACGGTTTTCGTTATATCAACGGCACGCCTGCCGATTGCGTGCATATTGCCCTGACGGGCCTGCTGGGCTACCGGCCGGATCTCGTGGTCTCGGGCATCAATAATGGCGCCAACATGGGCGACGACACGATTTATTCCGGCACGGTGGGCGCCGCGATGGAAGGTTATCTCTTTGGCATTCCTTCCATCGCGTTTTCGCAGACGGAAAAGGGCTGGGCCCACATCGAGGTCGCGGCCCGGCGTGCGCGCGACTTGGTGGAACAATTGATGCCTTCCCTGGAGGTGGTGGCTGAAGGTGCGCAGCCGGCGCTGGCGCCGTGGCTGCTCAATGTGAACATTCCCAACTTGCCGGACGATCAGATCCAGGGCGTCAAGGTGGCGCGGCTGGGGCGCCGCCACGCGGCCGAGCGCGTCATCACGCAGACCAGCCCGCGTGGCGAGACCATGTACTGGATCGGCGGAGCCGGGCCCGCCAAGGAGGCGGGCGAGGGGACCGACTTCTACGCAACCAGCCAGAAATTTGTTTCGATCACACCGCTTCACGTGGACTTGACCGATTACGAGCGTTTGCCTTATTGGGAGCAGGCGGTGGCCCGGCTGGCACAGGCGAATTGACTGCAGACGCATGAAATCCAGCTTCAAACCTCCGTTCAATCCCACTGTCAAAGCGCCTGCCGTGGCGAGCCGTCCAGCATTTCCAGTGCGGTTAAAACCCGGGGAGGGCGTACCGTCTGCTACCAAATTGGCTGCTGCTCCTGCTCGTCTTCCGGTCGATGCCGCTAAAAATGGCGTCAGGAAATCGATGCCAGCGGCCCCCCCCCCTGGCGGTGTCGGACTGGATTCCCACGCGGTGCGCACGCGCATGGTGCACAAGCTCGCCGCACAGGGGGTATCAGACGCCCGGGTGCTGGCGGCCATGGGCCTGGTGGAACGCCATCGCTTCGTCGACACCGCACTGGTCAACCAGGCCTACGAGGACACCAGTCTGCCGATCGGCCTGGGCCAGACCATCTCCAAGCCCAATGTGGTGGCGCGCATGCTGGAGTTGCTTTGTCAGGGCGCTGCGGGCAAGCTGGGACGCGTGCTGGAGATCGGTACCGGCTGCGGCTACCAGGCCGCCGTACTCAGCCACCTCGCAACCGAGGTCTATAGCATCGAGCGCTTGCGTGGATTGCATGACAAGGCCCGGGAAAACCTGCGGACTTTGCGGCTGCCCAATCTCCACCTGTTGTTTGGTGATGGCATGATCGGGTACCCCAAGGGAGCACCCTACGCGGCAATTATTGCGGCGGCCGGTGGTGAGGCCATTCCGCCCGCCTGGGTGGAGCAACTGGCCGTTGGCGGGCGTCTTGTCGCGCCCCTGCAAACTGCCGCCGGTGTGCAGGCGCTGGTGGTAGTGGACAAAACTCCCCAGGGCGTCAAGCAGACATTGCTGGAAGCAGTCCATTTTGTACCTTTAAAATCGGGTACGAGCTGAAGATGGCTTGAACAGCCCATGAAGATCTCATGAAATATCCCATGAAGATCAAGTCCATATTGAAGTCACTATTGAAGTCAAGAAGACGAAAGAACCAATGAAGCAAACCTCCAGGTCGAACAGCGCAAAGTCTGTCGTCATCTCAGGCGCTGGCCAGGGCATCCGCACCCGGCTGGCCAATTTGACGCTGCCGTGCGCATTGGCGGCCACCCTGCTGCTGGCAGCGGGCTGCGCCTCGCGCTCCCCCACCCACGCGCCGGTTGAAGATCGCGGTACGGGGCTGTCGCGCCAGCTTCCCTCTGCAACCGATTCCGCCAATCTCAAACAGCCACCGGGCTTTGAAAATGCCGGAAAACCGGGTTATTACACCGTTAAACCCGGTGACACCATGATCCGCATTGGCCTGGAAAGCGGCCAGAACTGGCGCGACATCGTGCGCTGGAACAACCTTGAAAATCCCAACGTGATTGAAGTTGGGCAAGTGCTTCGTGTCGTACCGCCCGCCAGCGAGAACCCGCTTGTGGTCACGCGGCCGGTGTCGCCCGGCTCGGCCACCAGCGCAACAGCCGTCGCACCGGCACAGGCTGTCAGCGGCGCCCGGCCTGCATCGGCGCCCGCCAGTGCGAGCGCTGCACCGGCTGCCGCCCCGGCCGCTGCGTCCAGCGGCACACCTGCGGCTGTGGGGGACGAAGACGTGGGGTGGATCTGGCCAGCCCAGGGCACCTTACTCATGGGGTTTGACGAGGCCAAAAACAAGGGCGTTGATATCGCAGGCAAGGCTGGTGATGCGGTGCTTGCCTCTGCCGATGGCCGCGTGGTGTACGCCGGTGCGGGCCTGCGGGGTTACGGCAACCTGGTCATCCTCAAGCACAACAACACCTTCCTCACGGCTTATGCGCACAACCAGACGCTGCTGGTCAAGGAAGACCAGACGGTCAAAAAGGGCCAGAAGATTGCCGAGATGGGCAATACAGACGCTGATCGTGTGAAGCTGCATTTTGAAATCCGCCGCCAGGGCAAACCTGTGGATCCGGCGAAGTACCTGCCCGCCAAGTAGTTCTCGCTTGCAGGTCACGCTTGCCTCGTCGAAAAGCCCCGCACCGCGGGGCTTTTTTTTTTCCTGGCAGGAGCGGACATACGGAAGGCAGACCGTAGTCGTTCTGGTTGAATCAAAAATTCGATTGCAGCCCATGTTTCATGGGCATAGTTCGCTATTTTATTGATAGCTGATTGTTTGACCCGTTCAACGCCGGGGATCAGGAAGTTGGGACAATTTCGTCGTAACCCCTGCCCTTGAATTCGAGCAGATCCACGCCGTGGCCAAAAGGGTCTGCCAACCCGGCAATTCGGCCCCAGGCGCGCTCGGCCACTGGCATTTCCAGTACTGCACCATGGGCCTGCAGCCTTCTCACAGCCGCTTCAATGTCCTGGACCACAAAGTCCAGGTGCACGGGCGTCCAGTGGCGGCCGTAGTGCCGCGTGCCGGTGCTACCGGCCACTGGCCGGGTGCCCGCGGCATTGAGCAGCAGGTCTATCGGGCTGCCTGCGCCCAGGATTTCCACGAAATCGCTCTTGAAACGGCGGCCAACGTGCAGGCCCAGGCCACTCGTGTAAAACGCGATGGCCCGGTCCATGTCATCAACATCGATGCAGATACGCAGTTCCATGCCGCAACCTTCCTGTCTGTTGTGGGGAGTCTGGAAATGGTACTGCGAACGGTATTGCGGTGCGGCTCAATGTGCGGCGCCCGTTCCAACCACGACGCTGAACCCTGCGGACATTGCTCCGGAGTCGGACCTGAGACAATTCAGGTATGACCGATGAAAAATTGAATGACCACACTGTGAAAGCGCCTGAATACCTGCCTGACATCCTCACCGTGGAGTCCCTAGACATGGAGGCGCAGGGCATTGCCCATCGGGCTGATGGCAAGGTTGTGTTCATCGAGGGTGCGCTGCCTTCTGAGCGCGTGACCGCCAACGTGTACCGCAAGAAAAGCAGCTTTGAGAAAGCGGTGGTGATGGCAATTCACCGCGAGTCCTCTCAGCGTGTGCGCCCCGCTTGCCCGCACTTCGGCCTGCATACCGGTGCCTGTGGCGGCTGCAAGATGCAGCACCTCCATGTGGGCGCGCAAGTCGCCGTCAAGCAGCGCGTGCTGGAAGACAACCTCTGGCACATCGGCAAGGTGAAGGCAGACAACCTGCTCAGGCCCATAGAGGGGCCCGCCTGGGAATACCGCTACCGCGCGCGCCTGTCGGTGCGCTATGTGCGTAAAAAAAATGCGGTGCTGGTTGGTTTTCACGAGCGCAAGAGCAGTTATGTGGCCGACATGACGCAATGCCATGTGGTGCCCCGGCACGTCAGCGACATGCTGGTGCCGCTGCGTGAACTGATTGCCGGCATGGATGCCAAAGAGACCCTGCCGCAAATCGAGCTCGCCTGCGGCGATACCGTCACGGCCATGGTGCTGCGCCACATGGAGCCGCTCAGCAGCGGCGACCTGGCACGGTTGCGCGCTTTCGCGGCGCAGCACCCGGGCCTGCAGTGGTGGCTGCAGCCGGGTGGCCTGGAGAGCGTGGAGCTGCTCGACGAGGGCGCACCGGAATTGAGCTACGACCTTCCCGAGTTCGGCATCACCATGCCATTCAAGCCGACCGATTTCACGCAGGTGAATCCGCACATCAACCAGGTGCTGGTGTCGCGGGCACTGCGCCTGTTGGCCGTGCAGCCGCATGAGCGCGTGATCGACTGGTTTTGCGGTCTGGGAAATTTCACGCTGCCCCTCGCGACACGCGCGCGCGAAGTGCTGGGTATCGAGGGCAGTGAGGCTCTGGTGGCGCGCTCCCGCCAGAACTTCAAGAAGAACCGGGCCGAGTCTTCGGTAAGAAGGGCGTTGTCTGCGACTGAATTTGTAGCCAGAAATCTTTTTGAAATGACGCCTGCGATGCTGGTGCAGGATGGTGCGGCCGACAAATGGCTGGTTGACCCGCCGCGAGAGGGCGCATTCGAGCTGTTCAAGTCGTTGGCGGCGCTGCATCAGCAAATGGTGACAGGCGTGCCCTGCGACGACGGGGAACAGCAACAAAGCCTGGTGCTGGGTGACTGGACGCCGCCCCAGCGCATTGTTTACGTGAGCTGCAACCCGGCGACCCTGGCGCGCGATGCGGGCGTATTGGTGGAGAGCGGCGCTTACCGCTGCACGCTGGCCGGTGTGGTGAACATGTTTCCCCACACAGCGCACGTGGAGAGCATCGCCGTATTCGAACGGGCATGAAAAAAGGGCCTGAAGGCCCTTTTTTCAGAGGCGGGGGCGCATCGTCAGTCGCGCTCGCCGCCAAAGATGCCAAGCAGGGCCAGCAGCGCCTGGAACACATTGAACAGGTCGAGGTACAGCGCCAGCGTGGCGCTGATGTAGTTGGTTTCGCCGCCGTCCAGGATCTGCTTGAGGTCGTACAGCATGTAGGCGCTGAAAATTGCGATCACGGCCACCGAGATGGCCATCATGCCGGCCGTGGAGCCCACAAAAATGTTGATGATGCTGCCGATCATCACGACGACGGCACCGACAAAAAGCCATTTGCCCAAGCCGGAGATGTCGCGCTTGATCACGCTGGCCAGCGACGCCATGACAAAGAACACGCCGGCGGTGCCACCCATGGCGGTCATGATCAGTTCGGAGCCGTTTTTGAAGCCCAGGATCATGCCGATCATGCGCGACAGCATCAGGCCCATGAAGAAGGTAAAGCCCAACAGCACTGGCACGCCTGCGGCCGAGTTCTTGGTCTTTTCGATCGCGAACATGAAGCCGAACGCACCGCCCAGGAACACGATCAGACCGAGGCCACCCGTGAGCGAAAGGGTAATGCCGGTTGCCACGCCCAGCCAGGCGCCCAGCACGGTTGGCAGCAGGCTCAGGGCCAACAGCCAATAGGTGTTGCGCAGCACCTTGTTGCGCTGCAGGGCGGACGAGGCCGAGCCATAGTCGAGGGTCTGAACATTGTCATTCATGAAAAGCGTCTCCAGAGAGCCTGCAAATGCAGACAGAGTCATTTTAGGGGTCACCCCGTGTTTTTCAATGGCCGTGCACAGCCCACCTCCTACTTTTTGTAAGGGTTCTACAAGCTAATTTTGGGGCAATCGCAGCGCGGAAGGCTCTCAAATTTGCGTATGCTCGACGTTCTTGCCAACACAATCCCGGAAAACCATGAAATCAAAAGCAGTGCTTGAATTCGCCGACGTCAAGGCCATCGCCGCCGCCGCCGAGGCCGAAGCCCTTAAAAATAGCTGGGCCGTGACCATTGCCATCGTCGATGACGGCGGCCACCTGCTGCACCTGCAGCGCCTTGATGGCGCGCCACCCATCTCTTCCCATATCGCACCGTCCAAGGCCAATACCGCCGCCATGGGGTGCCGCGAGAGCAAGGTTTATGAAGATGTCATCAATGGTGGCCGCATGTCCTTCCTGTCAGCGCCTTACGTCCAGGGCATGCTCGAAGGTGGGGTGCCGATTGTCAAGGATGGGCAGTGCATCGGTGCTGTCGGTGTGAGCGGTGTGAAATCCAGCGAGGATGCGCAGATTGCGCGGGCCGGGATCGCGGCCATCGGCCTGTGAGAGGTCTTGATCCGGCGCTGGCATGAAATGCAAGCTGCCAAAAAAGAAAAAGCCGACCTCAGGGTCGGTTTTTTTGTTTTCCATGCACCTGGTGGCATTGCGCATGGAGAGCAGTCGTGCAGTCGTGCGGTTTTCGGGGAATAGCGACGGTGATCGAGAAAAAAAGCCTGGCTAAGCGACCCCTTGAAGGGTCCGTGGCTGGCTAAAAACGATCTTGGGAGCCCGCTACAGGCTCCGGATCGCCCCACGATGAAACGGATGTGGCTACGGCTTGAAACCGCCCTGGCGCTGCGCTTACTTGGTCAGAATCAATTTGCCCAGGCGTGTGGCCTGCAGGCGGTAAGTCGAGCCGTTGTGACTGATAGCCACTGTTTTTTGACCGCGCAAAATTTCATGACTGTCCAGGCAGCAGGATGGGGCTACGGCACCGCCCGACCCGGCTCCTGGATGCGCGAGTGTGCCAGCGGATGGGTTCTCGTTGTCTGAAGTAGGCAGGGCTGGGGACATGATGGTTTAAACCTGTTTGCGCTTTGTTGAGTAAATGATAACCATTCTCATTTAAAAATCAAGGTGATTTCATCCAAACTGCGCCGTTGTGCGTATTTTTCTGCGGTGAATTTGTTAAAGCTTGTGCGGCCGTCTTGCGGTGCAGCTGGAAATCAGTTCCTGGGCTCGGTGATAAACCCGATTTTTCGCAAGCCTGCCTGCTGGGCAGCCGCCATGGCCTGGGCAACGCGTTCGTAGCGAACCGATTTGTCGCCGCGGATATGCAGGTCAGGCTGTGGATTTTGGGCCGCTGCAGCCTTCAGTCGCGGCGTAAGGTCTTCGTCGGTGATGGCGGTTTCGTTCAGGAAATAGCTGCCTTGCGCATCCACGCTCAGGCGTACCGTTTCCGGCTTGATGTTTTGCGCCTCGTTGGTGGCCCGCGGCAGGTCAATGTTGACGGAGTGCTTCATCACCGGGACCGTGATGATGAAGATGATGAGCAGCACCAGCATGATGTCCACCATGGGTGTCATGTTGATCTCGTTCATTACATCATCGGTGTCGTCTTGGGTTCCAAAGGCCATGGTGTTTCTCGATCACTGAAAATTAGCCTGGCGCGAGGGTGCGACAGGACGATTGGGTTTGCAGGTTGAAACGCCGGGCTCAGGCTTTCTTCATGGGAACGACATTGGCCGGGCCGTTGCTGGTGATGCGTGCACCGGTCACAAAGTAGGCGTGCAGGTCGTGGGCAAAGCGGCTGAGCTTTTGCAAGATGCCCTTGTTGCCGCGCACCAGCGCGTTGTAACCCAGCACCGCCGGAATTGCCACGGCCAGTCCGAGGGCTGTCATGATCAGCGCCTCGCCGATGGGGCCTGCCACCTTGTCGATGGTCGCCTGGCCTGCCGCGCCTATGGACAGCAGCGCATGGTAAATGCCCCAGACCGTGCCGAAGAGGCCGACAAAGGGCGCGGTGGAGCCGACTGAAGCGAGGATGGCCAGACCGGACTGCAGCCGGGCGGTGAATTCGTCGATGGTGTTGCGCAGCGTGCGCGTGACCCAGTCGCTCACATCCAGCGCATCATGCAGATGCGCCTTGGTGTTGCGGTGGTGGAGCGTGGCTTCACGGCCTTCCAGCGCCAGTTGGCGGAACGGGTTGGTGGGGTCTGCGCCCAGCTTGGTCAGGCCTGCTGCGAAATCTTCGCTGTGCCAGAAGTCTTCAGCAGCCCTGGCAATTTTCTTGTACTTGATCAGGTCCAGTGTCTTGATGATGATGACCATCCACGAGGCGAGCGACATGGCGAGCAGCAGCAGTGCCACCGATTTGGTGACGATGTCGCCCTGGCTCCAGACGTTGGCAAGGCCAAATTGGGAATTCATGAATCAATACTCCACAGTTCAAATTAGTCGCTGAGGTTCCATACAACAGGAACGTTAAAAGGCATGGCTTCGGCAACGCCATTGCGCTTGCCGGGCACGTAGCGCCAGCCCATGACAGCGTCGTAGGCGGCTTTGTCGAGGCGGGAAAAGCCGCTCGACCTGACCAGTCTGGCGCGCTGCGGCTTCCCGTCAACACCGATCCAGACTTCGTGCACGGCCGTGCCTGTTTCTCCCATGCGCCGGCTCAAGGCAGGGTAAGGCGGTTTCGGGTTTTGCAGGTAGTCGGCGTCGCTCGAAGGCAGTTGCACCGCGGCCGGCGCTGGTGGGGCAGGGGCGGCGGCGGGCGCTGCCGCTACGGCTGCAGGCGCTGCGGGGAGGGGCGGCGTGATGGCGCCCGTTGGGGCATCAGGGGATGGGGTGGGGTCTGTGATGGCCAGCGGCTGCGGTTGCAGGGGAGCTCTGGCGATGGTCTTTTTCTGCGCGACGACCGGCGTGGGTGGCACCGGCGGCAGCGGCTCCGCCTTGGGGGCAGGTGGATCGACAAATTGGGACAGCACTTCGGCGGGCACCACCAGCTCCGCAGCGCGCATGAGCAGGCCGCTTTGCAGCGCCCAGATAAAACCAATATGCAGGGCCACCACCACCAGGGCAATCACCGCATTGCGGCTAAGAGGCTGGCGCGGCGCGTCTGCCCCGGGGGGGCGGGCGCCTGTGAAAGCAGTGGCATTCATTGCGGAATGGATTGGGTATGCAGGGCCACAAGCGTGCCACAGGTTGGGTCAAGAGGAGCGGCGGAAGATCCACCACGCAGAAACAATCACCAGTATCAGGCTGATGGGGAGAGCTGCAAAGAGGGTTGCGACGTGTTCCATGAGCTGCCTTCCGGAGATTGGTTGGCTAGCTTGATATTGGCCGTCGGGCAGCTTGCGCTGCACTGGGCCACCACGTCTCGGGCGCAACCTTCGCATTGGCCGCACTGGGTGGCCACGCCGAGTTCAAACTGGATTTCGTCAAAGCCCAGGCCGGCGCGGGCATGGCGGGCAATTTCACGGTCAGAGACTCGGCGGCAGACGCAAACGATCATGGAGGGGCTTGGCTGTGGGTTGATGGGTTCAATCAGTGGTTCAATTATAAATGCGAATCTATCGCATTTGCAATCATGCCCCGGCTTATTGTCCGGGTATTTGGTCAATCAGTTTGGGCGTCATGGGTAAAAAGCGCTTTTTACCCATACAAGATCGAGCCAAGATTGAGTCAATAAGCTATCAAAAATATAGCGATGAATTGCCGAAGCCGGCGGGGAAAACCCCAAAAAATGGCGTCAGTCCCGGGTGTGCCCTGCGTGGAAAGGCCGACGCCTCAAACGTCGGCCCACATGCGCAGCAGGTTGTGGTAGCAGCCGGTCAGCCGGACCACTTCCGGACTCTCCGCGCCTCCTTGCGTTGTCCTGTCGAGTTCTTTTTGGCGCAGCGAGGTGATGGCCATGTCCATTTCATAAAGGAGCCGGCGCTGGGCATCGGAGCGGACCATGCTTTCGATCCAGAAAAAGCATGCCAGACGTTCGCCACGCGTGACGGGCTCCACGCGGTGCACCGAGGTGCCCGGGTACATCACGAGGTCGCCGGCCTCGAACTTGATGCGCTGCTCGCCGTAGGTGTCCTGCACCACCAGCTCGCCACCGTCGTAGCTGGCCGGATCGCTGAGAAACAAGGTGCAGGAAATATCGGTGCGCACGTGGCGTGCCGTGGCGGCATGGGTGCGCACGGCGTTGTCGATATGGTTGCCGAAGTGGTTGGCGCCCCCACCGTAGCGGTTGAAGAGCGGCGGGTACACCGATTTGGGCAGGGCTCCGGTCACAAACATCGGGTTGCGGGCGAGGGCCACCGAGACAATGTGGCGCGCCTGCTGGGCTGCGGGCTGCTCCTCGGGCAACTGCAGGTTGTTTTTGACCGTGCCGCTCTGGCTGCCTGCCGTGATTCGGCCGTCTGCCCAGTCGGCCGCCAGGATCAGCTGGCGGACCTGGGCGAGTTCGTCTGGCTGGAGGGCTTGAGGAATGCGAAGCAACATGGTGTCATTTCCAAATGGAATCGGGCACCCCCCGCTGTGCCTGGAGGTGCCCGAAGTTTAAAGCGCAGTTTTAGGGTGAACAGACCCTAATCGTTGCGCCTCAGAACTTGCTGGTCAAGGTCAGGTGCACGGTACGTTCCGCACCGGGTGCGGCGAAGCCGCGGTACAGCGTGTTGTAGTACACCTTGTCGAACAGGTTGTCGATGTTGAGCTTGACGGTATTGCCTTCGTTGATGCGGTACTCCACCAGCGCATCGGCCTTGACGTAGCCGGGCGCGCGGTTGGTGGTCGTCACGCTGTTGGCGGGCTTGTTTTGGCTCACGGCGGTAAAGCCGCCACCGATACGCCATTTGTCGCTGATGCGATAGGTCGTGAACAGGTTGGCCTGGCGGCTGGGGCTCAGGCCCGGGTTCTGCCCGACTTCGGCGAGGCCGGCGGCGTTCGAGCCCGACTGGTCAATCACCGCGCGCAGGAAACCGAGTCCTGCGAAGACGTCCCACTGCGGCGTGATGCGACCCGCCACTTCAAACTCCAGCGCATCGGTGTGGCGCTTGCCGGACAGCAGGTAGGAGTTGTTGGCCGTATCGATGTCGGTATTGCGCTCGTTGTACTTTTCAGTGCGTGCCAGTGCCGTGCGCAAGGACAGGTCGCCGCCATACAGTTCCCACTTGACGCCGATCTCCATGTTGCGGCTGCTCTCAGGCGGTGTGTTGGCCGACCGCGGGTCAAACTGGTAGAGGTCGCCCGATGTGTTGAACGAGGTGCCATACGCGGCGTAGTAGCTCACCTCTTCGTTCGGCTGGTACATCAGGCCGACGCGTTTGCTCAGGAGGTTGTCCGAGCGTGAGAGCGGGGTATTGTTGGGGGCTGTGTTGCCGGAGCGGTCAAAGTCGCCCTGGAAGCGGTCCAGGCGCAAACCGGCGACCACCTTCCAGTAAGGCGTCAGGTCGATCGTGTCCTGCACGTACAGGCCCAGTGTCGTGGCCGTGAATTGCGTCGCCACCTGCTCGATCAGGTTGCCGCTGATGCCGGCGCTGCTTGGGTTTCCAACGGTGGTGGACGGTTTGGTGGCAATCAGCGAGGGATAGGTCGAGCGGCTTGAATTTTCAACCGCGTATTCGGCTCCCACCAGCAGGCTGTTCTTGCGGCCAAACCATTGGGTGCTGGTGAGGTAGTCGGTTTGCAGGAAGGTGTGGTGCTCCTTGCCTGCCTTGGCATTGGTGCGCCTGTTCACCACCGTGTCGGGATTGATGTTGGACACGGTGGTGCCGGCGGCGAAGCTGGACTGCGTGGCCCACATGGCGCGGGAGTAGTAACCGTCGCGCAGCGTGGTTTTCAGGCTGCTGCCGTCGGTCCAGCGGTGGGTGTGCGACAGCGTCAGCGCGTCCGCCTTGTCGTTCTGGAAATCGCTGTCCAGGCCATACCAGTACTTGTTGGTGGGCGAGGGGGCCGGGCGGCCTTCGAGCCAGGCAAAGCCCCAGTCGGGCTTGTCGTTGTAATGCAGGTGGTAGTAGCTGACCTGGAATTCGTTGGCGGTGCCTATGCCAAAGCGGTAGTCCAGCGCCAGGCCGCGGCGATGGGTGGAAGCGCCGGCGTTGTCTCCGCGGCCATCGCTGTCGGTCGTCATGGCGTTGATGCGCAGGGCCGCATCGTCGTCCAGCTTGAAGTTGAAATCGCCTTGCAAGCGCTGGTAATTGTCGGTCCCGATGGTGGCGTTGATCTCGTGTTCCGTGATCAGGCGCGGCTGTTTGCTGACCTGGTTGATGATGCCGCCGGTCGAGCCGCGGCCAAACAGCATGGAAGCCGCGCCGCGCAGTACTTCGACGCGATCAGTATTGAAAGTGTCGCGGTTGTACTGGGCAATGTCGCGCATGCCGTCCTGGTAGATATCGCCCGCAGCGCTGAAGCCGCGCAGGCGAATGTTGTCGCCCACCCGGCCGCCTTCGCCCGCTTCAAAGGTGATGCCAATGACATTTTCGAGCGCGCTCTTGAAGCTGTCCTTGCCCTGGTCGTGAATCAGCTTTTCGTTCACAACGGTCAGTGATTGCGGAATGTCCTTGGCGGGCACCGGCACCTTGCCGACGCTGGTGATGCCGCTCTGGTAGGTCTGTGCCGCGCGGTCACGGGTTCCGGTGACCGTTACGGGGGCGAGGGTTTTGCCTTCGGCCTGCGTGGACGTGGCGGGGGCGGCGGAGGTGGATGCTGCGGTATCCGTGCTCGTGGTGGCGGGAACGCTTTGTGCCCAGCCGGAAACCGAAACAGCCAGCATCAGCGCGCCGAGGGGCAGCAGGGCTTTGTCGGACGATGCGCTGGGTGGGGGCGTTGCGCCCGCTAGCAGTGAGTGGTTGCCAGCGCCGGGGCGGGATTTTTGTTTGCGCACAAGGCGTGCGGCGCGGTCGGAAGGGTGTGCCAAGAGGGCCTCCAAGCATGATTCGGCCTTTTGTCGCGGCCGGACCGGGTTTCAGGAAATAGCTTGGCTGTTCTCGAGGCTGTCCCATGGGGACGCGAGTTTGGCTGGCTCGTAAAGTTCGTCTCCAAGTGTATGCCAAATGATAATGATTCGTAATAGCTTTAATGCAAAAGTTGCGCAAAAACAACCCGAATCAGGTCGGATATCGCCTTTGACGCCATAGGCGTGTGTGGGGTATGTGGGCGTCTGAACGAAAAAAGAGGGCTCTTCGGGCCCCCTTTTTTAGCGCGCCAGGTCCAGGCTATTGGCCCGGAACGTGCCGCAGTGGTGTGTATCGCGCTTAGCGCTTAGCTGACCTCGCCCATCTGGCTTTGCAGGTAGTTCTGCACGCCAACCTTGTCGACCAGTTCGATCTGGGTCTCGAGAAAGTCAATGTGCTCTTCCGTGTCGTCGAGGATTTCCTGCAGCAGGTCGCGCGAGACATAGTCGCGCACGGTCTCGCAATGGGCAATGCCGTCCTTGATCGTGGCTTGGGCGCCTTGCTCGCTCTTCAGGTCGCAGTTCAGCGCTTCCAGCACGTCTTCACCGATCATCAGCTTGCCCAGATCCTGCAGGTTGGGCAGGCCCTCGAGCACGAAGATGCGGTCCATCAGCTTGTCGGCATGCTTCATTTCGCCGATGGATTCCTCGTATTCCTTCTTGGCCAGCTTGTCCAGGCCCCAGTGTTTGTACATCCGGTAGTGCAGGAAGTACTGGTTGATGGCAGTCAGCTCGTTTTTGAGCTGGGCCTGCAGGTGGGCAATGACTTGGGCGTCGCCTTTCATGGGAGATCCTTCTGGTTTTTTTGGACGAATTCCATTGTCTTCAGACCGGCCGGGTTCGGCAAGCAAAATGCCATGACCCTACGGGTGCGTTTTGAGGGCGAATGGGATTGATAGGCGTTCTTCTTTGCAGAAACATTGCTGCCGGTTATGCCGGCCATGTCGGCGATGTCGGCGATGTCGGCGATGCCAGCCAGCTGGCGCAGGGCTTCAGGCTGCCGGTGCTGAAGTGCGGATCAGGTGATCGAAAGCGCTCAGCGCGGCCTTTGCGCCTTCGCCTGCCGCGATGATGATCTGCTTGAAAGGCACGGTCGTCACATCGCCGGCTGCAAATACGCCAGGCACAGAGGTCTGGCCCTTGGCATCCACCACGATCTCGCCATGCCGGGACAACTCAACCACGCCCTTGAGCCAGTCGGTGTTGGGCACCAGACCGATCTGGATGAACACGCCTTCCAGTTCGACCGTCTTCAACTCGCCACTTGCACGGTCCTTGTAGATGAGGCCGTTGACCTTCTGGTCACCGGTGATCTCGGTGGTCTGCGCATGGGTGAACACGGTCACGTTCTTCAGGCTGGCGAGCTTGCGCTGCAGCACGGCATCGGCACGCAGCGCAGTGTCGAACTCGATCAGCGTCACATGCCCGACGATGCCGGCCAGATCGATCGCCGCTTCGACACCGGAGTTGCCGCCGCCTATCACCGCCACGCGCTTGCCCTTGAACAATGGGCCGTCGCAGTGCGGGCAGTAGGCCACACCCTTGTTTTTGTACTCGCGCTCGCCCGGCACGTTGATGTTGCGCCAGCGCGCTCCGGTCGAGATGACGATCGATTTGCTTTTGAGCGAGGCACCGCTTTCAAGCTGGATCTCGATCAGGTCCTTGCCCGGTCCGGTATTCGGAACCAGCGCCTTGGCGCGCTGCAGGTTCATGATGTCGACGTCATAGTTGCGCACATGTTCTTCCAGCGCGTGCGCGAATTTCGGCCCCTCGGTTTCCTTGATCGAGATGAAGTTCTCGATGCCCATCGTGTCCAGCACCTGGCCGCCAAAGCGCTCCGACGCCACGCCCGTGCGGATGCCTTTGCGCGCGGCGTACACCGCCGCTGCGGCGCCGGCCGGGCCACCGCCGACGATCAGCACGTCGAACGGGTCCTTGGCGGCGATTTTGGCCGCTTCCTGTTCCACACCGCTGGTGTCGATTTTTGCCAGGATTTCTTCCAGGCTCATGCGGCCCTGGCCGAACTCGGTGCCATTCAGGAATACGGTCGGCACGGCCATGATCTGGCGCTCCTTGACCTCGTCCTGGAACAGCCCGCCTTCAATCATCGTGGTGCGGATGCGTGGGTTCTGCACCGCCATCAGGTTCAGCGCCTGGACCACGTCGGGGCAGTTGTGGCAGGTGAGTGAAACATAAATCTCGAACTCGAAATCGCCGTCGAGCCCACGAATCTGCTCCAGCACGGCCTGCTCGACTTTCGGCGGGTAGCCGCCGACCTGCAGCAGCGCGAGGACCAGCGAGGTGAATTCATGGCCCATGGGCAGGCCGGCAAAGCGCGGGCCGTGGTTCTCGCTCGGGCGGTTGATCGAAAACGAGGGCTTGCGATGTTTGTCGTCGCGGCTTTCGGTCACCTTGACCAGCGGGGACGAGTCGGCGATGTCCTTGAGCAGCGACTGCAGCTCGCCCGAGGCCTTGCTGTCGTCGAGCGAGGCAACGATTTCGATCGGCTGCGTGGCGCGCTCGAGGTAACTCTTCAGTTGGGCTTTGGTGCTGGCGTCGAGCATGGGGAACTCACTTTTCGAATGCATGGGGGAATAAAAAAGCCCGGGAGCTGGCGCGCCCGGGCTTGGCGCAAACAGCTTGGGCTTAGATCTTGCCGACCAGGTCGAGCGAAGGCTTCAGCGTTTCGGCGCCTTCCGTCCACTTGGCGGGGCAAACTTCACCGGGGTGGGCGGCCACGTACTGGGCAGCCTTCACGCGGCGCAGCAGTTCGGCAGCGTCACGGCCGATGCCGTTGTCGTGCACTTCGATGGTCTTGATCTTGCCTGCCGGGTCAATCACGAAGGTGCCGCGGTAGGCCAGGCCTGCGTCTTCACCTTCTTCGATCAGCACCTGGAAAGCGCGGGACAGCTGCTGGCTGGGGTCGCCGATCAGCGGGTACTGGACCTTGCGGATGGTGTCGGAGGTGTCGTGCCAGGCCTTGTGGGTGAAGTGGGTGTCGGTCGACACGCCGTAAATCTGCACGCCCAGCTTCTGGAATTCTGCGTAATGGTCGGCCAGGTCACCCAGTTCGGTGGGGCAGACAAAGGTGAAGTCGGCGGGGTAGAACACCACGACGGACCAATGGCCCTTGAAGTTCTCGTTGCTCACCGGCACGAACTTGCCATTGTGATATGCGGTGGCCTTGAAGGGAATGATTTCGGTGTTGATCAGGGACATTTTTGCTTTCTATGGCTTGGTTAAAAAAATACTTGAGTGCTTGCGTTGAGCGCTTGCGAATTGATAGTGTATATCTTCTCATTTATTTATTTCGATAGGTATTTACTATTTATCGAATTGCCACTCACTATGCTTTCTCTTGATCCGCGGTTGCGGCGGGCTATTTTTGCATCGAATTGTTGCGAATGAGAGTTATTCGCGCATACTTTCGTCGCATTTTGTGAGTCAGCCACGTGGCGCTGCAGTGATCACTTGCAGCACCGCGCCTTCTACACGCTCTCGGGCGGTGAAAAGGCACGGGTTCACCTGGCGCACGCTGGCGAAAATGTGGCTGTATGTCGATATCAGTGGGCGTAACGAGCTGCAAAAATGATAGCGACTGCAGCTCCGGGTGAGCTGGAAAATAGATTTCGGCAGTCAGTACTCCAGCCGCTCCGGCCGGATTTCCTGCAGGATGGTGGTGGAAATCTCTTCGATGGACTTGGTGGTGGTGGACAGCCAGCGTATGCCTTCGCGCCGCATCATGGCTTCGGCTTCGTGGATTTCCTCGCGGCAGTTCTCAAGGCTGGCGTACTTGGAGTTGGGCCGGCGTTCGTTGCGGATCTGGGCCAGGCGCTCGGGAGCAATCGTCAGGCCAAAAATCTTTCTTCGGTGCGGCACCAGGGCGGGCGGTAGCTGGCGGCGCTCAAAGTCCTCCGGAATCAGCGGGTAGTTGGAGGCCTTGAGCCCGTACTGCATGGCGAGGTACAGCGAGGTCGGCGTCTTGCCGCTGCGGCTCACGCCCACCAGAATCACGTCAGAGCCCGCCAGGTCCTTGTTGCTCTGGCCGTCGTCGTGGGCCAGCGAGAAGTTGATCGCCTCGATCCGGTCGTCGTATTCCTTGCTTTTGGAGGCATCCGAAAAGCGGCCCACCCGGTGGTTGGACTTGATGCCCAGCTCGCTTTCAAGCGGCGCCACAAACATGCCAAACATGTCCAGCAGCATGCCGTTGCAGTGGGTTTTGATGACGGCCAGGATCTCCATGTTCACCAGCGTCGTAAACACAATGGGCCGCTTGCCTTCCACTTCCGCCGCGTGGTTGATCTGCCGGATGGCCTGGTGGGCCTTGTCCACGCTGTCGATAAACGGCAGCCGGACATGGCGGGGCTTGAACTCAAACTGCGCCAGGATGGCGTTACCAAAGGTTTCGGCGGTAATGCCAGTGCCGTCGGAGATGAAAAACACGGTGCGTTGGGACATGGTGGGCGTCTGTCTGATTGAAAGCTGGGTGAAAGGCTGACGCGGCACATCCGGCCGCAGGCCCCTACAATCGTGGCAATTATCCCGATTGTCACGCCATGCCCCGCCACAACCCCTTCAAACAACAACAAGGTTGCTTGCCGCGCATGGTGAATTCCCCGGTTTTTAAACCTCCCGGAGTATTTTCATGTCCAACCTGTTTGAGGCGACCGCCCTGGTCGTACCGTTTGAAAACCTGAGAATGACAGATGTCGAGGCCGTTGGCGGCAAAAACGCCAGCCTCGGCGAGATGATCTCGCAGTTGCCCACAGGCCCGCAAGGCGTGCGGGTGCCTACGGGTTTTGCCACCACCGCGCACGCTTTCCGGGTGTTCCTGGCCTACGACGGGCTGGATAAAAAAATCAATGCACTGCTCGATGCGCTTGACACCGACGACGTGCGCGCGCTGGCGGAGGCCGGCGCCAAAATTCGCGCCCTGGTCGAAGCCCAGCCTTTCCCGCCCGACTTCGAGCAAGCCGTTCGCGCCAGTTTTGCCACCCTGAGCGCCGGAAATGCGCAGGCCAGCTTTGCCGTGCGTTCGTCCGCCACGGCCGAAGACCTGCCCGACGCTTCCTTTGCCGGCCAGCAGGAAACCTTCCTGAATGTCGTCGGCATCGACGATGTGCTGCACAAGATGAAAGAGGTGTTTGCCTCGCTCTATAACGACCGTGCCATCAGCTACCGCGTGCACAAGGGCTTTGCCCATGCCGACGTGGCCCTGTCGGCCGGCGTGCAGCGCATGGTGCGCAGCGATCTCGGCGCAGCCGGGGTGATGTTCACCATCGACACCGAGAGCGGTTTTGAAGACGTGGTCTTCATCACCTCCAGTTACGGGTTGGGCGAAACGGTGGTGCAGGGCGCGGTGAACCCTGACGAGTTCTACGTGCACAAGCCCATGCTCGAGGCAGGCAATCGTGCCGTGATTCGTCGCAACCTGGGTTCCAAGCTGCTGCAGATGGAGTTCACCACGGCCGAGGAGAAAAAAGCCGGCGGCAAGCTCGTCAAGACCACCGACGTGCCCGCAGAACTGCGCAACCGCTATTCGCTGAGCGACGAAGACGTCGAGCAACTCGCCCGTTACGCGGTCATCATCGAAAAACACTATGGCCGCGCCATGGACATCGAGTGGGGCAAGGACGGCACCGACGGCCAGCTCTACATCCTGCAGGCCCGCCCCGAGACGGTGAAAAGCCAGTCCAAGGGCAAGGCCGAGCAGCGCTACAAGCTCAAGGGCACCGGCACCGTGCTGGCCGAAGGCCGCGCGATCGGCCAGAAGATCGGCACCGGCCCGGTTCGCATCGTGCACAACATCAGCGAGATGGACCAGGTTCAGCCTGGCGACATTCTGGTGACGGACATGACCGACCCCAACTGGGAGCCAGTGATGAAGCGCGCCAGCGCCATCGTGACCAACCGCGGCGGGCGCACCTGCCACGCGGCCATCATTGCGCGCGAGCTGGGCATTCCCGCGGTGGTGGGCTGTGGCGATGCCACCGAGCGGCTGGTGGACGGCATGCTGGTGACGGTCAGCTGCGCCGAAGGCGACACCGGCAACATCTACGACGGCTTGCTGGAAACCGAAGTGACCGAGGTGCAGCGCGGCACGATGCCGCCGATCGACCTGAAGATCACGATGAACGTCGGCAACCCGCAGCTGGCTTTTGATTTTTGCCAGATTCCCAACCATGGCGTTGGCCTGGCGCGGCTGGAATTCATCATCAACAACAATATCGGCGTGCACCCCAAGGCGATTCTCGACTACCCGAATGTCGATGCGGACCTGAAAAAGGCGGTGGAAAGTGTGGCGCGCGGCCATGCGTCGCCACGCGCTTTTTACGTGGACAAGGTGGCCGAAGGCATCGCGACCATTGGCGCGGCTTTCTGGCCCAAGCCGGTGATCGTGCGTTTGTCCGATTTCAAGTCCAACGAATACCGCAAGCTGATTGGTGGTTCGCGTTACGAGCCGGAGGAGGAAAACCCGATGCTGGGTTTCCGCGGTGCATCGCGTTACCTCAGCCCGGATTTTGGTGAAGCCTTTGCCATGGAGTGCGAAGCGCTCAAGCGCGTTCGCAATGACATGGGCCTCGTCAACGTCGAGGTCATGGTGCCTTTTGTCCGCACCCTGGGACAGGCCAAAAAGGTGACCGACCTGCTGGCACAACATGGCCTGAAACGCGGTGAGCAGGGCCTGCGCGTGATCATGATGTGCGAGGTGCCGAGCAACGCCGTGCTGGCCGACCAGTTCCTCGAATACTTCGACGGGTTTTCCATAGGCTCGAACGACCTGACCCAGCTGACGCTGGGACTGGACCGTGACTCGGGCCTGGAGATTCTGGCCACGGACTTTGACGAGCGCGACCCCGCCGTCAAGGCCTTGCTGAGCCAGGCCATCAGCGCCTGCAGGCGACAGGGCAAGTACGTCGGTATCTGCGGCCAGGGTCCCAGCGATCATCCGGACTTTGCACTCTGGCTCAAGGAGCAGGGCATCGGCTCGATTTCGCTGAACCCGGACACCGTGATAGACACCTGGAAGCGCTTGGCCAAATGATGCTGATCAGCCGATGCTGATGCGTTGAGTCTGCTGGCAGTTTGCCGGCAGTCAGTGGCAACCGAGGGAAAACCCCCGGTTGCTTGAATGCACACGGTAAGCAACTGGCAAGCCCTCCGATGACAATCGGGGGCATTGCCCCTAAATGCCATGCTTGCTGTTGTCACCACTGTCAAACTGCTCACCGAGATCGCACTGCTCGCGCTGTTGGGCCAGTGGGTGATAGGCCTGCTGTCAGGTCAGGCCCGCGATCACAACCCGTTTTATCGCCTGCTGCAAGTGGTGGGGCGCCCCTGGGTACGGGCGGCACGCTGGCTCGCGCCCCGGGTGGTGCTGGACCGCCATCTGCCGTTGGTGGCCGGTTTGGTCCTGCTGTTCATCTGGGGTGGCGCAGCCATCGCCAAGGTCGCGATTTGCCTGCAGATCGGCGTGGTGCTGTGCAAATGAAGGTGGCGCTGAATTCGCTGAACTATCACTTTCTGAGAGTGCAGGCAGTGGCCCTGCTTGCGGCCGGAAACCGCGCGCGCGCACTGGCAGGATTTGAGCGGATGCTGCGGCTAAGACCACTGGATCGCTATGCGCTCGCCAGCCGGGCCCATGTGCTGGCAGCGTTGAAAAATTATGACGAGGCGGCGGCGAGCCTGCACCAGCTCACCCGCGCCTGGCCGCAGGACGCACCTGCCTGGTTCAACCTGGGCTATGTGCTGCAGCATGCCGGGCAGCATGAATCTGCTGAGGCCGCGTTTCGCAGTGCCCTGGCACTGGATGAGCGCATGGACCGTGCGTGGTACGGCCTGGCGCTGGCCCTGATCCACCGGCGGCAGTTTCATGCGGCGGTGCAGCCCCTGGAAATGAACACGGCATTGCAGCCCATGAGTCCCCACGGCTGGTACTGGCTGGCGCAGGTTCGCCTGGAACTGGGCCAGCCCGAAAAAGCCCGGAAAATCATCGACCACCTCCGCCAGTTTGAGCCCCGGGTGGCCGCGCAACTGGAAGGCGAATACGGCTTGCAAGTCAGGCCCGGCCAGCCGGCGCGCGCAGGGCAGGCCCCTGGCGCGGCAATGAGTGTGACGGGCAATGCAGCTCACTGACAACCATCGCCGCTACTGGCGCAAGAACCTCGCCCTGACGGCCGCGCTGTTGCTGATCTGGTTTGCCGTCACGTTTGGCGTGAGTTACTTCGCGCGGGCCTTAAGCTTCACTTTTTTTGGCTGGCCCTTCAGTTTCTGGATGGGGGCGCAGGGCGCTTTGCTGGTGTATTGCCTCATCATCGGGTTTTATGCGTGGTGCATGAACCGTCTCGACATTGAGCACGACGTGGCAGACCTTGCGGATGGAGAGCACTGAACCATGGCCGGATTTTTCGGATCCCGGGACGGGATCGGCCTCTCGAAGCGGCAGTTCAAGACCCAGCTGAACCGGGTGTACTGCTGGTACACGGTAGGTCTGGTGCTGTTTGTGGCCGTGCTCGCCGGCCTGGAGCGCATGGGCATGCCACGGTTGTGGATAGGTTCCACCTTCCTGATGGCCACCATTGGCCTGTATGCGGGTATCGGGATCATGAGCCGCACCACCGACGCCGCGGAATATTACGTGGCGGGCCGCCGTGTCCCGGCTGTCTACAACGGCATGGCGACCGGTGCCGACTGGATGTCGGCGGCGTCGTTCATCGGCCTGGCAGGAACCCTGTACCTCACGGGTTACAGCGGTCTGGCCTTCATCATGGGCTGGACGGGCGGCTATTGCCTGGTCGCCCTGGTGCTGGCTCCCTACCTGCGCAAGTTTGGCCAGTTCACCATCCCGGATTTCCTGGGCGAGCGCTACGGCGGAAACCTGCCCAGGCTCATCGGGGTGATGGCCGCCATCCTGTGCTCCTTCACCTACCTGGTGGCCCAGATTTATGGCGTCGGCCTGATCACGTCCTATCTCACGGGCATTGCGTTCGAACTCGGGATTTTCCTCGGCCTGGGCGGTATTTTGGTGTGCTCATTCCTGGGCGGAATGCGCGCCGTGACCTGGACGCAGGTAGCCCAGTACATCATTTTGGTGGTGGCCTACCTGATTCCGGTGATCTGGCTGTCGGCCAAGCAGACCGGCGTCCCCGTGCCGCAACTGGTTTATGGCTATCAGCTGGAGAAGGTCACCGCCCGGGAAAAACAGCTGGTCGATGATCCCGGCGAGCAGCAGGTGCGAGCCCTGTTCCGGCAGCGCTCGGAGGCCCTGGCCGACAAGATCGGGCATCCGGCGGCTTCGCTGGCTGCCGACAAGCTGGCTGCCAGCAAGAAGATGGAAGAGTTGAAGAGCGGTAATGCCTCCGTTGCACAGGTTTCCTCAGCGGCCAGGGCGCTGGCGGCGATGCCTAAAAACGAGGCCGCGGCGGTTCGCAGCTGGTCGGCCGCCAAAGCCGTCGCGGACATCAAAAGCCAGCCGCTCAACGGCATGCCGCCACACGCGGCCCAGTTTTCCGGCGACCCGGAGGGAACGCCGAAAGAAAGAGAGATTTACGACACGTCGCGCCGGAATTTCCTGGCGCTGGTCTTTTGCCTCATGGTGGGGACTGCCGCTTTGCCGCACATCCTGATGCGGTATTACACCGTCCCCAGCGTGCGGGAGGCGCGTCAGTCCGTCACATGGTCCCTGTTTTTTATCTGCCTGCTGTACTTCACGGCGCCGGCGTTGGCCGTGCTGGTGAAATATGAAATCTTCACCGTGCTGGTGGGCATGCCGTTTGACCACCTGCCGGCCTGGATCAACACCTGGAGCAAGGTGGACCCGTCGCTGCTGTCGGTGACCGATGTCAACAGGGACAACATCCTGCAACTCAATGAAATGACGGTCGGCGGCGACGTCATTGTGCTGCTCACCCCCGAGCTTGCCGGCCTGCCTTACGTTATTTCCGGGCTGGTGGCGGCCGGCGGTCTGGCGGCTGCGCTCTCCACGGCAGACGGCCTGCTGCTGACGATTGCCAATGCGCTGGGCCATGACGTGTATTACAAGATGATCGACCCCAACGCCTCGACGGTCAGCCGGGTGACGGTGTCCAAAATCCTGCTGCTCATCGTGGCCTTAACGGCGGCCTACGTGGCGGCCCAAAAACCGGCCGACATCCTGTTTCTCGTGTCGGCGGCATTTTCCTTTGCGGCGGCCTCATTTTTTCCGGCACTGAGCCTGGGCATTTTCTGGAAACGCGCGACCGGCATTGCGGCGGTGCTGGGCATGGTGTCGGGCCTGGGTGTGACGTCCTACTACATGCTGACCACCCAGCCCTGGCTGCGCGAGGCCTTCGGCATCACCTCACCCATCCAGCTCTGGTGGGGCATTGATCCCATTTCCGCGGGGCTATTTGGCGTTCCGGTCGGGTTTGCCGTGATCGTGCTGGTGAGCCTGGTAACCCGGCCACCCCCCCAGAAAGCCCGCGATCTGGTGGATCACGTGCGTTATCCGGACCTGAAAAGCCTTTAGGTTCAGGTTTTCGGGCGTCGTCCATCCTCCTTGGCGCGTTCCCCTGGCATGCCGTCTGCCGGTGGAGGTTCGCCCTGGAAGTACCTCCCTGCGTCACTTGAACACCTGAATTTGCACCCGGGGCCGCCAACCGGCTATAATCATGGGCTTCGCCTTGCTGCACCCTTAACGACGCTGGGGCAGCTTCAATCAACCACAAGGAGAGTTTATGCGTCACTATGAGATCGTCTTGCTGATCCATCCGGATCAAAGCGAGCAAGTGCCAGCCATGCTGGAACGTTACAAGGGCATGATCACCGCCGGCGGTGGAAAAGTGCATCGTGTTGAAGATTGGGGCCGTCGCCAGCTGGTGTACCTGATCCAGAAACTCGCCAAAGCCCACTACCTCTGCATCAACATCGAAGCCAGCCAGGCCGTGATGGAAGAAATTGAACACGCGTTCAAGTTCAACGATGCCGTGCTGCGCCACCTGACCGTGGTCAAGAAAAAGGCCGAAACCGGCCCATCCCTCATGATGCGCAACGTCGAGAGGGAAGAAGCCCGTAAAGCCCAACAGCAGGAGTATGCGGCTTAATAGCCACCATGCTGTTGAACGCCTCGCTGCCGCGCAGCTGCCATTGAGCAAAAGCCCGCAGTGAACCACGTTGAACTGACCGCCTGTATCGCCGAGGCAAGTCCTCTTCGCTACACGCCCGCTGGAATCCCTGCCGCCAATTTCGTCCTCGAACACGAGTCCGAAATCGTCGAAGCAGGTGTTGCCAGACAGGTCAAATTGACGGTCAGGGCGGTTGCCTTCGGAACGCTGGCTGAGCAATCAGCCAAGTCTCCGCTAGGCAAGCCCTTCAGGTTCACCGGTTTCCTCATCAATGCGCGCACCAGCAAAGGCGTTGTTTTTCATATTCAAGCCCTAGAACAAGTTTCTGAGCAAGTACTGAACCCAATTTAAGGAGTCCATCATGGCCGGACCAAAACGTTTCAACAAAGACAAGCGCCCCAAGCGCAATACCCAATCCCTGCTGTTCAAGCGCAAGCGTTTTTGCCGCTTCACAGCCGCTGGCGTTGAAGAAATCGACTACAAGGACATCGACACCCTGCGCGATTTCGTCGCCGAAAACGGAAAAATCATCCCCGCACGCCTGACCGGCACGCGCGCGATTTTCCAGCGCCAGATCAACACCGCCGTCAAGCGCGCTCGCTTCCTCGCGATGCTGCCTTACAGCGACCAGCACCGTAGCCTGTAAGGAGCACGACCATGCAAATTATTCTGCTCGACAAAGTCGTGAACCTGGGCAATCTGGGTGAAGTCGTCAAAGTCAAAGACGGCTATGCACGCAACTTCCTGATCCCTTCCGGCCGTGCCCGTCGCGCCACGGAAGCCAACAAGGCCGAGTTCGAAGCCAAGCGCGTTGAGCTTGAAAAAGCCGCCGCCGCCAAGCTCGCCGAAATGCAGGCTCAGGGCGAAAAGCTCGGTGGTACTACCATCAAGCTCACGCAAAAAGCTGGTGTGGATGGCCGCCTGTTTGGCTCGGTCACCAACCACGACATCTCGGCTGAGCTGACCAAGCAGGGCTTCCCCGTCGCCAAGTCGCAAATCCGCATGCCCAACGGCCCGCTGAAGACCGTGGGCGACCATGCTGTCAGCGTGGCACTGCACACTGACGTGGCAGTTGACATCACCGTGACGGTTTACGGCGAAACCGCTTAAATCCGGTTACGCTGCTAAAAAAGCCGCTCTTCGGAGCGGCTTTTTTGTTGGGACGGCCCGTTCCGGGTTGTACACACGTACATCCGGCAATCCCACTGAATTTCCCCCGCTTATCCACAGCCTTATCCCGGGTGCTTTCGCGCTGTCGGCGTAGTATTTAGCACCTTCCCAGGAAACCCATGTCCGCTTTACTTTCCACTTTTGACGATCCCGGCTACAGCCCTGACCGCCAGATTGCCCAGTTGCGCATTCCACCGCACTCCATCGAAGGCGAATCCAGCGTACTGGGGGGCTTGCTGCTCGACAACGGCGCCTGGGACCGCGTGGGCGACCTGCTGACCGATGAAGATTTCTATCGCCACGAGCACAAGCTGATTTACGCCGCTGTCGGCACGCTCATCAACGCTTCCAAGCCGGCCGATATCATCACGGTATACGAGCACCTGCAGAACCAGGGCAAGGCTGACGAGGTGGGCGGATTGGGCTATTTGAACTCGCTCGCGCAGTATGTGCCGAGCGCCAGCAACATCCGCCGCTATGCAGAGATCGTGCGGGAGCGCTCCATCCTGCGCAAGCTGGTGTCCGCCTCCGACGAAATCTCCACCAACGCCTTCAACCCGCAAGGCAAGGATGTCGCCACCATCCTCGACGAGGCCGAGCAGAAGATCTTCAAGATTGGCGAGCAGGGCTCGCGCATGAAGGAAGGCTTCCAGAGCATGGACACGCTGGTCGTCAGCCTGCTCGATCGCGTGACCGAAATGGCCGAGAACCCGCAGGACGTCACCGGCGTGCCCACAGGTTTCTACGATTTGGATCGCATGACCTCCGGCTTCCAGGCCGGCGATCTGGTGATTCTTGCGGCCCGCCCGTCCATGGGTAAGACCGCACTGGCCATCAACATCGCCGAGCATGTCGCGCTCAACGAGGGCCTGCCCGTGGCCGTGTTCTCCATGGAAATGGGCGCCTCCCAGCTTGCCGTGCGTATCGTTGGTTCCATCGGCCGCATCGACCAGACCCATTTGCGCACCGGCGGCCTGACCGATGAGGAGTGGCCGCGCCTGACCGAAGCGATTGAAAAGCTGCGCACCGTCTCGCTGCACATCGACGAAACGCCCGGCCTGACGGTGAGCGAGCTGCGCGCCAACGCCCGGCGCCTGGCGCGGCAGTGCGGCAAGCTCGGCCTCATCGTGGTCGACTATCTGCAGCTCATGAGCGTCTCCGGTGGCATGGCCGAGGAGAACCGTGCCACCGCCGTCGGTGAGATTTCACGCGGCCTGAAGATGCTGGCCAAAGAGTTGCAGTGCCCCGTGATTGCGTTGTCGCAGCTCAGCCGCGGCGTAGAGTCCCGCACCGACAAACGCCCCATGATGAGCGACCTGCGCGAATCCGGCGCCATCGAGCAGGACGCCGACATCATCATGTTCATCTACCGCGACGAGTACTACACCAAAGAGGCCTGCAAGGAGCCGGGTGTGGCCGAGGTCATCATCAGCAAGCAGCGTAACGGCCCTACGGGCACGGTGAAGCTGGCGTTTATCAACCGCATTACCAAGTTTGAAAGCCTGGCCAGCGGGTCGAGCGGGGACTTCTAGGAGCCTGTCGGGCTTGGGGCGTCGAGCGAAAATCGGCCCCGGCGAGGACAGTTTTTGCCGGATTTGCAGGCCCATAGCCCCGCTATGGGACAAGGGGATGGTGAAAAATGGACCACTGCGGTCGATTTGCAGCCGACGCCCCAAGCCCGACAGGCTCCCAGACGCAGGCACGAACAGTTGCGCTGAAAGGCCGCTTTCAGGGGCCGGCAAGCATGGCTTGCGCCAGCGCGGTCATGGCGGCCACGCTGTGGTTTTGCGGCTGCAGCACCCGCGCCGTTTCGTAATGCGCAAAGTTGCGCCGCATCGACTGCAGGTACACCGGGTCGTAGTGCTTGACCAGCAGTTCGCGAACCACCGAGGCCACGTCGCCGGCGCGGGCCCGTGCCTGCCAGTCCTGCACGGTTTCCTTGCCGCGGGCCTCGGTCAGGGCGCCCAGCCGGTCGCAGAAAAAGTCGATGTCCTTGACAAAAAAATCATAGTCTTCCAGCAGCAGTGCCACCCGTTCCTCCTCGGGCAGTTCCAGCTGCAGGCAGGGGCTGGCACGCATGGCGGCAATCAGCCCTTCGGGCACGGCTACATTGCCGACTTTTTTGCTTTCGCTTTCAATGTACACCGGGCGAGTCGGGTCAAAGCTGCGCAAGGCGGCCCAGATGCGGCTGTCAAAGGCTTTCTGGCTGGGCTGCGGTGAACCGGGAATCATGCCCAGCACCGAGCTGCGGTGATTGGCCAGGGCTTCGAGGTCCAGCACCTGGGCGCCTTGGGCCGCCAGCGCGTGGAGCAGGCGGGTCTTGCCCGAACCCGTGGTGCCGCAAACCACCTGGTAGCTGTGGCGTGCTGCCAGTTGCGGTAGATCCGCCACCAGCGCGGCCCGGAAAGCCTTGTAACCGCCATCGACCAGGGTGACCTTGAAGCCGATCTGGTCGAGGATGAGCGCCAGCGAGCCGCTGCGTTTGCCGCCGCGCCAGCAATACACCAGCGGCTGCCATTCCCGGGGTTTGTCCAGCACCTCGCGCTCAATGTGGGCGGCGATGTTTTTGGCCACCAGGGCCGCACCCTGCTTTTTGGCTTCAAACGCGCTGATCTGCTTGTACTGGGTGCCGACTATTTTTCGCTCGTCGTCATTCAGGCTGGGCCAGTTGATGGCGCCCGGCAGGTGGTCTTCCGCATATTCCCCCTCGCTGCGGGCGTCAATGATGGCGGAAAAACCGCCCAGTTTGCCGAGTGCGTCCTCGGCGGAAATGCGTTCGAGGCTCACTTGATCAGTTTCTTCAGTTCGGGCCAGACATTGGCCAGCATCCTGGCTTGCGACTGCTCGTTGGGGTGAATGCGGTCGGCCTGGAAGTTGGCGACAGGGTCGGCTGCGTCGGCCACACCTTGGAGGAAGAAGGGCACCAGCGCGACTTTTTCGGTCCTGGCCACTTTCGGGAACAGGCCGGCAAAGCCAGCCCCATAAGCGCCGCCGTAGTTGGGCGGCACCTGCATTCCCACCAGGAGCACTTTGGCACCCGCTTTTTTGGACGCTTGCGTCATGGCCGTCAGGTTTTTCTCGGTCATGTCCAGCGGCAGGCCGCGCAGGGCGTCGTTACCGCCCAGCTCGATCACCACCGTGTCAGGTTTGTGCTGCGCCAGCAGGGCCGGCAGGCGCGAGCGCCCGCCGGAGGTGGTGTCGCCGCTGATGCTGGCGTTGACGACTCTGGCGGCTTTCCTTTCGCCGGCCAGCTGCTTTTCCAGCAGCGGTACCCAGCCGGTGCCGCGCTTGAGGCCGTATTCGGCGCTCAGCGAATCGCCAACGATCAAAATGGTGTGCGATGTTGGGGCGGCCTGCGCCGGTTGCGCAGGGGCCAGCCCGGGCGCGCCCATGAGCACTGCGATCAGCAGCGTGCCGAATGGTTTTAGCAGCCGGGCCGCCGGCATCCGCGCAAGCTTGGTAAAGTCTGATTTCAAGTTTTCTGACAAGGCTGACATGTTTGAACCCGCAGTGACTGTCGTGAGCGACGCTTCGTGCGCGCCGGCTTCCCCGACTCCTTCAATTATTTCCGTTGAGCATGTTTTCAAGTCGGTGAGCGACTCGACCGGCACACTGACCATTTTGCGCGATATTGATTTCTCGCTGGCGCCTAAGGAAACTGCCGCTATTGTCGGCGCCTCCGGTTCCGGCAAGAGCACGCTGCTGTCCATCATCGCCGGGCTTGATACGCCGTCCCAAGGCACGGTGCGGATGGCGGGGCAAGACCTGTTTGCCCTCAATGAGGACGACCGTGCGGCGCTGCGCGCCCGCGAAGTGGGTTTTGTGTTCCAGAATTTTCAGCTCATGGGCAATCTGACGGCACTGGAAAACGTCATGTTGCCGCTGGAGCTGGCCGATCAACGAAATGCCCGTGCGCTGGCGACCGACATGCTCAAACGGGTGGGTCTGGGCGAGCGGCTGGGCCATTATCCCAAAGTGCTGTCGGGCGGCGAGCAGCAGCGCGTGGCGCTGGCGCGGGCCTTCGTCGTGCAGCCCGCCGTGCTGCTGGCCGACGAGCCGACCGGCAGCCTTGACTTTGCCACCGGCGAAACCGTGATGGCGCTGATGTTTGAACTCAACCAGGAACTGGGTACGACGCTGGTGCTGGTTACGCACGACCCGATGATTGCCGCACGCTGCGAGCGGCGCATCACCATTGATGCCGGGCGGATAGTCAAGGCTTGATGGACAAAACGATCCTGGGCCAGGTAATACGCTCCCCCTTTGTCTTTGCTATTGCTGGTCCGGCAATTTGACGGCGGGCAGGGTGGCCGATGGGCCCGTCGGCACGAGCAGTGATAATCGGGTATGTCTTCTTCCCCCAAAGTTCTTTTTGGCTTTCATGCCGTGGGTGTGCGTCTTAAAACCGCCCCCCAATCGGTTCTGGAGGTTTTTTTCGATGCCTCGCGCCGCGATGCCCGCATGCGCCAGTTCACCGACCGCGCCCGCGAAGCCGGCGTTCGCCTGATTGAGTCCGACGGCCTGCGACTGGCCAAAATGTGCGGCAGCCATGGCCACCAGGGTGTTGTCGCCCGCGTCGATGCGGTGGCCCAGGTCAAATCACTCGATGAGCTGCTGGAGCAACTGGAAGAGGCCGGCACCGCGCAGCCGCTGCTGCTGGTGCTCGACGGCGTGACCGATCCGCACAACCTGGGTGCCTGCCTGCGGGTGGCCGACGGCGCGGGCGCCCATGCCGTGATCGCGCCCAAGGACCATGCCGCCGGCATCAACGCCACGGTGGCCAAGGTGGCCAGTGGCGCGGCCGAGACCATGCCTTATTTCATGGTCACCAACCTGGCCCGCACGCTGGGCGAGCTCAAGGAGCGCAACATCTGGTGCATAGGCACGAGCGATGACGCCCCCAAAACGATTTACGACGTGGACCTCAAGGGCCCGGTTGCACTGGTGCTCGGCGCCGAAGGGGAGGGCATGCGCCAGCTCACGCGCAAGACCTGCGACGAACTGGTCAGCATTCCGATGCGCGGAGCTGTCGAAAGCCTCAACGTGTCGGTGGCCAGCGGCGTTTGCCTGTACGAAGCACTGCGCCAGCGCAGCTGACCGGGCTTTTGTCGCCCGCATTTTCCTGGAGATGCCCACCATGAGCTTCCGTTACCTGATTGCTCCCGTTTTCATGGCTGCCAGTGCGGTAGCCCTATTGGCTTCCTGTACCCAGGAGCAGCAAAACAAGATCAGCCGCGACATCCAGAACTGGACCGGCACCAACGGCGTGCTGGAGTTTTATGCGGGCGACAAGCTGATGCGCCGCTTCATCAAGATTGACAAACTGAGCACCGCCATGGGCACCGATGACAACAAGGCGCGCTCCTACCGGTTTGGGTATGGCGTGCTGGATGAAAACCTGAACATGGTTGCCGACGCCGGCGAGAAAAAGGTGTATTTCGAGGTCAGCGACTACGGCTCGAACTACATCTTTTTCGAGAACCCCCACTAGGCCAAGCCTGACCTGATCCAGCAGGTCCGGCCCAGGGCAGATCAAACCCTGGATGTGGCCCGGATCACGCTCAGATCAATCCGAACCAGCCGAGCGCAGCGCCTGCCGCCAGCAGCCAGAGCAGGTGAATCCTGGTGCGCCAGACGATCAGCGCGGTGGTGCCGCTCAGTAACCACACGGGCCAGTTTTGCGCAACGCTGTTGCCCGCCTTGCCGTTGGCGCCCGCCAGGATGCAGCCGGTGGCAATCAGCAGCGCCACCACGATGGGCGCCATGCCCTGCTTGAAGGCGCGCACTGCCCGCATCTCCCGATTTCTGTGGCCCCACTGGGCCGCCGTGTAAGTGAGCACGGTGCTGGGGATGAGAATGCCCAGCAAGGCGAGAAAGACGCCCATTAGGCCGGAGAGCATGCCGCCCGCATTCATGCCCACGTTCCAGCCGAGCAGGGCGATGAACAGGACATTCGGGCCGGGTGCCGCCTGCGCAATGGCAATGGAGGCGTTGAATTGGGCGTCGGTCAGCCAGTGCTGCTTGTCCACCAGAAACCGGTGCATGTCGGGCGCCGTGCTGATGGCGCCTCCGATCGACAGCAGCGACAGCGACAGGTAGTGCAAAAACAGCTCAAACCATTCATGCGCGCCGAAAACCAGGTGGGGCGCATTGGTCATGGCTTGAGCCTGTAGAGGGCCGCCACGCAGGCCACCCCGCCCAGCCCGGGCAGCACATAGGCCATCGGCCAGCGCAGCAGGGCGATGGCGGCAAAGGTTGCCACGCCGAACACGGCGCACAGGCGCAGTCCCAGCACGTTTTTGGCCAGCGCGCCAGACAGCCGCATGCCGGTTGCCGCAATCAGGCCGGCGGCCACTGCCGCCATGCCGCGCAGGGCACCCGCCACGCCTGGATGCGCCGCAAACTGGGCATACAGCACAGCCAGCAGCAACACCAGCACCAGCGGCACGGTCAGCATGCCCGCGAGCGCCGCCATCGCACCCTTGAGGCCGAAGTAGCGCCCACCCACCATCAGTGACAGGTTCACCACGTTGGGCCCCGGCATGATTTGTGCCACCGCCCAGTCTTCGATGAATTCTTCACGCGTCATCCAGCGCTTTTTTTCCACCAGGTCGCGCTGCACGACCGCCAGCACGCCGCCAAAGCCCTGCAGGGCCAGCAATGTGAATGAGACAAACAGGTCGGTGAGGGATTTGGGTTGCGGGCGCACTTCCGCGGGCAGGGAACTCATGGCCTGATTATCGTCGTTCACCCTGCGCACGGTGGTCTCCTAGGACGACAGGGGACTGCTGTCATCGATGCTGGCCAGCAGGCGTTCCCGCCCCGACAGTACATGACGTTCAGCAGCCGATTTCGCCCTGGCTTTGGCCCCCTTGATGATGGCCTCGTAAATCGTCCGGTGCTCGATGTTGGAGCGCCGCATGTTTCCGGGTGAGTTGAAGTAGCGCCGCCTGAACAGGTGCAGCTCCTTGACATAGTCGTCATAAGTTTCATGGGCTCGCTGGTTGTTGGACAGGCGCAGGATCAGCGCGTGGAATTGCAGGTTCAGGTCGTAATAAAGATCGGAGTCTTCAGCGTCGCAGGCCGCATCCATCTGTGCGAGAAGCCGCTCAAACTGCTGCTTGTGTTCTTCGTTGACATGTTCCGTTGCGCGTTCGGCCGCAAAGCCGAAGACCAGTGCCCGGAGCTCATAGATCTCCAGCATTTCGCGCACCGAAATCTGCCGCACGAAGACACCGCGGTTGACGACAGCCTTGACGATGCCCAGGCCCGTCAGCATTCGGATGGCCTCGCGGATGGGGCCGCGGCTGGTACCCATGCGCAGCGCCAGTGCGGCCTCGTTCAGGCGCTCCCCGGGCTTGAGTGCGCCGGTGTAAATCAGGTGCTTGAGCTCTTCCGCAATGAAGAGCGGCAGTCCCTGTTCGGGCTTTTCTTTGGGTGAGGTCATGGCTGAAGGGGTCGGGGCCGCGCGAATTGTGCGCATGCCACCTTGTGCAGGAATGGTACCTGAAAAAATTCTGCCAGAAGACGAATTGCCGAAAAGTGTTATCTATAGTAAAAAAAGTGTTGACACTTGTCGTTAATATAGATGACACTTGCGCCTGTTTTTGCCTCCCTTCAATCCTGGATTTCCCCTCATGCCTCATTTGCCAGCCTCTTCCGCACTCCAGCGCTTTCGCGTGGTGGATCTCACCCAGGTCCGGGCCGGCCCGACGGCCTGCCGCCAGCTGGCCGACTGGGGCGCCGACGTCATCCAGGTCCAGATGCCCGAGCACATGCGCGGCGATGACACGCTGGGCGGGCAGGAAGGCTCCGACTACCAGTACACCCACCGCAACAAGCGTTCCATTACCCTGAACCTGAAAGAGGAGGAGGGCATCTGCGTGCTCAAGCGCCTGATTGGCGGGGCCGACGTGGTGGTGGAGAACTTCCGTCCCGACGTGAAATTCCGCCTGGGCATCGACTACGAAACCCTGAAGCCGGACAACCCGGGTCTGGTGTATGCCAGCATCTCGGGCTTTGGCCAGTCGGGCCCGCTGGCTACGCGCCCCGGTTTTGACCAGATTGCCCAGGGCATGGGCGGCCTGATGTCGGTGACCGGCCTGGCCGAGCAAGGGCCGATGCGCGTGGGCATTCCCATCGCAGACCTGTGCGCCGGCATATTTGCGGCGCAGGGCATCCTGGTGGCGTTGCTGGAACGCGAAACCTCGGGCAAGGGCCAGTGGTTGCACACCTCCTTGCTGGAGTCCATGGTCTACATGATGGACTTCCAGACCTCGCGCTGGCTGATCGACGGTGAAGTCGCCACGCAGGCCGGCAACTTTCACCCCACCAGCATTCCGACCGGGGTCTACAAGGCGCGCGACGGCTATATGAACATTGCCGTGTTCGGCTCCAAGATCTGGGAGCGCTTTTGCGAGATCCTGGGCGCGCCCCAGTGGGTCAGCGACGAGCGCTACAAGGACAAGGCGGGGCGCTCGGTGAACCGCGACGCGCTCAACGCCGAAATCAATCGGCTGCTGGCCGCGCAGGACCGCGCCTACTGGATCGAACGCCTGAACAACGGCGGCGTGGCCTGCGGCCTGATCAACAATGTGCAGGAAGCCTTTGAGGAGCCGCAGATCAAGCACCTCAACATGGTCAAGGATGTGGTGTCCGTGCACTTGGGGGCGCAGCGCCTGGTGGGCCAACCCATGCAACTGGAACGCACGCCCAGCACCATTGCCCGCGCCGCGCCGCGCCGTGGCGAGCATACCGAGGAAATCCTGACCGAAATGGGTTTAAGCGCCGGCGACCTAGCGCGCATGAAATCAACTGGAGTGTATTGATGACAACCGTGAGCTATGACTCCTCTACCGAACGCGTGCAGACCTGGCTGGACGCTTCCACGCTGCATATCCGCTTCAACAATCCGGCCAGCCATAACGCACTGTCGGTCGACATGTGGGAGGCCGTTCCGCCTTTGCTGGCGCAGGCCGAAACCGACGACCGGGTGCGTCTGGTAGTGTTCTCGGGCGCCGGCGAGAAAGCGTTTGTATCGGGCGCCGACATCTCGCAATTTGAAGACATGCGTGCCGCCCGGGAAGCCGTGACCCGCTACGAACAGATGGCGGAGAACGCGCTGATGGGCATCCACCGCTTCAGCAAGCCCACGCTGTCGTGCATACGCGGCTTTTGTATCGGCGGCGGCGTGAATGTGGCGATCAGCTGCGACATCCGCATTGCCTCCACCGACTCGGTGTTTTCCATTCCCGCGGCCCGCCTCGGTCTTGGCTACCGCTACTCGGCGATGAAAAACCTGGTGGACCTGATCGGTCCCGGCGCTGCAAAAGACCTGTTTTTCACTGCCCGCAAGATTGACGCCGACGAGGCCAAATCGCTGGGCCTGATTTCGCGCGTGTGCGAGCCCGAGCAGCTGCCGGCGCTGCTGGCGGAATACACCTCGGCCCTGGCCGCCAATGCCCCCTTGACGGTACGCGCGGGCAAGGCCATCACGGCGGAAATCCTCAAACCTTCACCCCAGCTGGACCTGGACCTGTGCCAGCGCCTGATTCGCGGCTGTTTTGACAGCGCCGACTATGTCGAGGGCCGCAAGGCCTTCATGGAAAAACGTAAACCGGCCTTCACCGGGAAATAACCGACGTCTGGGCCGGCCGCCCGGCCACACCCCCACCGACATCGACACCGATACCGACATCGAAAGAGAGCGAACGAATGCAGTCTTACTGGATGCAAATGACCGCGGATCACGCCACGCTGGAACTGCGTGACGTACCCCAACCCGAGCCGGGAGCCGGCCAGGTGCTGGTGCGGCTTCACGCCGCCAGCCTGAACCGCGGCGAGTTCATCGTCGGCCATGGCCTGCATGGCAAGCCCGGCAGCGCCAAGGCGGTGGGCATGGAGGGGGCGGGCGAGGTGGTCGGGCTTGGTGCCGGCGTGAACAGCCTGAAAGTGGGCGACAGGGTGATGGGCCGCTGCCCCGGGACGTTTTCCGAATATGCCCTGATGGATGTACGCGAGGCCATGATCATGCCGGCCAGCCTGTCCTGGGAGGAAGCCGCCAGCATTCCGCTGACCTTCCTGGTGGTCTACGACATGCTGGTGCTGCAGGGGCGTCTTGCCGCCGATGAATGGCTGCTGATCAACGGCGTGTCGTCGGGTGTCGGCGTCGCCGCCCTGCAAACCGCCAAGGCCCTGGGCGCGAAAGTGATTGGCACGTCCGGCTCGGCCGACAAGCTGGCGCGCCTCAAGCCGCTGGGCCTGGATGTGGGCCTGTGCACACGTTCTGCCGATTTTTACGATGCCGTGATGCAGGCCACCGGCGGCAAAGGCGTGAACCTGGTCGTCAATACGGTGGGCGGCTCGGTGTTTGCGGAAAACGTTCGCTGCACGGCCTTCCAGGGCCGGCTGGCCACGGTCGGCTATGTCGATGGGGTGCTCAAGGCCGAGATCGATATTGAAGCCCTGCATGCCCGCCGGCTGACGCTCTTCGGTGTGTCCAACAAGCTGCGCACACCCGAGCAGCGCGCGTTGGCCGTGCCGGGCTTTGTGGCCGATGTGGTGCCTGCCATTGCGGCGGGCCGCATCAAGCCGCTGCTGGATCGCGTTTTTCCGTTTGGAGAGCTCGCCGCAGCCAAAGCCCACATGGAGTCCAACCAGCATCTGGGCAAGATCGTGCTGGCCATGCCCTGAACCGCGAACGCATTAGACGCGTACACAAATAAAGGAGACATTCAACATGAAAAAAACAAATATCTTCTCGGCGTTGGTCCTCGGCGGCCTCGCGCTGAGTCTCAGCGCTGGCGCCTGGGCCCAGGCGCCCGCCTATCCCGTCAAGCCGATTCGCCTGCTGGTCGGCTTCGCGCCCGGCGGTGCGGCGGATTACGTAGCGCGGGCCATGGGTGATGCGCTGGGCAAGGCCATGGGCCAGCCCATCGTGGTTGAAAACCGCGCGGGCGCCGGATCGAGCATCGCCGCAGAGGCAGCGGCCAAGTCCGCGCCGGACGGCTACACCTTGTTGATCGCCAGCCCGAGCAGCATGTCGGTCAATCCGGCACTCAATCCCAAGCTGGGTTACAGCGCCCGCGACCTCACCCCCATCACCAAGGTGAGCAGCTCGCCGCTGGTGATTGCAGCGAATCCGGCCCTCGGCATCAACTCGGTGCAAGACCTGATTGCCCGGGCCAAAGCGGCGCCCGGCACACTCAACTACGCTACCTCCGGCAACGGCTCGGCGCCGCACCTGGGCGCCGCGCTGTTCCTTCAGGTCACCGGCGTGCAGATGACGCACATTCCGTTTCGTGGCGGCGGCCCGGCGATTCAATCGGTGATCGCGGGCGACACGCAACTGACGTTTGGCACGCCGCCGTCGGTGCTGCCCATGGTGCAGGCCGGCCGTCTGCGCGGGCTGGCGGTGAGCACCCGCGAACGCACGGCGCTGGTTCCCGGCATTGCGGGCATGGTCGAGGCGGGCCTGCCTGAATACAGCATTGAGTTCTGGTATGGCCTTTTTGTGCCGGCGGCCACGCCTCCGGCCATCGTCAGGAAAATATTTGAAGCCACCACCAGGGCAATGCAACAGCCTTCGGTCAAGGCCGCGCTGGCGCGCGAGGGTACCGACGTGTCGCTTTCCCAGTCGCCTGAGCAGTTCGCAGCCTTCCTGAACGACGACGCCAAATTCTGGGTCAAGCTGGTCAAGGACGCGGGCGTCAAGCTCGAGTGAAGGCCGGGTGGGGGTGGATGGGCGAGAAGCGATGCTCGCGGCCCGCCATGGGCTGAAGGGTTAAAAGTCATTTGCGGTTTCAGCCCTCGTGGAATTGCAAGCAGGTGTTGCAAATTCAGCGTCAGTGGTGAACGCTTCACGGCAGCCCGGTGCTGCATCCCAACGTTATGCAAAAACACAAGCTGGTGAGAAAATGGCATTGGCCAACGCCGCTGACCGTTCGTCCGATCAACTAGTCTGAGAGCCTGTAACTGGCGCAAGATGAAATACGCTGATCTGGTGGTCGGTCAGCCCTGAGACTGGAGGGCACATCATGCTAACCAGAACAGAAGATAAAGTGCGGCGCCTGTTCGACGACGTCATGGCGTGCGCGCGCGAGCGCCTGCCGGATGCGGCGTTTGCGGTATTCGAGCCGTTCCTGAACCACTACTACGGTCAGGCCGATGAGGAAGACGTACTCAGCCGCAGCATTGCCGACCTGTACGGCGCCGCGATGGCGCACTGGCAGTTGGCGCGCAAGTTCTCACCGGGCAGCGCGCGCGTGCGCGTGTACAACCCGGGGCTGGAGCAGCACGGCTGGTACTCCGATCACACGGTGATCGAGATCGTCAACGACGACATGCCGTTCCTGGTCGATTCGGTGACGATGGAAGTCAACCGGCTCGGGCTCACGCTGCATGCGGCGGTGCATCCTGTGTTCCGCGTCTGGCGCGAGGCCGGTGGCCAGATCGTGAATGTGCAGGCGGCCAGCGAGCAGGGCGATGCCGAATCCGACGGGTCGGCGCTGGAATCCTATATCCACCTGGAGGTGGATCGCCGTACCGAGGCAGCGCGACTGGAGGAGCTGACGGCCGGCCTGATCAAGGTTCTGGGCGACGTGCGGGCGGCGGTGGAGGACTGGCCCCGGATGCTGGAGACGACCCGGCGCACGATCGCGGACCTGGTCGCGCGCGAGCAGGCAGCCGGCCCGGCGCAGATTGAAGCCGCGGAGGTCGCGGAAACTGCAGAAGCCAGGGCTTTCCTCGAATGGATGGCTGACGATCATTTCACCTACCTCGGCTGTCGCGACTACCAGTCGCTTGTGCGGGACGGCGTCTACTACCTGCAGGGTGTCGCGGGTTCCGGCCAGGGCATCCTGCGCGAGGCCTTGCGCGACCCGGCCACGCCCGACCTGACCCGGCTGCCGGCCGGCGTGCAGCGCATCGTCGACTCGCCGTCGCCGATTTTCGTCACCAAGGCCAATTCGCGCTCGACCGTGCACCGGCCAGGCTACCTTGACTATGTCGGCGTCAAGCTGTTCGACGCCGACGGCAAGTTGTTTGGCGAACGCCGCTTCCTCGGCCTCTACACCTCCATCGTCTACCGGGTCGCGACCGACGAGATCCCGTTGGTGCGGCGCAAGGTCGCCCACGTCATGAGCCGCGCCGGCTTTCTGCCCAAGGGCCATCTCGCCAAAACGCTGCTCACGATACTTGAGCAGTACCCGCGCGACGAACTGTTCCAGATCGACGACAGCGAACTGTATGAAATCGCGCTCGGCATCCTGCGCTTGCAGGAGCGCCAGCGCACCCGGCTGTTCGTGCGCCGCGACCGCTTCGACCGCTTTGTGTCCTGCATGGTGTTCGTCCCGCGCGAGAAGTTCAATACCGATCTGCGCCTGCGGATCCAGAGCCTGCTGCTGGACGCCTTCCGCGGCGTGAGCGCCGAGTTCACACCGCAGCTGTCGGAATCGATGCTGGCGCGCATCTACATCATGGTGCGGACCCAGCCGGGCAATGTTCCGGAAGTCGATGTGCGGGAGCTGGAAGCACGTATCGTCGAAACCACCCACCGCTGGCAGGACGAGCTGGCCCACGCGCTGCTGGAAGGCTGCGGAGAGGAGCGCGGCAACCGGTTGCTGCGCCGCTGGGGCGGCTCGTTCCCGGCCGGCTTTCGCGAGGACTATGCGGCGCGCACCGCGGTGCGCGACATCGAGCTGATGGAAAGTGTGCAGGGCGGCCAGCCAGAGGGCGAGCCGGCCGCGCTCGCGATGAACCTGTACCGACCGATCGAGGCGGCACCGGGTTCGCTGCGCTTCAAGGTCTACCGCGCCGGACAGCCGGTCGCGTTGTCGCAGAGCCTGCCCATGCTCGAGCACTTGGGTGTCCGGGTGAACGAGGAGCGCCCCTATTGCATCGAGCCGCGGGATGCGCAAGCCGTGTGGGTGCACGACTTTGGCATGGAGCTCGCCGACGGCGCCGAGATCGAGATCGACCGCATCAAGGCGCTGTTCGAGGACGCGTTCGCGCGCGCCTGGGGCGGCGAAATCGAGAACGACGACTTCAACCGGCTGGTGTTGCGCGCGCAACTGGCCTGGCGCGAAGTCGCGATCCTGCGCGCCTATGCACGCTACCTGCGCCAGGTCGGCTCGACCTTCAGCGACGCCTATGTCGAGCGCGCGCTGACCGGCAACCCGGCGATTGCGCGCAAACTGGTCGAGCTGTTCCTCGCGCGCTTCGACCCGGCGCAAGGCGAGGAGCGCGACGCACGGACGCAGGCGCTGCAAAACAACATCGCGAATGCGCTCGATCAGGTGCCCAACCTCGACGAGGACCGCATCCTGCGCCAGTTCCTCGGCGTGATCGAGGCGACCACGCGCAGCAACTATTTCCAGCGCGCGGCCGACGGCGGGCTCAAACCCTATCTGTCGTTCAAGTTCGACCCGGCGCGCGTGCCCGGCCTGCCCGAGCCCAAGCCGATGTTCGAGATCTGGGTCTATGCGCCACGGGTCGAGGGCGTGCACCTGCGCGGCGGCCGCGTCGCACGCGGAGGGCTGCGCTGGTCCGACCGGCGCGAGGACTTCCGCACCGAGGTGCTGGGGCTGGTCAAGGCGCAGATGGTGAAGAACGCGGTGATTGTGCCGGTCGGCTCCAAGGGCGGCTTTGTCGTGAAAAATCCGCCGTCCGTGACCGACCGCGACGCGTACATGAAGGAAGGCGTCGCCTGCTACCAGACCTTCCTGCGCGGGCTGCTCGACCTCACCGACAACCTGGTCGGCGCGCAGGTGGTGCCGCCCGCGGACGTGGTGCGCCACGATCCGGACGACCCCTACCTGGTGGTTGCGGCCGACAAGGGCACGGCGACCTTCTCCGACTATGCGAACGCGATCTCGGCCGAATACGGATTCTGGCTGGACGACGCATTCGCCTCGGGCGGCTCGGTGGGCTACGACCACAAGAAGATGGCAATCACCGCGCGCGGCGTCTGGGAGTCGGTCAAGCGGCACTTCCGGGAATTGGGTGTTGACACCCAGACCACCAACTTCTCGGCGATCGGTATCGGCGACATGTCGGGCGACGTGCTCGGCAACGGTATGCTGCTGTCGCACCATATCCGGCTGCTCGCGGCGTTCGACCACCGCCACATCTTCCTCGACCCCAATCCTGATACCGAGGCGAGCTTTCACGAGCGCGAGCGCCTGTTCGCGCTGCCGCGTTCGAGCTGGGCCGACTACGATCCCTCGCTCATCTCGGCCGGCGGCGGCGTATTTGCGCGCAGCGCGAAGGTGATCCCGCTCACGCCTGAAGTGCGCGCGGCGCTCGAGCTGGAAGGCGACGAGATCACGCCGAATGATCTGATCCGCATGATCCTGAAGGCACCGGTCGACCTGCTCTACAACGGCGGTATCGGCACCTATGTGAAGGCCGGCCGCGAGACCCATGCCCAGGTTGGCGACCGGGCGAACGACGCGATCCGCGTTAACGGCGCCGAGCTGCGCTGCAAGGTGGTTGCCGAGGGCGGCAACCTCGGCTGCACCCAGCTCGGGCGCATTGAGTACGCGCAGCACGGCGGGCGCATTTATACCGACGCGATCGACAACTCGGCCGGCGTCGACTGCTCGGATCACGAGGTCAACATCAAGATCTTGCTGGGCCTGGTGGTCACCGACGGCGAGATGACCAGCAAACAGCGCAACAAGCTGCTCGCCGAGATGACCGACGAGGTCGGCGAGCTGGTGCTGAGCGACAACTACTATCAGACCCAGGCGCTGTCAGTCGCCCATAGGCGTGCGGCAGTGCTGCTGGAGCCCGAGGCGCGGCTGATCCGCCATCTGGAACGCGCCGGCCGGCTCAAACGCAAAATCGAGTTCCTGCCGCCCGACGAGGAAATTGAAGAACGCAAGACCGCGAAACAGGGGCTCACTTCGCCCGAGCGCGCGGTGCTGCTCGCCTACGGAAAGATGTGGCTGTACGACACGCTGCTCGCGTCCGACCTGCCGGATGATCCCTTCGTCGCCCATGTGCTGGCCGACTACTTCCCGCAGCCCCTGCGCGAGCGCTACGGCGACACGATGCAGCACCATCCGCTCAAGCGCGAGATCATCGCGACCTACCTGACCAACACGCTGACCAACCGCGTCGGTGCGACCCTGGTGCACCAGCTCGCGGAGGAAACCGATGCAGCCCCGGCCGACATCGTGCGCGCCTGCATCATCGCGCGCGCGGTGTTCGGGCTGGAGGACATCTGGCAGGGCATCGATGCGCTCGACAACCAGGTGCCGGATGCGCTGCAGGCGCAGATGCTGACAGATACCGGCCAGTTGATCGAGCGTGCCAGCCTGTGGTTCCTGCGCCACCGGGTCGAACGCAGCGCGATCGAGGCGGCGGTCGCGCGCTTTCGCGCGGCAGCCGACCTGGTCGGCCCGCAGCTTGCGACCTTGCTGGCGCCGGACGATGCGGCGGCACAGGGCGCGCGGCGCGACGAGTTGGTGCAGGCCGGGGTGCCGGCCGAACTCGCGCGGCGTGTCGCGGGTGCGGACAGCATCGCCGCCGTGCTCGACATCGCGGAAGTCGCGGCCGCTTGCGAGCGCCAGCTCGAACTGGTCGCCAGCCTTTATTTTGCGCTCGACCTGCATCTGAACCACGGCTGGATACGCGAGCGCGTGAGCGCGCTGCCGGCCGACACCCACTGGCAGATGCTGGCGCGCGCCGCGCTGTTCGACGACCTGGCCGCGCTCAAGCGTGCGCTGACAACCAGCGTGATCCGGCTTTCACCGACTCTGGAAACGCCCCAGGCGCTGATCGCCGCCTGGCAGGCGCACAACCAGGTGCCGCTGGAGCGCTACCGGCGCTTTCTTGCCGAGCAGCAGGCAGCAGGCACGGTGGACCTGGCCATGCTGTCGGTGGCGATGCGGGAGATGCGAATGATCGAGGGGGTGTGAGGGGTGGGCTGGACCACACTTCCCATGCCTTAGAACCTGTTTACGATCTAAACGAGGCCGCGTTGGGGTGCAATCGGGATGAGTGGGGCGCCCGGGACCGCCGCATGGGCTAGTGCCCATGCAAGGGCTCGGGTGGCTCAATCGCCCGACTGCACAGCCGGCCGGCTGTGCGTCGTGCGGCTGCCCCATGGGGATGCAAACGCGACCGCGTTTGCGTCACCCCAACCCGAAGGGCAAGCGCCTTCTCGGGCGGTCTGCGGCGTTGCGGCGCTTGCCCATAGCCCGAGCTATGGGCGGCGCGCCTTGCATCCCATCCCGAGAAGGTGCTTGCGCGGCCCCGTTTAGATCGTAAACAGGTTCTTACAGCCGCAACTCCCAGGTTTCACCCACGAGGTCATGCCCGAAGCCGTGGTAGGGCTCGCTTTTAACCAGCCGGAAGCCCCGTTTGGCGTAGATAGCGCGCGCCGCGTCCAGGCAGCTATTGGTCCAGAGCCGCATTTTCTGGTAGCCCTTGCGGCGGGCAAACGCGATGCATTCATCCGTGAGGCGTCCGCCCAGGCCCAGACCGCGCGCCTCCGGGGTGAGGATCAACATGCGTAACTGGGCCACGGTGGCTGATTTGCGCACCACAAACACCGCGCCGGCCCGCTCGCCGTCGAGTTCTGCGATCCAGCATTTCTCGGAATCCGGCAGGAAGTTTTTAAGGTATTTGCCGGTGATGTCGGCCACCAGCGCTTCGAACTCGCAGTTCCAGTCGTATTCACGTGCGTAAATTTCGCCGTGCTGCTGTACCACCCAGCCCATGTCGCCGGGCTGTGGATCGCGCAGCACAATGGTGCGGGTGGGGGCGAGTTCGGCGGCTGGCGCCAGCAGGTGCTCAATGGCGGCCATGGCGTTGACCAGTTTTTGCTGCGCATCGGGCGCCAGCGTTGCCAGCAAAGCCGCTGCCTCTTCGCTGGATTTTTTTTGCAAGGGCGCAAACGCCTTGTGACCGGCTGCCGTGAGCGCCAGCAGGCTTTGCCGGGCATCTGCCACGGACGGCACGCGCGTCAGCCAGCCTTTGCTTTCAAAACGGCGCAGGATGCGGCTCAGGTAACCGGGGTCGAGCGCCAGGTCGCGCCCCAGTTCGGAGGCCGTGGGTTGGTCGCGGTGTGCCAGTTCGTAGAGCACCCGTACCTCGGTGAGCGAAAGTTCGCTGCCCAGATAGGGGTCGAGCACGCCGATGCGTTGGGTGTAAAAACGGTTAAAGCCGCGGACGGCTTCGACGTGGCCCGCGGCAGATGGGAGTGGTGTGGAGGGCTTTGACAATGCCATGCGGCCATCGTCAATCAATTAGTTGACTTTGTCAAATAATTGAACTTTGAAATCTTTTTTTTTGCGACCGGCAACTCAAACCGACATGCCGCCCGACACCTCGATGACCGCGCCATTGATGTAGCTGGCCTCGTCGCTTGCCAGAAAGGCGTAGACGTTGGCGATTTCCTCGGGCTGCCCCAGCCGCTTGAGCGGTACATGCGCTTCCATCTCTTTCAGGACCTTCTCGGGAATGGTGTTCAGGATGGGCGTGGCAATGAAGCCAGGCGCCACGGCATTCACGCGCACGCCCTTGGGACCGAGCTCGCGGCTCCAGGTTTTGGTGAAACCGATCACGCCGAACTTGCTGGCCGCATAGTTGGTCTGGCCGAAGTTGCCGTAAATGCCCACCACCGAACTGGCGTTGAGGATCACGCCCCGGCCCTGCGCCACCATGGTGTCCGCCACAGCCTGGGCGCAATGAAACACGCCGCGCAGGTTGACGTCAATCACGCGGTCGAACTGCTCCAGTGTCATTTTTTGCAGCCGCGCATCCTGCGTGATACCGGCATTGTTGACCAGCACGTCAATGCGGCCGAACTGGTCCTTGACCTGCTTCACCACGGCATCGACCATGGCGCGCTGCGTGACGTCCATCACATGGCCGACGGCTTGCGCGCCCAGTGCCTGGCACGCCCTGACAGCCTCGTCAACACCGGGTTGCCGGACGTCGCAGACGATGACGATGGCGCCTTCGCGGGCGAATTTGATGGCGGTGGCCAGGCCTATGCCTTGCGCCGCGCCGGTGATGATGCTTACCTTGTTCTGGAGTCGTTGCATGAGAGGGTGAGGTTGGTTGAAGGAAATCGGTTCAAGGTTCAATAGACATAGACGATCGACGGCTGGTGCCTGCCCGGGGCATTCCTGACGGTACGGGTCAGCATAAAGCCTGGGCCGGATTTTGCCGCCACTTCATTACAACGCCGAATGAGGTCATCCGGGGTTGAATCCATTGCGGCGCTGCAGTTCCGCAGCGCGCGGAGGGCTGCGTGGAGGAATGCTTCGGCCATGCGATTTTCCCCACGGGGGCTTGGGGCTTCGGCCTCAAGGCGCAGGACACCGCCGAGCTCTTCTTCAACGACGTGAGGGTGCCGGCTGGCCATCTGCTGGGCGGCGAGGCGCATGAGAACAAGGGATTTATCTGCCTGATGGAGCCGCTGCCGTGGGAGCGCCTGCAAATCGCCACCACGGCCGTTTCGGCGGCGCAGGCCGCCATTGACTGGACGCAGGCCTATGTGAAGGAGCGCAAGGTGTGCGGTCAGCCCGTGGCCAACTACCAGAACACGCGCTACAAACTGGCCGAGATGCAAGCCGAAGTGCAGGTGGCGCGTGTGTTTGTCGACAAATGCAGTCATGGACGAATGCGTGCAGTTTTTTTGGTGGCTACGGTTACATGTGGGAATACCCGATCACCCGCGATCACCCGCGATCACCCGCGCCTATGCTGACGCCCGCGTGAGCTGTAACAAAGATTCGTTTGTCCGCGCCGTCTTTTGTGCACGCCGGCAGGCCGTGAGATGCCGTCCTACGCAAGGACGGGACAGTTTCAGCGGCCAATCACTAAAACTGGGTATTCCCAAAACCTTTATTTCTGTTTCAATAAAAACTGTTTCTTTCACTTCTGCTTGAGGAGGGGTTTTATATGCGATTCGATCTTTTTCATACACGCGTGGATGCCCATATTCGGAAAGCCCAGGAGTATTTGCAGGCGGCCAATCTGGCCCGCATCGAGCACCAGATAGCGGCGGACCATCATCTTGCGCTGGCATCGATGTATGCGCAGCGCGTGATCTGGCTTGAACAGGAATTGTCCGAATCGGTTTCACGGTTTAGCCCGTCTTTTCGGGGCGTCGTGTCCGTGGCAGCCGAAGGTGCCAAACGCGGCCCGGAATCCGTTGTGAGCCTGCAGCGGAGCGCCCCGGTCGGAAATGGTTGAGGGGCGCTAGCCCCTCCGCGGCGCTGCGCTGGCCTTCAGCAGGCGCCGGTGGTCAGGACGGGTCTTTGCTGCGTGTGCGGCTGACGGCGCTGAAAATGCCGATGCCGAGAAGTATCAGTGCACCGATGCCGATATACAGGTGTGGTATGCCCGCTACCACCGCGCCCCAGATCACGCCGCAGAGGAAGATCACGAAACCGATCATGTAGAGTGCAAAAGACATGGTTTTTCTCCGGGAAGTTGTCGTTTCACTATGCGTGGCGGAACACTCCCGATGTATCGGGGGGAGGCGCTGATAGGTGTCAGTGCGGGCCTACTGAAGGCCTTGGCCTGACCGCGGTCGGAGCCGGACAGGCGGCACAAGGACGTCGGGTGGATGGATAGGCGGATGGCCTCCCGGTGGCCCTTCAAGTAACCGTACGCCGCACCTGCATATTGCCCGCGCCATGACAAGGCGCGGCCGTTCCACGTAAAAATCGCGCCTGCAGACCCGTCATATCCACTGTTTGACAAGGCGGTCCACACCGGGCGATCCTTCCGTGGACTTGTCATGCAGGCGAGCTGGCGACCTTGCGTGAAAAATGAAATGAGAACGACACACCATGACCATCCCCCTCAAAATCGATTTCGTCTCTGATGTTTCCTGCCCATGGTGCGTGATCGGGCTTAAATCGCTGGACCAGGCGCTGGCGCGGGTCGGCAAAGACATCACGGCCGAGCTGCATTTCCAGCCATTTGAGCTCAACCCCCAGATGACGGCCGAGGGCCAGGAAATCACCGAGCACATCACGCAAAAGTACGGCATCACGCCCGAGCAGGCCCAAGCGAACCGCGAAAATATCCGGGTACGGGGCGCGCAGCTGGGCTTCAAATTCAGCATGGCGGACGAGCCGGGCGGTGGCCGCAGCCGCATTTACAACACCTTTGATGCACACCGCCTGCTCCACTGGGCCGAGCTGCAGGGCGAGGGCAGGCAGAAGGCGCTGAAAGAGGCACTGTTCAAGGCTTACTTCACCGATGGACAGAGTCCCGGTTCGCACGAGGTGCTGGCGCGGGTGGCGGGCGAAGTGGGCCTGGATGCCGAGCGCGCGCGGAACATCCTGGCGTCATCCGAATACGCCGATGAGGTGCGCGAGCGCGAGCAGTTCTACCTGAGCCAGGGCATCCATTCGGTGCCGGCCGTCATCATCAATGACCGCCACCTGATCTCTGGCGGGCAGCCCCCTGAAGTGTTTGAACAGGCCCTGCGCCAGATCGCGGCGGCGGGCTGACATTCCGGACTCAGGCTGCTGGACCGCCTTCGCGACGATCGAGCACTTCAAACCGGCCCGACTGCCGGAACCATTCCTTGCCATTGGACGCAAAGCCCACCGCGGTGCCGTCCCGAAGATTGAGCACCACCGTGAGCGTGTAGCCGCTGTCGGCTGACAGGTAGGACACCACATGCACGTCGTCTGACACCTTCACGGCGGCACTGGCCTTGTCGTGGTGCTCGCTGGCGTCCGGGTTGTCCGCGCTGCGCCAGGTGACGCGGCCATTGGGCTCAAAGGTATGTTCAAACGTCCGGCCTTTGGCCGGGCCGTCGCTGAAGGTCCATCTCAGGGTTTTGCCGTGGAGTGAACTGGCTAGGGTTGATTTCGCCATTGCATTGACCTCCGGAAAAAACGAAAAGGCGCCTGCACCTGGTGGCGCCCTTCTTTCATGCTGCTTCAGTGTCTCAGTGTCCGTCGGCTCGAAAAACCGGAGGTGTCAGACCGTGGCCAACTTCATGTAGGACAAGATGAAACCCGGTTTAAACCCCGGTTAAACCCCGGTTTGAACCTGGTTGGTCTGGAATTATTTTCTCTGCCCGATGAGGTGGACACCTGAGACCGCGTTCTCGCCTCTTGCCTTTATTGCTATGAAATACATAGTTCTTTATGTCCGTCCGGCATGGGCTAAAGTGGCGTTTCCCGTCATTTCACATACTGCCCACACTCTGCCAACCCACCCACCGGGGGAGTTTCATGTCATACGAACTTCATTACTGGCCCGGCATTCAGGGACGCGGCGAATTTGTGCGCCTGGCGCTGGAAGCCGCAGGCGCCGACTACGTTGATGTGGCGCGCGATCGCCAGGGCGAAAAAGCCGGGCAGGGCATGGCGGCCATGATGCATGTCATGGACAGCCCCGATGTGCTGCACCCACCGTTTGCTCCGCCTTTCCTGGTGCACGGCAAGGTCATCGTGGGGCAGACGGCGGCGATTTTGCTGTACCTCGGCCCCCGCCTCGGGCTGGTCGGCAAGAGCGAGGTTCAGCGCGTGTGGACGCACCAGCTGCAGCTGACCATTGCCGACGTCGTCGCCGAGGCCCATGACACGCACCACCCGATTGCCACCGGCCTCTACTACGAGGACCAGAAGCCGGAGGCCGTCCGGCGTGCAAAGGAGTTTCGCGAGGCGCGCGTGCCCAAATTCCTGGCCTGGTTTGAAAGCGTGCTGGCGCGCAACCGCCGGGGTAGTCGCCATCTGGTGGGTGGGCGGTTGAGCTACGCGGACCTGTCGCTTTTCCAACTGGTGGCGGGCCTGCAATACGCCTTTCCCAAGGCCAGCCGGCGCGCGCTAAAAAAGGCGCCGTGTGTTGCAGCCCTGCACGACAGCGTGGCGCAGCATCGCCGCGTGGCGGCCTACCTGGCCAGCGAGCGACGCATTGCATTCAATGAAGACTGCATCTTTCGCCGCTACCCGGAACTCGACAGCTGACGAACGCATGCCCGCCTGCATGTTTCATGCCTCATGCTTCAACCTCATGTTTCAATCTGGTTGCTACTGATTTAATAGCTGTTAGCCCAATTCTTTATGGGCTACTGAGCTGTTTTCATTCGACGGGAGAGAGGTCGATATTGCAGTGTCCAGAGGTGGGGCCGACCCCGTGCAGACCCCTATGTGACCTATGCAAGTGCGGCGCGGTCTTCTCCTACAAATCTGTCTGTGCTTGCCTGACCGCAGCGGCACCTTGTGCGCGCCATGATGGATTACGTGCTGCTGATACCAGGGTGCCCAGCGTAGTCATGACCAGGTCAAGGCCATGCGCGCCAGCCTGAAGGCAGCGCACTAAAAGAAAAATGACTTTAGAGAGGATTCAGTTCGCTGGCGCCCAAGACTTTGTTGCTGGCACTCGAGGCTCGGCACACCGGGGGCAGCATGCAAGGCTGCCCCTTTTTTTCTCCGGCCGCGGTTAGTTTTTCAGGCGACTTCCGCAATCGACCTGCGCATCGAGTTGCCGGCCTTCGCGTGAATAGTCGCTCTCGGTCACCTTGCAACCCGAGGCTTGCTCGATGGCCTGCACCAGCGCGGCGCGGGTAGAGGGTTTGCTGGCTGGAGGGGGTGTCACCAGGTTGGTGGAAATGGCGGTCCAGGTGCCGGCAGTCAACTGGCTGAGCACGTAGGACTCACCCTCGACGCTGACCCTGTGCCCGGCGGGCGAAGACATCCATGTGCAGGCGCCCACCAGGCAGAGGACAGCCAGCGCGATCAAGGCTTTCATGCGCTGGCCGGGCGAGGTGCCAACACCATGGCGATGGGCGTCGTGGAGGGGGCAACGGCAGCCTTGGGTTCCGGCACCTGGGGTGGGAGCTTGGGCGACTTGGTATTATCCGGGCAGCCCGCCAGCAGCATTGCGGCCAGGCTCAATGGCAAGAGGTATTTCATGAGGTCTCCAGCGCAATCGTCTTGCGGTACTGAAATCATAGGCCGCCATGCGGCGCCATGCCAGTGCGCAGCGTCAACTTGCGGCAAAGGCCTACACGGCCAGCCGTGCAAAAGCCGGCTGGGTTACCGGGTTATCGGGCGCAGCCGCAGCCTAGGCAACACCCATGCGCCGCAACGCTTCGCTGAGGCTTTGGGGCGGTGGCTGTTCGCTGGCCGGGGTGGCGCATTGTTGTTGTAGTGATGGTGGTGCGTGGGGTGTCGGCGCCGCGATGCCGGGGCTTTCCGTGGGCCGGCAGTTCCCCAACTCGGCCGCACGGCGGCGGCCTTCTGTCTGGAGGTAGGCGGTCAGATCCATTTCATCGCGCGGTTCCATGTGGCTCTCCTGGTTCGCACTGAAAGCCCTCGCGCGTGGGGCTTCGATGCGTAAATTGATTCACAGTCGGGTGGCCTCGCCGGCCTGTCGGCCCCGGCCCCGGGACCGATGCCAAGGGGCGTTGCCGGCCTGCGGATGATTGGCCTGCTTGTCCTGCCGGTCGCTCTCGTTGGTCTGGGTGGTTTGGTGGCTTGGGTCAGGCTGATGGGTCTGCTGGGTTTGGTGGGTTTGCTCGGTCTGGTGGTTCTGTTCGGTTTCGGTGGTTTGCTCGGTGGATTCCATGAGGTGCTCCTGCGGTAGGCAACGAAAATCGCCTGAAATAACCCATGACAATTCAATATGGCAATTTAGCGGCGATGATTCTGATTGGCTGTCGGGGCAAGGATGCTGCTGGTGTAGGAGGCCGATGACAGCTGGCGAAGTGCTTGCCCTGCCGTCAATGGGTGGGTGGCTTGAAGCCCAGTTTTTTCATCGCCGCAGCCAGGCTGTTGGCGCAGGCGTCATAGTCCTTCCAGGGCTGGTTGCCGGTGGCCAGGCGCCCACCTGTCGTCGTCGTGGTCCAGTGCGCGCCGCCGGTGAGCGAAGCCAGTTCATCCCACGCCACCGGTATCGAAACCCCCAGCCCCGGCCGCGCGCGCGCCGACCAGGCCGAGACGGTCGTGGCGCCGAAACCGTTGCGCAAGTAGTCCACAAATATCTTGCCGACCCGGTTTTTGGGGCCGCTCTTCGCCACGAAGCGTTGCGGCAAAACACCTGCCAGGTGTTTCACGATGGCGTGCGAGAAATCCTTCACCGTGTCGAAGTCGTAGTTGCGCCTCAGCGGCACCACGACGTGCAGGCCTTTGCCTCCGCTGGTTTTCAGAAAACTGGCCAGTCCCAGCTCATCCAGAAGAGAGTGCACCAGCTGCGCGGCCTCCTGCATCTCCGGCCAGCCAACCTTTTCGCCGGGGTCCAGGTCGAAGGTCATGCGGTCAGGCTTGCGAATGGCGCGGCTGGTCGCGTTCCAGGTGTGGAATTCCACGGCATTGACTTGCGCGGCTTCCAGCAGGGCCGCTACAGAAGGGATCTCGAGCAGCGGTTCATGTCCCGGGTCCAGCGCCGGGTCGAGCAGCTTGATACCGGGAATGGCTGTGGCTTCCGCGTGTTTCTGGAAAAACAGCTCACCCCCGACGCCTGCCGGCGCGCGAACCAGGGCAACCGGGCGCCCCTTGAGGTGCGGCAGCATGAGCGGGGCGACAGCGGCGTAGTGCTCCACCATGGCTTGCTTGGTGAAGCCGGTGGTTTTGTCGATCACGCGGTCGGGATGCGTGATGCGCACGGACTCAGGAGCCTTGCCAGGGGCCTTGTCAGGGGGTTTTCGGCTGGTGGGGCCTGGTGTGGCAGCGTCTTGCGGCATGTCGGAGCCTTTCCGGGGGGTGACTGGTGATGTGGGCGTCTCACGGAGGATGTTTTTGGCCGGCTTGTCGGTGCGAAGTCCCTGGAACACGGGGTGGCGGATATGGCCGCCGTGGGTCCATTCGCCAAACGCCACTTCGGCCAGCAGTTGCGGCTTCACCCATTGCCCTTTGACGCCTGCCGGCAGCGCGGCAAACGGGCTGCGCTCTCTGTGCAGCGTTGACAGCCGCTCCTTGAGGCTGCGCAGCGTCTCGACATTGAAGCCTGTGCCCACATTGCCGGCGTACTGGAGCTTGCCCTGCGCATCGTGCACGCCCAGCAGCAGGGCTCCCAGGCCAGTGCGGGAGCCTTTGGGCTCGGTGTAGCCGCCAATCACAAACTCCTGGCGCAGCTGGGTTTTGAGCTTGATCCAGTCGGGCGAGCGGCGCGAGACGTAGGGCGAGGCTGCGCGCTTGCCGATCACGCCTTCCAGGCCCAGGCGCTGGGCCGAGTTGATCAGGTCTTGCGGGGGCTGGTCAAACGCCTCGCTGAAACGGATGCTGTCCTGCGGATTGCGCGTCAGGGCCGTGCGCAGGATTTCGCGCCGCTGTGTCAGCGGCACCTGGCGCAGGTCCAACCCATCGTAAAACGGCAGGTCGAACACGTAATAGAGAATATCTGCCGTGCTGGCGCTGTCGAAGGCGTTTTGCAGCGCGCCAAAGCTGGGCAGGCTCTGCTCATTCATCACCACAATTTCGCCGTCCAGCCAGGCGGAGCGCATGCCCAGTTGTGCAACGGCTTTGGCCAGCCTGGGCAACCTGGCGGTCCAGTCGTTGCCGTTGCGCGTCATGCAGCGCACCGAGTCCCCCTCGATGCGGGTGAGCAGCCGGTAGCCATCAAACTTGATTTCGTAGATCCAGTCTTGCGGGTCGGCAGGCACGCGGTTGACCAGCGTGGCCAGTTCCGGGGCCAGCGTGCCGGGCAGCCCGGATTTCACCGCGCCTTCGGGAATGCCTTTGGGAATGTTTTTACCGGACCGTGCGTTGGCCGCCGTTGTTCTGGTGGGCTTCCTGGTCTTGCTTTCAGGCGCTGTTTTTTTGGTGCGCGCAGCGCGAAGGGCGCCCTGTGTTTCGGTGGCTGCCTTGCCAGGCAGGGGCTTGCCGGAAAGCACGCTGTCGGGCAGCGCCTGGAGTACATCAAATACCTGCTCGGGGCGTGCGTGGTCGTCCTGCTCCTTGATCAGCAGCCAGGGTTCATGGCTTTCCCCGGCATGGCCGTGCATGCGCACCAGCGTCCAGCCTCCCTTGAGCTTTTCACCGTGCAGTTCAAATTTGAGCTTGCCGTTCTTCAGGCCTGCGGCCGGGTCGCCCGTCGGCGCCCAGAGCCCGCGGTCCCACACAATGACGTGGCCGGCACCGTACTGCCCGGGTGGAATGGTGCCTTCAAAGCCGGCATAGGCCATCGGGTGATCTTCGACATGCACGGCCATGCGTTTGACGGCCGGATCCAGGCTCGGCCCTTTGGGAATCGCCCAACTCTTCAGCGAGCCCTGCAGCTCCAGCCGAAAGTCGTAGTGCAGGCTGCGCGCGGCATGCTTCTGGACCACAAACCTCAGCGCCTTGGCGGAGCGCTCGCCTCCTGTGGCGGGCTCGGGCGTCTGCTTGAAGTCGCGCCTGGCGCGGTAGGTTTTCAGCAGGTCCTCGGCGGCCATGGCGCGGGCGTGTTCATGGGCAGGTTTTCAGGCAGCCCGCTTGCCGTGCGCGCGCGAAGCGGCTTTTGCCGTACCCTTGCGGGCGGTCGTGCGGACGGTTGTGCGGGTGGCCGTCCTGGGGCGGGCTTCGGGCTTGGGGGTCTCCTTGCCATCTGCCCCATCTGCCGCGGCCGCTGCGCCGCCCTTGCGCAGGCTGCGCTGGAGCAATTCGGTGAGGTCGAGGATGGTGGCGCCCGAACGTCCGGCGGAATCCTCCGCCTTTTGAGGCTGCTCCACGGTTTCGATCTTGCCTTCCCTGGCCTTGCGTTCGACCAGGGCCATGATTTCGTCCCTGAACGAGTCCCTGAATTTTCCCGGATCCCAGGTCTCCGTCATGTCATTGACGAGCTGTTTGGCCATGGACAGTTCGCGCGCCGACAGCCCGGCCGCCTTCGCGCCCTCGGGTGGAAGGTCCAGGTCTTCCCAGGAGCGGATTTCTTCGCCCCAGCGCATCAGGTTCAGGATGAGACCGGGTCCGGAGGGCACCAGCACGGCCAGGTGTTGCTTGGTCTGGATCACCACCCGCGCGATGCCGACCCGCTGCGTGTCAAGCAGGGTGTCACGCAGCAGGGCATAGACTTTTTGCCCTTTGTTGATGGGCGCGATGTAGTAGGGCCGCTCCAGGTAGATAAAGGGAATTTCCGTATTGGCAACGAAACTTTCGATCTCGATCGTCTGGGTCGTCTTGGGATAAGCCCCGGCAATTTCCTCTGCAGACAGGACCACATACTGGTCATCCTGGTATTTGATGCCCTTGACGATGTTTTCCCGGCTGATTTCCTTGCCGGTCTTTTTGTTGATGCGTTTGTAGCCAACCGGGTCCATGCTGCGTTTGTCCAGCCAGTCAAAATCGATACCGCTGTCGGACGTGGCCGCATGCAGCGCCACGGGGATGTGGACCAGCCCAAAGCTGATGGCACCTTTCCATAGAGTGCGTGAAGCCATTGCCAGCTCCTTCCGGTTGTGCCGTACTGCGTCAGCCGCCCCTGCCGGCGGCGGTGCCGTGAATGCTTTCCCGCAAACCGCGCAGACGCAGATGGTGTTGCAGTAGATGGTGTTGCAGTGTGTCAGCCATGTGGTTTGACCATGTGTGTTTAACCATGTGTTTTGTCATGGGTGCTCATGGCGAGCCATGGTGAACGAGGACGGACATAGTTTCACTTTCCCAAAGTGGTTGGCAGTTGCCTGTCGGCTGCCATGCGCCTGTGCCGTAGGACAGCGACCCCTTTGATTTGCGGCGCCATGCCACCCCCGCGGCAACCAGGCTGGCCGCCTGGCAGGCATGTCGTCCCATGCCCGCTGGCCACACCGGGTTTGTCCTACGATGGCGCGGTTTTGCCCCGCCGACAATTACCCTTTTGATCTACAGGAATTGATCATGCCCCTGCACCTCCATCGTCAAGCAAGCCGTATTTCCCGTGCTGCCGTCATGGTGGCGGCTGTGACCGCCATCACCGGCTGCGGCTTGATGGATCGCCAGTCCAACCTGGTGGCGTTCACCACCCAGCTACGGGCTGCCAACGAGGTCCCGCCCAACGCCAGCCGGGCTACCGGCTCGGTCGATGCGGTGTTCAATAAGGACACCAACCTGTTTCGCTGGAAAGCCAGCTTCAGCGGACTGACCGGGCCCGCCACGGCCGCCCACTTTCATGGCCCTGCTGCCATTGGTGCCAACGCGGGAGTTGCCTTGCCCTGGCAGGGCCCCATCGTGAGCCCGCTGGAAGGGCGGGCCACGCTGACGCCGGCACAGGCTGCCGACCTGATGGCGGGGCGCTGGTACGCCAATGTTCACACGGTGGCCAACCCCGGAGGCGAAATACGTGGCCAGATGACGGTGCGCAACTAGTGGATAGTGGGCGGTGGGTAGCGGCCTGATGGTTTCGCTGCACTCCTGACCGTTTTCCGCCTCGGGCCGGGGACGCCTCGCAGCGGGCAAAACCCATCCTGAAAAAATGGTTGCGCGCGCAACCTGATTGATTTATAGTTGCGCTCGCAACCATAAATCAATCGGGACAAACGCATCGTGACCACTCCACTTTCCACTCACTGGCCCGACAGGGTTCCTGTGCTGATTGCCGGCGGCGGACCTGTCGGCATGAGCCTGGCGGCCCTGCTCGGACGCCACGGCATCGCCAGTCTTGTGATTGAAGCCGATGACGGCTATTGCGCCGGCAGCCGGGCGATTTGCATGTCGCGCCGCTCGCAGGAAATACTGGGCTGGGTCGGCGCCGACCAGCCGCTGGTCGAGAAGGGCTTGTCCTGGGTCGGCGGGCGCAGTTATTTTCGCGACCGGGAAGTGCTGCATTTCCAGATGCCGAGCGAGCCGACACAGCGCTTCGCGCCCATGGTCAACATCCAGCAGTTCTATGCCGAGGAGTTCGCCCACAAGGCAGCACTGGCGCAGGGCGGCCTGGTCGACGTGCGCTGGTCCAGCAAGGTGACCGCGGTCCGGCCGCAAGCGGATGGCGCGCAAGTAGATGTCCAGGCCGCCGATGGGATGCACACGGTGCAGGCTGACTGGGTTGTGGCCTGTGACGGGGGCCGCAGCACGGTGCGCGAGCAGCTCGGGCTGCAACTGGAAGGCACCCAGTACGAAGGCCGCTACGTCATCGTGGACGTGGTGCAGAAAACCCGCCGCGCGGTGGAGCGTCTCGCCTGGTTTGACCCGCCGTCCAACCCCGGCTCGACCATTCTGATGCACCGCCAGCCCGATGATGTCTGGCGCATCGACTACCAGATTCGTGACGACGAGGATCCGGTGGAAGCCGTGAAGCCTGAAAACGTGCTGCCGCGCGTGCAAAGCCATCTTTCGATGATTGGCGAGGACGAGCCCTGGGAGCCGCTGTGGATTTCGATCTACAACGCCAAGTGCCTCACCTTGCCCAGCTACCGCCATGGCCGTGTGCTGTTTGCCGGCGATGCGGCCCACCTGGTGCCGATTTTCGGGGTGCGCGGACTCAACTCGGGCCTAGACGATGCGGCCAACCTGGCCTGGAAGCTGGCGCTGGTGCAACAGGGGCGGGCGGCGGACTCCCTGCTGGACAGCTATTCCACCGAGCGCGTGCATGCCACCCGAGAGAACATTGCCTACGGCGCCAAAAGCACGGAATTCATGGCGCCGCCCAATTACGGTTTCAAGCTGCTGCGCGAGGCGGCGCTGCGCCTGGCCACCGAAGACGCAGCCGTCAATTCGCTGCTCAACCCACGCCAGTCCACACCCGTTGAATATGTGGGCTCACCACTGAATCTGCCTTCGCAGGAGGGCGCGCCTCAGGCCGGTCCCCGCGCCGGCATGCCCGCACCCGAGGCCAGGTTGCGCGGCACCAGCGGCCACGTCCACCTGACGTCGTGCTTCGGTGGTGGTTTTGTGGTGCTGTATTTCGCGCAACATGGCCGGCTGCCGGACGAGATCGCCGCGTTGGCCGCGCCCGGGGAGGGCGGTCCCGCCGCGGTCCGCGTGATCTGCATTGCCAGCCAGGGTGAGCCTGACGTGAACACGCTGGTCGACGAGTCCGGGCAAGCCCAGGAGCGTTACGGCGCGGCCGACGGCTCGGCGTGGCTGGTGCGGCCTGACGGGTACCTGATGGGATGCTGGACGGGCACACCAGCCGCCGCTGTTCAGGCAGCCCTGAAGCCTTTTCAGCAACACTTCACCGCCGGTCTGACCCGTCCGCTGTGATGCCGCAGGAAATAACCATGACCACCACCAGCACCACCACCATCACCGGGACCAGTACCGCCGCCGTCGCCAGCGCCGCCAACGCTGACCATCTTGATCAGACCTACACGGCACTCGCAGAGGCGACAGCCCGTGTGGGCGAGGCCAGGGCTCCGCTGTTTCTGGCCACGCTGTCCCTCGCACTGCTCAGCCGCCAGGCCAATGCCGGCGAAGCACTGGCGCTGATTGCCCAGGCCGAGCGCCTGGCCGGTACCTGATTTTTCTGCCGCGCTACCGACTGCTACCGATTCATTTCTGTCTGGAGACAACATGCAAAACCTTCCCGCTTTCATCCGCCGTTCGATGGCGCTCCTGGCCTTGGCCGCAACGGCCGCCTCGGCGCAAAACTTTCCCACCCGGCCCATCGAGTGGGTGGTGCCTTACCCCGCCGGTGGTGGTTCCGACGTGGTGGCTCGCTCGCTGACTGAAGCGATGGGCAGCGCGCTGGGGCAACCGATCGTCATCAACAACAAGCCGGGCGCCGCCACCAACATCGGCGCTGACTATGTGGCCCATGCCAAACCGGACGGCTACACGGTTCTGACCGGCGACACCGCCACGCTGGCCGCGAATCCGGCGCTCTACACCAAGCTGAGCTACAGCGCCGAAAAAGACCTGGCGCCCATCGGCCTGCTGGCCCGCTTTCCCATGATCCTGGTGGTCAACCCGGCGATTCCCGTGAAGAACCTGGCCGAATTCACGGCCTGGGCCAAGACCCAGAAGTCGGGGGTCAGCTACGCCACACCGGGCGCGGGCAGCCCGCACCACCTGGCAACGGAACTGTTTCGCGGCAAGACCGGATTGAACCTGGTGCATGTTCCGTACCGCGGTGCGGCGCCGGCGGTGCAGGATGTGACGGGTGGCCAGCTGCCCTTCATGTTTGTCGATACGGCCAGCGGCATGGCTTTCATCAATGCGGGGCGCCTGCGTCCCATCGGCATTGCCAGTCCGCGCCGCGTGAAGAACTTCGAAACCATTCCCACGCTGGATGAGCAGGGCCTCAAGGGCTTTGAGGCCTATGCCTGGCAAGGTCTGGTGGCACCGGCCGGAACGCCCGCCGACGTGATCGGTAAACTGAACAAAACGCTGGTGGACGCGCTCAATTCCACATCGGTGAAAGCACGCTTCCAGGTTCTGGGGCTGGAGCCCACGCCCAGCACGCCGGCCCAGATGGCTGCTTATGCCAAGGCCGAACGCGAAAAGTGGGCGCAGGTGATTCGCGCCAGCGGCATCAAGCTGGACTGAACATGAACAAGCCGGACTGACCATGATCAAGCTCGACAGGACCCTGACTTACCGCCTGCATTTGCTGCACAAGCTGACCGACATTGAAAGTCAGCGAGCCTATGTGGCCGGGGCAGGGCTGTCCATGAGCGACGGCCGCTGCCTCACGGCGGTGGGCACTTTTGCGCCGCTGTCGGTTAACGACTTGGCCAAAAAGGCCAACCTGAACAAGGGGCAGGCCAGCCGGGCCGCGCAGTCGCTGGTCGACCAGGGCCTGGTGCTCAAGGCTGCCAGCCCGACGGACGGACGCGGCGTGGTGCTGACGCTCACGCCCAAGGGCAAGGCGGCATGGCAGCGCGCCATGCAGGTGGTGGGGCAGCGAAACCAGGAGATTTTCAATGTGCTGAGCGCTGCCGAGCGGACCCAGCTCAGCGATTTTTTCGACCGCCTGATCGATCAGGCCCGGGCCAATGGCGACGCTGCTGATGACGCCGCTGATTGAAATTCAGATTGAGATTCACTTTGGAGAGATGCGATGAACACAGACGCCTTGTGCTACCAGTCCGGTTTTGGCAACGAATTTGTCAGTGAAGCCGTTGCGGGCGCCTTGCCCGAGGGCCGTAACAGCCCGCAGCGCGCGCCCCATGACCTGTACACCGAGCTGTTGTCGGGCACCGCCTTCACGGCGCCGCGCGCCGAGAATCGCCGCAGCTGGCTGTACCGCCGCCAGCCGTCTGTGGTCAGCGGCGCTTACCAGGCCTATGCACAGCCGCAGTGGACGACCGGTGCGGCGGGCGGCATGGCCGTTGCGCCCGACCCGCTGCGCTGGAACCCGTTTGCCATTCCGGCCGAGGCTCTGGACTTTGTGGACGGCATGCGCACCGTGGCGGCCAACGGCGATGCCGAGGCCCAAAACGGCATGGCCGCGCATGTGTATGTGGCCAACCAGTCCATGTCGCAGCGCGCGCTGGTCAATGCCGACGGTGAAATGCTGCTGGTACCGCAGCAGGGCCGGCTGGTGCTGACCACTGAACTCGGCCTGCTGGCGGTCAGGCCCGGCGAGGTGGCCGTGGTGCCGCGCGGCATGGCCTTCAGCGTGGCACTGCCGGACGGCGCTTCACGCGGCTACGTCTGCGAGAACTATGGTGCGCATTTCCGCCTGCCGGAACTGGGACCGATCGGCTCCAATGGCCTGGCCAATGCACGGGATTTCATGGCGCCCACGGCGGCTTTTGAAGACGCTGGCGCACCGGCCGGCGGTTTCGAAATCATCAAGAAATTTGGCGGCCGCTTATGGACGGCGATGCAGCCGTGCAGCCCATTCAACGTGGTCGCATGGCACGGCAACCTGGTGCCGTACAAATACGACACCGCCCATTTCATGACGATTGGCTCCATCAGTTACGACCATCCGGACCCGTCCATTTTCACGGTGCTGACTTCGCCATCGGACACCCCCGGCACGGCCAATTGTGACTTCGTGATCTTCCCGCCGCGCTGGCTGGTGGCCGAAAACACCTTCCGTCCGCCCTGGTATCACCGCAACCTCATGAGCGAATTCATGGGGCTGGTGTATGGCCAGTATGACGCCAAGCCCGAAGGCTTCAAGCCGGGCGGCGCTTCGCTGCACAACTGCATGGTTCCGCACGGCCCCGACGCCGAGGCCTTTGAGAAAGCCAGCACCGGCGAGCTGGCGCCGCACAAGCTGGACAACACGCTGGCTTTCATGTTTGAAAGCCGCTACCGCTTTATTCCCACCGCATTCGCCATGGAAGGCGGTGCGCTGGATACCGGTTACCTCAGTTGCTGGACTGGCCTCAAGGATCAATTCAAGCCCTGAGCTTTTTGCACAACTTCGCACGGCTCATCACCCCCTTCAAGGCGCCACGGCGTCAAGGATTTGCATCATGAATGATTTGGTCAATGCCACCCACGACCCGGCGCTTCGCAGCTGGGTGACTTCTGCCAACGCGGCGGACACCGACTTTCCGATCCAGAACCTGCCGTTCGGCCGTTTCCGGCGCACCGGCAGCACGGAGGCCTTTCGCATTGGCGTTGCCATTGGCGACCAGGCGCTCGACCTGAAAGCCGCCGGCCTCATCGCCACGGATGACATGAACGCCTTGATGGCCATGGGCGCAGCGGGGCGCCAGACCCTGCGCGCGGCGATTTCCGAAGGCCTGCGCGAGGGCAGCCGCAACGAGGCGGCATGGCTCAGCGCCCTGCTGCCGCAGGCGGAGCTTGAAATGGCCTTGCCCTGCCATATCGGCGACTACACCGACTTCTATACCGGCATTCACCATGCCACCACCGTTGGCAAGCTGTTTCGCCCTGATGCGCCGCTGTTGCCCAACTACAAGTGGGTGCCGATTGGCTACCACGGCCGTGCATCCTCGATTGGGGTGAGTGGGCAGTCGTTTCCGCGCCCGCTGGGCCAGACCAAGGGCCCCAACGAAGAAGTGCCGGTTTTACGGCCCAGTCACCGGCTGGACTACGAACTTGAACTGGGCGTTTTCATGGGGCAGGGCAATGCGCTCGGCGACCGACTCACGATGGACCAGGCGGAGGCTCACGCCTTTGGCATGGTGCTGCTCAATGACTGGTCGGCGCGCGATGTGCAGGCCTGGGAATACCAGCCACTGGGGCCCTTCCTGGCCAAGAACTTTGCCAGCACCATTTCCCCCTGGATCGTGACGATGGAGGCTTTGGCGCCTTTTCGTGCGCCCTTCGTGCGACCCGAGGGTGACCCGCAGCCATTGCCTTACCTCGACTCGCCGGGCAACCGCCAGCAAGGCGGTATCGATGTGGAACTCGAGGTCTGGCTGCAGACCCAGGCCATGCGCGATGCCGGTCAGGGTCCGGAGCGCCTGTCGCAGTCCAGCTTTCGCGATGCCTACTGGACAGTGGCGCAAATGATCACGCACCACACCATCAACGGCTGCAACCTGCAGGCGGGCGACCTGCTGGGCTCCGGCACGCTGTCGGGCGCCAAGCCCGAGCAGGCCGGCTCGCTGCTGGAACTGAACTCAGGCGGAAAGAACCCGCTGACGCTGGCCAATGGGGAAACGCGCACCTTCCTCGAAGACGGTGACTCCATCATCCTGCGCGGCTACTGTGTGCGTACCGGTTTCCGTCGCATCGGCTTTGGCGATTGCCAGGGCCGGGTGCTGCCTGCGCGCGGCTGACAGCAGCCCTGCGGAGCGCGGGTCTTGCTGGTTGCTATTTGTTTAATAGCGTCATGTTCAAGTGTTCATTGGGATGGTGCCTGATTTTTGGATGAATTCTGGCCCTTTTCCCAGGTTCGCCCTGAAGGTGCACCCCGAACCGGGCAGACGCCTGACTGGGCGCTTTCACCACGCCGCAGGCAGTTTGTAGGGCTTAAATGCCGATTAAAGAGGCAAAAGTGAGGGTAAACCTTACAATCGAGGGTTACCTACGCCCCTCATGAACGCCCCCATCGACGTCTCCTTCTTCACGCGCGCCGCCAAGCCGCTGACCAGTTACCGCAAGTACTGGGCGGCCCGTTTCGGCACGGCGAAGTTTCTGCCCACCAGCCGGGCCGAGATGGAAGCGCTTGGCTGGGACAGCTGCGACATCATCATCGTCACCGGCGACGCCTATGTCGATCACCCGAGCTTTGGCATGGCGGTGATCGGCCGCATGCTCGAAGCACAGGGCTTTCGCGTCGGCATCATTGCGCAGCCAGAGTGGCAGAGTGCCGACCCCTTCAGGGTGCTGGGCAAGCCCAACCTGTTCTTCGGCGTGACCGCCGGCAACATGGATTCGATGATCAACCGCTACACGGCCGATCACAAGATTCGCAGCGATGACGCTTACACACCGGGTGATGTAGGCGGCAAGCGGCCCGACCGCGCGGCGCTGGTGTATTCGCAGCGCTGCAAAGAGGCGTTCAAGGACGTGCCCATCATCCTGGGCGGCATTGAGGGCTCGCTGCGCCGCATCGCGCACTACGACTACTGGTCCGACAAGGTGCGCCGCAGTGTGGTGGTTGATTCGAAATGTGATTTGCTGCTGTATGGCAACGCCGAGCGCGCAATTGTCGAGATCGCGCACCGCCTGGCCGCCAAAGAACCCGTGGCCAGCATGACGGACATTCGCGGCACCGCCTTCATTCGCCGCAGCGGCGATGAAACGGCGCAGGGCTGGTTCGAGATCGACTCGACCAGCGTCGACACCCCGGGCCGCGTCGAGGCGCATGTCAATCCTTACCTGATGATTTCGGAGCAGGCCAAAGAGCAGGGCGCCACCTGCGCCCGCGAAGACGAGGCCGCTGAAGTGGCGATGAAGGCCGAGGCCAATGCCAAAGCAGCGGTATTACCCCCTCTCCCCCTGGGAGAGGGCAGGGGTGAGGGCGCGGCGAAGCCGCTTCAGGCCCTTGCTGGCGCACAGGCTGCCGTCAAGGCAAATGCGGGGAGCCCTCACCCTAACCCTCTCCCAAAGGGAGAGGGGAAAAAAGAGGGAGGCATCCAGGCCAACCCGGCCATCAAGCCGCTCACCTTCGTTCCCAACCCCAGCCTTCCGCACATGCAGGGCAAGATCAAGGTCCCGCCGCGCGACCGCTCGGTGATCCGCCTGCCGTCGTACGAGCAGGTCAGAAGCGACCCGGTGCTGTACGCCCACGCCAACCGCGTGCTGCATCTCGAAACCAATCCCGGTAATGCGCGGGCGCTGGTGCAGGCCCATGGTGAAGGCGCCACCGCGCGCGACGTGTGGATCAACCCGCCGCCCATCCCGCTGACCACGGCCGAGATGGACTATGTGTTCGATTTGCCTTACGCACGTTCGCCACACCCGGTGTATGCCGACGAAAACGGCAGCCACGACCACGCCACCAAGATCCCGGCGTGGGAGATGATCCGCTTCAGCGTGAACATCATGCGCGGCTGCTTTGGCGGCTGCACCTTCTGCTCCATCACCGAGCACGAAGGCCGCATCATCCAGAGCCGCTCCGAAGACTCGGTGATCCGCGAGATTGAAGCCATCCGCGACACCGTCAAGGGTTTTACCGGTGCAATTTCAGACCTGGGCGGCCCAACCGCCAACATGTACCGCATCGGCTGCAAGTCGCCCGAGATCGAGGCGGCCTGCCGCAAGCCCTCCTGCGTGTACCCGGGCATCTGCTCCAACCTCAATACCGACCACAACCCGCTGATCAAGATGTACCGCCGCGCGCGGGCACTGAAGGGCGTGAAGAAAATCCTCATCAGCTCCGGCCTGCGCTACGACCTGGCCGTGCAAAGCCCCGAGTACGTGAAAGAGCTTGTCACGCACCATGTCGGCGGCTACCTCAAGATCGCGCCCGAGCACACCGAGCAGGGTCCGCTCACCAAGATGATGAAGCCCGGCATCGGCAGCTATGACAAGTTCAAGCAGATGTTCGACAAGTACAGTCTTGAGGCCGGCAAGAAGCAGTTCCTGATTCCCTACTTCATCGCGGCCCACCCGGGCACCAGCGACGAAGACATGATGAACCTGGCGATCTGGCTCAAGAAAAACGGCTTTCGCGCCGACCAGGTGCAGACCTTTTACCCGTCACCAATGGCCACGGCCACGACGATGTACCACACCAACAAGAACCCGCTGCGCAAGATCACGCGCGACAGCGAAACGGTGGACATCGTGCGCGGCGAGCGCCGCCGCCGGTTGCACAAGGCGTTTTTGCGCTACCACGACCCCAACAACTGGCCGGTACTGCGCGAAGCGCTGAAAGCCATGGGTCGCGCCGATTTGATCGGCAACGGCAAACACCATTTGATCCCGACCTTCCAGCCGCTGACCGATGGCAGTTATCAGAGCGCGCGCCGCAAGAACTCGACCACCGTGGCGCTGAAGACCCCCACGCCGGTCAAGGGCCGCATCTTGACGCAGCACACCGGGCTGCCGCCGCGCGACAACGGTTCGGGCAAGGTCGCCGGCAAGCCGCCGGTGCGCAAGGCACGCTGATACTGTCTTGTCATTGCGGGCCTGACCTGCACTGCTGGATCACAACGAGTGGTGGTTTGTGCGGTGTGGATCCAGGGTCGAGTCCGGGATGACAGAAGCAGAAAAGTGCCTAGGGCTACGCTGAATAAGCCCCGTCAAAGAGCCCATGCGGGTCAATGACGGAGCGATTGTGTTCAAACGGGTCGCTGAGCGACCTTCCTTGAGGCCCCCTGGGCCTGTTTCTTGGGCCTTTCGGCCCGTTTTCCGCCCTCATGGGCGCACCTGTGCCATCAGCCGTTGTCGGCTGAGGTAGATGTTGGCCAGCGCCAATGCCGTAAAGGCGCGTGTAGCGTTCTTGGCCAGCCCGCGGTAGCACACCTTGCCAAATCCCCACAGCCGTTTGACCACGCCGAACACATGTTCCACCCGCGCCCGGATGCGTGACTTGCTGCGGTTTTTGATTTTGACCGCTTCGTCCACGATGCCGTTGCGCCGCGTGCGCTGGTTCGTGAAGTCTTTGGCCATGGGCGCCTTGCCCTCAATCAGCGTCTTCTGGCTGGCATAGGCCGAGTCACCGTACACACGCCGCTCTTGCCCATGCAGCAAGTCAGGCAGCGGGTGCTTGTCATGCACATTGGCCGCTGTGACCACGGCGCTGTGCGCCAAGCCGCTTTGGCTGTCCACCCCGATGTGCAGCTTCATGCCGAAATACCATTGTTTGCCCTTGCGGGTTTGATGCATCTCGGGGTCGCGCGCCTTGTCCGCGTTCTTGGTCGAACTGGGCGCACCGATGATGGTGGCATCCACGATGGTGCCGGTGCTGAGCTTGAAGCCTCGAGCCTGCAGTTCTTGCCCTACCTTGGCGAACAGAGCCTCGCCCAGCTTGTTGTCGTTGAGCAGGCGTCGAAACTTGAGCATGGTGGTGGCGTCGGGTACCGGCTCTCGGCCCAGATCGATGCCCACGAAACGGCGCAGGCTGGCACTGTCGTACAGCGCCTCCTCGCAGGCCAGATCGGCCAGGTTGAACCAATGCTGGATAAGGTGAATGCGCAGCATGCGCTCCAGGCCAATGGGCGGGCGTCCGTTGCCGGCCTTGGGATAGTGCGGCGCGATGACTTCGCACAGGGCTGACCATGGCACGATCGCGTCCATGGTCTTGAGGAACTCTTCCCGCCGCGTGGGCTTGCGGAACTGTTCGAATCCCAATCCTTGATCGGCTGCCATTGCCAGGCTTTGTTGTTTCATCGTCAAGTAACGCCTCTCCCTCAATTGCCGTGGACCTTAATCAGCATTGCCCTAGCTGAGCCGTTTCGCCGCCTTTCCTCAGGAAAAATCGACCTCCAGCCCTTATCCTGCTGGCGCCAGCAGCTATCAAATAAGTAGCGTCTCTGGCTCCGGCATCCATCGCTGCAGCGCTGAAAGTGAGCCTCGTTTTACAGCGAGGCCATGCCACGAGACCGCAGCCTGCTGCAGCACACCACCACATCGAAGGTGGAGCGCGTGGTCTTGCATGCCGTGCCAGTGCAGTGGAGCCCCAGCTCCGAAACGGCCCCCATCCCGCGGGCCGGGCAAGCGGTTAGATAAACCGGCTGAGAAATGCTCTTGTCCGTGGATGCTGGGGATTGCAGAGCACCTCTGCCGGCCGGCCTTGTTCAACGACGACGCCACCGTCCATGAAGACGACGCGATCGGCCGCCTCCTTGGCAAATCCAATCTCATGTGTGACGACGATCATGGTGAGGCCTTGGTCGGCCAGGTCGCGCATGGTGGCCAACACCTCTCCGACCAGTTCCGGGTCGAGGGCCGAGGTCGGCTCGTCAAACAGAATCAAGGTAGGCTGGATGGCGAGCGCTCGGGCGATAGCCACCCGCTGTTGCTGGCCGCCCGAAAGCTGGCGTGGGTAGGCCTGTGTCTTCTCGCTGAGGCCGACCTTTTCCAGCAATTCAAGGGCCCGTGCACGGGATTCGGTTTTGCCGCGGCCGTGCACGCCAACAGGGGCTTCCATGATGTTCTCCAGCACCGTCATATGTGGGTACAGGTTGAACTGCTGAAAGACCATGCCGATATCGCGGCGTTGGTGCGCAATCGCTCGCGGGGACAGGCGGTGCAATCGTTCGCCGCGAAGTTCGTAGCCTATCTGCTGGTCACCGACGGTGATGGAGCCCTGATCCATCGTCTCCAGGTGATTGATGCAGCGCAAGAAGGTGGATTTCCCTGAGCCGGAGGGGCCCAGAATGACGACCACTTCGCCCGCCTGGACATCCATGTCGATGCCCTTGAGCACTTCGTTGTCGCCAAAGCGCTTGTGGACATTGCGTGCCCGTACCAGGGGCTTGCCCGTTTCCGCGGCTTGCGGGATTGGCGTGGTCATACCTTGGCCTCCTGTTCGCCCTTGGCGTAATAGCGCTCGATGGCGCTCTGGCCCACATTCAGGACGGTTGTGATCAGCAGATACCAGACCACGGCAACCATCAGCAATGGGATCACCTGGAACGTAGCGTTGTAGATGTTCTGAACAGAATGCAACAGGTCGCCCATGGCAATCACGCTGACGATGGACGTCGCCTTGACCATGCTGATGAGTTGGTTGCCGGTGGGCGGTACGATGGAGCGCATCGCCTGCGGAATCACAATTCTGCGCAGGACGCGGTTGCGTGTCATGCCGAAAGCCAGGGCCGTTTCCATCTGGCGTGAATCCACCGAGATAAGACCGGCCCGGATGATTTCCGCCATGTAGGCAGCCTCATTGAGCGCCAGCCCGGTGATGGCGGCAGTCAGTGGCGTGATCAGGTCATTGGTGTTCCACGTTGCGAACGTCGGGCCCCACGGGATCCCCAGCGACAGCGTGGGAAACAGCGTGGAGAGGTTGTACCAAAATAGCAGCTGCACCAGCAGTGGCAGGCCCCGAAAGAGCCAGACATAGAGCCCGGCAAAGCCGCGCAGGAATGGGTTGTCCGAGATACGGGCAATGGCCAGGACAAGCCCGATAGCAACCCCTATGACCATGGCCACAAGCGTCAGCCCGAGTGTCACCAAAAGCCCGTTGATCACGTTTTTTTCGGCGAGGAATTTACCGACAACCTCCCATTCAAAATTCTTGTTGGTGACAAGAATCCAGACGAGCTGGAGCGCCAACAGACAAAGCACACTGACACCCAACAGGCGGCCATAGTTACGCGAGACATGCGCATGGGCCACATTGCGTTGCCGGGCCTCCGCTACGGGATCAGCGACTCCCCGATGCAGAGCCTGGATGGCCTTGCTCATTTAGCCAGTTTCCCTGCCAGATTGACGCCTGGCGTCTTGAGCATGTTGTCGCCCAAGCCCCATTTTTTCATGATGATGGCGTAGGTGCCGTTGCCATTGAGCTTTCGCATGGCTTCCAGGACGACCTCACCCAGGACCGAACCCTTCTGAACCACCGCGCCCTGGTAGAGATCATCAAAGCCATTTTTCTTGCCAATGCCCGTCAACTCCAAAGCGCCGTTGGCTTGCTGGACAAAGTAAGTCAGCGGGGCATGGGAGGAAAAGAAGGTGTCGGCCCGCTTGGCGTTCACGGCCAGGATGGATGTCGGCTGATCTGCATACGCCTGGACTTCGACGGCAGGCTTGTTGGCGGTGGTGCAGGCAATGGATTGCTGCCGGATGACTTTTTCTGCGGACCCTCCGGCCATCACGGCCACTTTGCCGCCACAGGTGTCTTCCAGTCCGTTGATGCCCTTGGGATTTCCTTTGGGTACGGCGAAGACCACGTATTCCTGCACAAAATCGATGAAGTCAACAGACGCTTCACGGTCGACAAAATCACCGATGGGCCCCATGGAAAACTGGTAGCGCCCCGACTTGATCCCCAGCAGCAGACCGGACAGGCCATTGACGGGTGCAAGGTTGATCTTGACGCCCAGTATTTCGCTCAAGGCCTTGATGAAATCTGCACTGGCGCCAGTCATGGACTGGCTGCCGGTCACGATGGTGTACGGAGGAAAAGAGCCATTGTTGGCCGCGGTCATCTCTCCGGCGGCAAGAATCTCGGCCGGCAGTTTGGCGCGCAGCCTGGCATCCAGGGGCTGAACCGGGATCTTGACTTCCTGAGCGTAAACCGTGGAGCCGGCCAGTACGGCGGCGACGAATGCAGTGCAAAACAGGTGGCGGGTAAACATGGCGAATATCCTTTGTAGTGGCAATGATGGCAATCAGTCGACCCTGTTTTTGAGCACCGGCTTGTCGAAGCGCCGGTTTTCGAGCACCGGCAACACCATCTTGGCATGTGCGATGCGTGCGGGGTCAAGCTCGGCAAATAGCAGTGCCGGGGCTTCGGCTGCACCCGCAATGGTGACCCCTAGCGGATCGATCACCCGGCTGTTGCCGATATTGCGTTCCCCGCACTCGCCAACCGCCACCATATAGCATGTGTTTTCCAGTGCACGTGCGGTCACCAGCACCTCCCAGTGCATTTCCTTGAGCGGCCCTTTCACCCAAGCCGCTGGCAAGACCAGCACATCGGCGCCATCCAGCGCGAGCCGGCGAGCCAGTTCAGGAAACCGCACGTCGTAACAGGTCATGAGGCCGACTTTCATGCCGGCAACCTCCACCAGCGGCGGAACGTCCAGGCCGGGCGTGACGTTGGCGGACTCCTTGGCCGAGAAAGCATCATAGAGATGAAGCTTGCGATATTGGGCCAGGATCTCCCCATTGCGGATGGCAATTAGCACGTTCCAGACCCGACCTTCGACATTCGACGGGACATGCACGCTCATCATCGTGGTGAGCGGATTGCCACGGCTTGCGCTTAACAGTTGACTGACAAAGGGGCCGTCGAGTGCTTGCGCGGCCTTGCGGACCAGATCGGGATCCGCAATATCCCGGGCGAGGATGCCTTCTGGCAGGACGAGGAGATCTGCGCCCTTCGACAGGGATTGCGCCATCAGGCTCAGGCAGGTTTTCAAATTTTCTGGCCAGTCCCGGCTTACGGCAAATTGGCCCAGTGCGACTTTCAGCATGCTTGGTTTCCTTCAACTTTGATTTAAGTGGCATTGGTTTAAGCGGCTTCACCGGGGAACAGATCGGCCGGATTCAACAAACCTGGCGTGATTTCCTGCGCATGCAGTTCCTGGCAAAAGTCCGTCAGCATGCGTTCATTGGCCTTGAAGCCGCTCGCGTTCCAGTTGCCTGGCAGATCGCGTGCACTTTGCCGGATTTCGTCCAGAATCCAGGGCGTGGTATCCGCATATTTCATGCGCTTTTCCATCCATACACGGCTGGACTCCGCAAAAAGTGCGCCCAGGGCCTGCGGTATCCAAGGGTGTTCGGCCACGATGGCGGGCTTGAGCCCCAGCAGGTGAATGCCCGGCATGTAACCTACTTCCTTGAAGTAGGCCACCTCTGCCGCGCGGCAGTCGGACTGCAGCGTGCGCAGGCCGGAGCCGGGCTCGAAAAATCTTGCCGGCATGAACGGCGTAAAAACGGCATCCAGCGCACCCTCGCGCAACAGGTCGACAAGCGGGCGTTCACCCGGCGCGATGCTGATACGCCCAGGGCGGCCGAAACCGTTGAGACGCTCCTGGATGGGATGGTCTTCAGACAGGCGTCCGACGAACCATTCGGCATCTGCGATTTCCACCCCTTCCCGGCGCAGCAGGGCACGTGTCCAGGTATTGCCGGAGTCTTGCCACCCCGTCATTCCGATGCGCTTGCCGGCGAGCGCGCGCAACTCGGTGAGCGGGCTCGCCGCGGTGGTGATGATGCAGTGCTGGCGAAATCCCCGCATGATGAAGTACGGAATCCCGACGATGGAGGTGTCACCGCGGGCCCGGCTTTGTGCATAGCGGCTAAGCGACATTTCGCCACCGTCATAACGCGGATCCGTCGCCAGATTGTTTTCCAATGCGTTGACACGATGGAGTTCCAGGTTAAACCGATTTGAGCGCACATCGCCAAGCACCAGTGGGGTGATGAAATCCCAGTCACGTACCGCGAGTTTGATGCTGATTTCCACTGCAATCCTTGTCTGAAAGAGGTGATTAATTTGGGCTGACAAAGTCATTGGGGATGACTTCTTGAGATGAATATTAAATGTTTAAAATTATTTGTACTATATAATTTTTGTTACTGAACAAAGTATTTTCCCTATGCACCAAAACATTACGGCGGCGCACCTTGGTGCGTCATTAAAAGGCCTTGCAACCCGCGCGATGGCCGTCAAAATGGCCGCTTTGATCCGTTCTGGTGCCATTCCCATTGGCTCCCAATTACCCTCCGTTCGGGATCTTGCCGAGGCGATGGGCGTCAGCCCGGCAACGGTTTCGGCCGTCTGGCAAGAGTTGCGACGGCATAAAGTCATTGCGGGTATGGGGCGCAACGGGGTATGGGTCTGCGGCAACAAACCGTCACCAAGACCCGCACGCTTTGAAAGCGTCGGTAATTTTGGCCAACATATCGTTGCCGATCTCACCTACGCCTCGCCTGATCCTGCGCTCCTGCCTGATTTGTCCCAGGCCTTGTTGCAGGGGGTGAAAACTCCGCAATTGAACAGCTACCGACGCGACCCCATTACGCAGGCGCTGCGTGAAGCGGTGACGTCACGCTGGGCGTATCCGGCAGAGGCCTTTATGGCCACGAATGGCGGGTTTGACGGCGTATTGATGACGTTACAGGCGCTGCTGATGCCAGGATCGGCGGTCGCCATTGAAGACCCCACCACGGCGCGCCTGCTCGATATTCTGGATCACATCGGCGCGGACGTGATTCCTGTGGCCTGTGACGAAGACGGGCCGAAGGCCGACTCACTGGCGGCAGCACTCCAGAAAAAACCAGCCGCCTTTATCTACCAGCCCCGCACGCACGCGATATGCAGCCATAGCGTGAGCGCGCAACGCATGCAGGAGCTGGCCAAGGTGTTGAAAAATAGCGAAACCCTGATCATCGAGGATGACGGTATCGGGGATGTTTCATCCCAAGCTGCAGTGAGCCTGGGTATGCACTATCCAGATCGCACGGTCCACATCGTGTCATATTCCAAATCCCTGGGGCCGGACCTGCGTTTGGCGGTTCTTTCGGGTTCGAAGGAAGCGGTGGAGCAGATTCAGGCCTACCGGAATTTTGGGGCCAGCTGGACCAGCCGCATTCAGCAGGATGCGGTCGCCTGGATGCTGAATGATCCGGGCAGCTTGGCTGCGGTGGCCAACGCCAAAGAGGTGTATGCTGCGCGTCGCAACCGTTTGATTGAGGCCTTGAAGCCACTGGGAATCAGGGTGCCCGGTCAGGACGGACTGAGTGTCTGGATTGCGGTGCCTTCGGAACAGTTCGCCATGGTCACGCTGGCAGTCCGTGGATTCGCGGTGTTCCCCGGTTCCAGGTTCGGCATCAAGCCGCATTCACACATTCGCGTCGGCACCAGTTTGCCGATGGAGCATGTGGCTTCCCTTGTGGAAGCGATTGCCCTTTGCATGCATGCAATATGAGTCGGCCAAGCATCCCTGCCTCCCCAGCCCCGAGCGTCAGACAGCTCGTCAAGCCCGGCGATTCGATGCCAAGCAGGTTGCCAGCCCTGGCACACCGTGCTCCACCGGGCTTTGAATCAGGAAGTCCCTGGCCGCTTCTTGCAGTGCCTGGATTTTGAGGCGGATGGCCATACCATCCATCAAGGCAACCGCGAAACGATCATCGCTGTGCGGATCGGGCGCAAGTGCTATGGGCACTATGATGTCGCCCATGCACCTCCAGCTTTCTCCCCCCTCCGCAACTCTGTAATGCACCCGGCTTGACGCCGGGCTGCGCATGCGGCTGCGCTATGTTCTGCACGAACGGCGCACAGCTTTGAGTTGACGCGCCTGCTCCCTTGATCTGGCAACAAAGCCCTGCGGGCAGGCGCATGGATGGAGAAATTTTTTCATGAAAACCCAGACATCGGCCACCCTGGCCTGGGGCGGCGTCTTGCTTGCGGGCGTCTTGTGGGGCGTGGGCGCGCTGGTCGCCCAGTCTGTGATGGCTGGCGGCATGGCGCCGTACAGCCTGTCTCTGGCGCGCTTTGCGCTCGGCTTGCCGCTCTTGTGGTGGTGGCACTGGCGGCAAGTGGCGCCGGGAAAAAATGCAGGGAAAAGATTGGGCGAGTGGCGGCAATTGCCCTGGCGCGAACGGGGGCTGATTGTGGGCACGGGTCTGGCGATGGCCATGAATGTGACCAGCTGGTTTGCCGGCATCACCTACATCGGGGCAGCCTTGCCCACCGTGATTTCAATCTGCTGCGCACCGGTGATCGTCGCTTTGCTGTCCGTGTCGCGCGGCTATGAGCGCGCCAGCGGGCGGCTGGTGGCGGCGCTGGTCCTGGCATTGGGCGGGGTCGGGCTGATCGTGATGCCTGCGGAGGGCCTGAGCCTGCCGAAGGACTACGCCGTGGGCCTCGCCTGGTCATTTGCTTCAGCGGGCCTTTATTCCGTGGTGGTGCTGGGCAATGCGCGCATGCCTGCGTATGTGCCGGCGGTCAGCGCCTCGGCCTGGAGCATGACGGTGGCTGCGCTACTGATGCTGGTGCTGGCCAGCGCGCAAGGCCTGACCTGGCCGCGCGACACCACCGCCTGGCTGCAGGTGGGCTACACCGGTGTGTTCACCACCTCGATTGCCTACCTGGCATTTGCCTGGGGCGCGCGCCGCCTGTCGCCGACGGCGACGGTGGTGGGCACGCTGATTGAACCGCTGGTGGCTGCGGTGGCGGCGGCGTGGTTGTTTTCCCAACCGCTGACAGGGCAGCAGGGGCTGGGGGCTTTGCTGCTGGGTGCGGCCATGCTGTTACTGGCACGCCGGCACCCAGCTTGAAGGGGCCAGAGAGCCTGTAAAGCTATGTATTCAGCAGCGAGTTCTGCAAGGGTCTCCAGAACAGCCAACCCGTCAGGACCATGCAGTGCAACACCACGGTGGCCCAGTAGGTCGTGCGGAAAGACTCCTTGCTCGATTTGTGCCGCAGGATGTGCTGGGCGAACCAGGCACCGGGCCAGCCGCCCAGCAGGCCGAACAGATGCAGCGTGTTTTCCGCGGTGCGCCACTGGCCTTTTTGCGCCGCGTATTTGTCGGTCCAGTAAACGAAGAACGTGATGAGATTCAGCAGCAGGGCTATTGCCAGCGTCAGCATCGGCAAGCGACTTGCCCAGATGCCCCACCCGATCAGCATGGTCCAGGCTAGCATGAGGAGCAGGGCGGGGCCGGCGGGGGCGGTGGCCGGGGTCACGGTTGAACGCCGCGGCAGGTGCTGCGGGCGGTTGGCGTTGCGGCTACTCCGGGTGGCCTGAGCAGGCACCCTGCGCGCAGGTGCGCCAACGGGCGCAACACGCGGAGCATAAGCCGCAGCCTGAACGGCCATCGCGCGTGGCCCCTTGCCGCCGACGTGAATTTCCTCAAATGTGACTATCAATCCCTCGTGGGGCGCTGCTGTGCCACGAAAATCCTTCGCATGGAAAAAAATATCGGCGCTTGCGACCGCGCTGCGAATGAATCCGAATCCGCGCGCCGCGTCCCAGCGCACGATCGTTCCTTGTTGTCTCATGGGCTGATCTGATTTGTAATGGCTGGCTTATTTGGCCAGTGTATGCAGCGGAATATCTTTCTCTGCCGCCAGCTTGTCCAGCTCCTTGCGCGTCTTGCCCAGCAGCCAGCCTGCTATCGCCTGATGCGTCGCGGGTGCAAACATCGCCTTCATGCCGGACCTCTCAACACCCGCAGCCGCGCACAGGCCGGCTGCAAAATGCGGCTCCAGCGCCGCCACGGTCACCCGCCCATCCTTGCACGGGTAGACGCGGTAGCCGGCGTGGCCGCCGCCAACGGCCGCGCCGGGCTGGGTCAGGCCCCAGGCTCGCGGCAGGGCCAGGTAGCCTGCGGCGCCTGAAAGGGCCACCTCCAGGTATAGGCCTTTGGCTTTGCTGCGCTGGTGCATCACGGCCTGCAGGACGGCCTCGCTGGCCATCAGTGAGCCGCCCATGTCGGCGTAGAGCGTTGCGGGCAATTCGAGTCCGGTGACCAGGTCGTTTTCGGCCAGGTAGGTGAGGTCGTGGCCGGGCTCTTCGGCGCGCTCGCCCGGGCTGCCGACGATGGCGACCTGGCTCAGGTGCGGGTGCTGCTTGTGCAACGCCTTCCAGGTCAGCCCCAGTTTGGCCAGTGCCGATGGCCGGAAGGAGGTGAGCAGCACGTCGGCTTTGGCCAGCTCGCGGTGCAGCAGCTTCTGGCCGCGTTCGGTCTTGAGGTCGGCCACACTGGTGCGCACGCCGGCGTGCAGTGCGGCGTAGGCCGTGGCGTTGTACTGCTTCATCGGATCGCCTGATGCGCCGGCGGGTGCGCCTGGGGGCGCGGGCGGTTCCAGCTTCACGCAGCTGGCACCCATCCGGCGGCAGCGCATCAGCGCCGCAGGGCCGGGCAGGTTGAGCGCCAGGCTGACCACGCGCACGCCCTTGAGCGACTGAAGTGGGGCGGGGGTTTTGCGGGAGGGAGGCAAGTCAGAAGGCGGCATGGGTGGGGACCTGGAGGGACAGGAGGCTGATTATGGGTGAGCCCGGCGTGGTTCGCTGGCACCTGTCAGCCCGCCCCGGAGCCCACCTCGTGCCGGGCACTTGTTGAACGGCCATTCGCCGCCGTCAACCGGCCCCCGGCCAATCAAGCCGCTTAGGGCACTGCTACTCAAACCACTCCGGTCACAGCGGCAGGCCGACGTAGTTTTCTGCCAGCGCGGTGGAGGCCGCTTGCGAGTGAATCAGGTAGTCCAGTTCCGCCTCCTGGATCTTCTCCCCAAAGCCGCCTGAATCGGGAAACTTGTGCATCAGCGAGGTGAACCACCACGAGAAGCGCACGGCCTTCCAGACCCGGCGCAGGCAGGTGTCCGAGTAGGCGTTGATACCGCCTTCGCTGCCCGCATAAAACTCTGTCAGCGCGCGTGCCAGGTAACCGACGTCGCTGGCGGCCAGGTTCAGGCCCTTGGCGCCGGTGGGCGGCACGATGTGGGCGGCGTCGCCCGCCAGAAAGAGTCGGCCGAAGCGCATGGGTTCGGCGACAAAGCTGCGCAGGGGGGCAATGCTTTTTTCAATCGACGGGCCCGTTTGCAGCTTGTCCGCGAGATCGGGCGCCAGGCGTCGTCGCAACTCGTCCCAGAAGGCCTGGTCGCTCCAGTTCTCGACCTTGTCATCGAGTGAGCACTGCAGGTAGTAGCGGCTGCGTGTGTGGCTGCGCATGCTGCACAGCGCAAAGCCGCGTGCGTGGTTGGTGTAGACCAGCTCGTGGGAGACGGGCGGCGTGTCGGTCAGCATGCCCAGCCAGCCAAACGGGTAGATGCGCTCAAAGGTCTGCAGCGCACTCGCCGGCACGCTGGCGCGGCTCACACCGTGGTAGCCGTCACAGCCGGCAATGAAGTCGCACTCGACCTCATGCGCGATGCCATGCTGCATGTAGCGCACCTTGGGGCGCTCGCCGTCAAAGTCGTGCAGGCTCACCTGCTCTGCCTCGTAGGCGGTCGCCAGGCCCGCTGCGGCGCGGGCGTCCATCAGGTCGCGGGTCACCTCGGTCTGGCCATAGACCATGACCTGCTTGCCGCCGGTGAGGTGGTGCAGGTCAATGCGGTGATGGGCACCTCCGAAGTCGAGCGAGAAGCCGCCGTGCAGCAGGCCTTCGCGGTGCATGCGCGCACCGACGCCCGCCTCGTCGAGCAGATCGGTCGTGCCTTGTTCCAGCACGCCGGCGCGTATGCGGCCCAGCACATACTCGCGGCTGTGCCGCTCAATCACGATGGCATCTATGCCGGCCTTGTGCAGCAGCTGGCCCAGCAAATGCCCGGCCGGGCCACCACCCACAATCGCTACCTGTACTCGCATGGTCGTCTCCTGTGCCTCTTCAAGGCATGTTGTCCTGGGTTCCAAGCGTAGGCTGCTGCGCGCCGCAGGGCTAGAGGCCGCGGGCGCCATTGCACGATGTTTGGCGCACTTGTGCGATGATCGCGCAATGGTCACTGCAAAAACCGTTTCCCCTTCCCAGGGGCACTTTCAGATCGCCAAGGCCGACATGATCGAAGGCATGGCCAAGGGCATGGCGGTGCTGGAGAGTTTTGACACCCAGCGCCAGCGCCTCAATGCCACGCTGGCGGCCGAGCGCGCCGGCATCACGCGGGCGGCCGCGCGCCGCCATTTGCTGACGCTGACGCACCTCGGTTATCTTGAAACGGACGGCAGCTATTTCTGGCTGGCAGCCAAGGTGCTGCGGTTTTCAGGCAGCTACCTGGCGACGGCACGCCTGCCGCGTGCCGTGCAACCCACCCTCAACCGGCTCGCCGCCCAGACCCAGGAGTCGTTTTCAGTCGTGGTGCTGGACGGCGACGAGATTGTCATCATCGGGCGCAGCGGGTTTGAGTGGAAGACGTTCACCGACGGCAAGACCGCACCGGCCCGGCTGCTGGCTTATGGCCTGCATCTGGGGGCGCGTTTGCCGGCGCACGCGACCTCGACCGGCCGGGTGTTGCTGGCTGCCAAGACCAAAAGCGAGTTCAACGCATGGCTCAAGGCCAGGACCGAAGCCGGCAGCCTGGCCCGGCTGACGCTGCACACGACGACCGATCCCCGCAAGCTCCGGGCGCTGATTGACCAGGTGCGTCTTGACGACTACTGCGTCGCCAGTGAAGAGCATGAGCTCGGCGTCCATGCGCTGGCCGTGCCGCTGCGCGACATGCAGGGGCGGACGGTGGCTGCGCTCAATGTGGTGTCGTCCCCGCAGCGGACGACGCCCGACGCGCTGCGGCGCGATCTGCTGCCCTTGCTGCTGGACGCTGCGCGCGAACTGCGGCCCCTGTTATAGAGGCAGGCTGCGATAGAGACAGGCTGCGGCTCACAACTCCTCGCCCGGCAGTGTGAAAAAGAATGTCGCCCCCTTGTCTGGCGCCGACTCGGCCCAGATGCGGCCACGGTGGCGCGCAATCACCCGGGCCACGGTAGCCAGCCCGACGCCGGTTCCGGCATATTCCGACACGCTGTGCAGCCGCTGAAAGGTGCCAAACAGCTTGTCGGCATAGGCCATGTCGAAGCCGGCGCCGTTATCGCGTACAAAGAACGCGCCCTGCGCCGTTGACCGGCCAACCGTGATCGTGGCCTGGGCCCGGCGTGAACTGAACTTCCAGGCATTGCCCAGCAGGTTTTCCATGACGGAGCGGAGCAGCCGGCCGTCACCGTGCACGAGCAGTCCAGGTTCGATGCTGCAGACGGCCTGGCGCGTGCGCTCGCCGGCCTGCAAGCGCTCAAGAATTTCGCTGGCAATGGCGCTCAGGTCTACAGCTTCGTGCCGCAGTTCGAGGCGCGCCACATGCGCCAGCGACAGCAGGCCTTCGATCAACTGGCCCATCTGGCCGACACCGGACTGGATTCGGGTGAGGTAGTGCTGCAGCTTCTTGCCCTGGTTGCCCTGGTTGCCGTGGAGCTCCTTGGCCAGCAGGCGGCTGAAACCGTCGACCGTCGTCAGCGGTGAGCGCAGGTCGTGGGAGACCGAGTATGAGAAGGCTTCAAGCTCTGCGTTGGACAGCCGCAGGGCGGTCTCGATTGCCTTGATCTCGGTGATGTCGGCGTCGATGCCGACCCAGAAGATGACTTCACCGCGTTCATTGCGCACCGGCGATGCGCGGTATGACATGGTGTGGTAGGCGCCGTTCCTGGCACGCAGCCGCCGCATCCCGGTGAACAGGGTGGGCTCTGCGCTGGGCACCCGCCAGTTTTGTGTCGCGGCAGCCACGTCGTCCGGATGCACGAGCCCGACCCAGCCGTGGCCGTGCCAGTCGGGCGGTGCACCACCGACGAGCTCATACCAGGCCCGGCTGAAAAAGGTGGCGGCGCCCGCCGGATCCACGGTCCAGATTGGCTGGGGCGCCTGCTCGGTCAGGGTGCGGAACAGCGCCTCCTGCCGCGACAGTTCACCGCTGCGCTGGATGATTTTTTCTTCGAGCCCGCTGTTCAGGTCCTTGACCTGGGACAACAGGTTCACGTTGTCAATCGCGATCGAGGCAAGCTGGGCCAGTTCCGTGGCCACGTATTCGTCCTGCTGCGTGAATTCACCCTCGAACTTGTCCGACAAATGCAGCAAGCCGATGTTGCCGCCATCGCGGCCGGTCAGCGGCACGGCCAGCCAGCCGCGCAGGGCCTGGTGTTGCCCGGCGGTCGTGTTGATCCCGCACCAGCGCGGATCGGCCTGCAGTTCGGCCTGGGTCAGCCGCACGGCACGCCGGGTCTCACAGGCCATGGCATGGATGCCTGTGCCCTCGGGGCTGTCGGTCCAATGCGGCTGGCCCCCATATTTGTCGGACAGCGACCGGGCCATGATGGCCTGCGTCCCTTTGCCTTCACGCAGCAGACTGATGGCCGACTGGTGTGCGCCGATGATGGCGCGGGACTGCTCGGCCACTTCCTGCATCATGGTGTCCAGTGCCTGATGCTGCGTGATGGCCTGGGCTGCATCCGCAACACGCTGCAGGGTCTGCAGGTAAGCCTGGACCTCCTGCTCGGCCCTGACCCGCAAGGTGATGTCGAACGCCACGGCAAATACCGCGTCTCGCCCGCCGTAGCGGATCACCCGACGGATCAGTTCCACCGGGAACTCGGTGCCGTCTTTTTGCCGGTGCATCCAGAATTCGGGGGTGTCCATCGGCAGGCCGGCAGCCATGAGTTGCCGCAGGCGTGCCTGCTCGGCAGCGGGGAGCAGGTCTGCGGGCGTCATGGTGACGAATTCTTCGCGTGAATAGCCGTAGAGCCGGATCGCCGTGTCGTTGACGGCGATGTGGTGATTGTCTTGCCTGTCCATGACCCACATCGGCACCGGCGCGGCATCGAACAATGCCGCATGGCGCTGTTCGCTCTCGAGCAGGGCCTGTGCGGCCAGCTTGCGTTCCGTAATGTCCTGCAGCGCGCCGTGCATGCGTGTGATGGTGTCCTTGTCATCGCGCACTGCCTGGCCCATCGAACGCACCCACACCGTGCGTCCGGCGGGCGTGAGCATTTCCAGTTCCACGTCGAAGGGCGTGCCGTGATTCAGGCAATCCTGCGCCACTTTCGTGGCCAGTTCACGCCACTGGGGTGCGCAAAGGCCTATGGCTGACTCCAGTGTTGGCGCAGTGCCCTTTGGCAACCCGAGAATGTGGGAGGCTTCATCGGACCAGATGAAGCGCATGTCGGGGAGCTCCAGCGCCCAGCCGCCGAGCCTGGAAATGTGCCCCGCGATGCGCATCAAGCCGGTTTGGACCTGGAGCGTTGCCTCGGCCCGTTTGAGTTCATCGACGTCGGTCGAGGTGCAGTACCAGGAGACGATGCGTTCGGCGCGGTCGCGGTTTGGCGTGGCGCGCACCAGTTGCCAGCGGTAACTACCGTCCTTGCAGCGCAGGCGATGTTCGTTGGGACGGCTCTGGCCGGTGTCCAGCATGTGCCGCATGTCGTCCATGGTTCGCTGAAGGTCGTCGGGATGGACGTGGTCGAGCCAGCCGCCCCTCAGCGCCGCCTCCAGGGGCTCGCCGGTCACCTCGCACCATTGGTCGCTGACGAAGGTCAGCCTGCCGTTGCCATCGGTGATAAACACGATCTGTGGCATGGCCTGGGCCAATTGGCGAAAGCGCAAGTCGGTGCCCGCGCGTTTGCGTGACTGCCAATACAGCAGCATCGACAGCAAAACCACCGTTGCCGCAGCGGCCAGCCAGATTACGGATGACAGCGTGGCAAAGCGCCTCCAGGGCTCCAGGACATCGTCATACAGGGGGGCGACCGTGACGAGCATCCCGCTGTACGGCGAGAGTGTGCGGTAAGAGACGACGCGCTCACGGGCGTCGACTGCGCTGGCAACGGTAAATGTGCCCTGCGGGCCGAGGGGAAGATGTTTGGTGAACAGGGGCTGGGTGGAAAAAAACTTGCCCATGGCCTGCTCATCGATCGGGCTGCGCATCATGAGCAGGCCATCGCTGCGAAACAGTGCGATCGCACCGCCTGCGCCCAGGTCGATATCCCGCCAGAGGGTGTCGAAGTAGGGTGGCTCCACCGCTGCGACGATCACGCCCGTCAGTTCCCCGCTGGCCGAGCGCAGGGGGCGCGAGGCGCTGATCAGCCAGGTGCCGGTAGTGCGGCTGCGCACCGGGGCGCCGATGTGAAAGCCCGTGGCCGGGCGCTGTTGGTAGATCTGGAAATACTCGCGGTCCGCCAGTTGGGCGCCGATGTTGCCGGTGTCCGAATCAAAAACAATGCGGCCGTGGCGGTCCAGTATCCAGAGGGCGCGTGCGAAAGGCAGCTCCTTAAGCTGCTCGCGCAGCATGGCCCGGCCGGAATCCTCGGTCAGCCGCTTTTCCGCTTCGAGCGCCTGCAGCCGGCTGGCAGCCAGTTGCAGGCGCTGGTCGGCGGCCTGGAAGGTGCGGCTGGTCTGCTCTGCAATCACCTGCGCCAGCGACCGGGTCAGCTTCTCGCCGGCTAGGAGGGCTTCGTTTCGCAGGTAAAACAAGGCGACTGCAACCACGCAACCCGACACGACGATGAGGGCGGTGGCCGTCCAGATGATCTGGCGCCCCGCGGATGCATACCGTTCGGGGTCTTGTGGGAAATGGGACTGCCGGAAGGGCGCGTCTTGCCAGGGCCACCGCATGCGTCCCGACCTTTCAGTTTGCCCTGTCACCAGGTCCTGCGGGTGACTGTGGCCAGTTGCTCAGTAAGCGGCGATGATGCCATGCGGGGAGCGCTTTGTCGATTGCGCCTGCGTGCTGCTCAAACGCCCAGATACAGCTCCAGCAGTTCAGGCCTGGCATGCAGCTCGGCCGAGCTGCCCTCAAAGACCACCTCCCCCTTGAGCAGGATCACATTGCGGTCGGTGATCTGCGTGACATGCTTCCAGTTCTTGTCCACGATCACGCTGGAGATGCCGGTTTCCCGCACCAGCTGGCAGATGCGCCAGATGTCCCGGGCAATCAGCGGCGCCAGGCCCTCGGTCGCCTCATCCAGGATCAGCACATCCGGATTCGTCATCAGCGCCCGGCCGATGGTCAGCATCTGCTGCTCCCCACCCGACAGCTGCTGCCCGCCATGGCTAAGGCGCTCCTTCAGGCGCGGAAAGGTCTCCAGCACCCGCTCATAGGTCCAGTCGCGCTGGCCCCGCGTGCCCGCGCGCGCCGCCATCTTCAGGTTCTCCACCACGCTCAGGTTGCCGAAGATGCCCCGGCCCTCCGGCACATAGGCCACGCCCAGCCGCGACACCTCATACGGCGCCCGGCCCAGCATCGGCCGGCCCATGATGTCGATCGAGCCGGCCCGCGGCCTGACCAGCCCCATCAGGCTCTTGAGCAAGGTGCTCTTGCCCATGCCATTGCGCCCCATCAGGCCAATCGTCTCACCGCGCGCCACCCGAAAGTTGATGCCGCGCAGGATGTGGCTGGCGCCGTAATAGGTGTGGATGTCTTTCGCCTCAATCAACAAATCGGTGTTCATGTGTGTTCTTCTCCGAGGTAGGCGGCCTGCACCCCGGCATCGGCCCGGATCTGCGCCGGCGAGCCACTGGCGATCACCTGGCCGTTGACCATCACCGTCAGCTGGTCGGCCAGCGCAAACACCGCATCCATGTCGTGCTCCACCAGCAGCATGCCGTGCTCCTGCTTCAGCGCCAGCAGCAGCGCCACCATGCGCTCGGCCTCCGCCACCCCCATGCCCGCCAGCGGCTCGTCCAGCAGCAGCACCTGCGGCTCGGTCGCCAGCGTCATGGCGATCTCCAGCTGGCGCTGCTCGCCGTGGCTGATGGTGCCGGCGATGCTGTGCCGGCGGCTTTGCAGCCCGGCCAGCTCCAGCGCCCGTTCGGCGCGGCCGTTGATGGAGGCCATCCGGCCGGCGCGCTGCAGCCAGCGCCCGGCATGCGGCTCGCGCGACTGCGCGGCCAGCCGCACGTTCTCCCAGACCGTGAAGGGCAGGAAGATATTCGTCTTCTGGTAGCTGCGCCCCAGGCCGCGCCCGGAGATCTTCTCCGGGCGCCAGCCCGTCACGTCGTGCCCGCCCAGCATCACCGTGCCCGAGCTCGGCGGCAAATCACCCGACAGCAGGTTGGTCAGCGTCGACTTGCCCGCGCCATTGGGGCCGATCACCGCATGGATGTGGTTGCGCCAGAGATCGACCGACACGTCGTTCACCGCCGCCAGCCCGCCAAAGCGTTTGGTCAGCTTCTTTGCCGACAGCAGCAGTTCAGCCATGGTCGGCCTCCTTGCGCTTCATGAACTTTTGCGCCAGCCCGAGCAGGCCGCGCGGCGCAAAGGTCACCAGCAGCACGATGAACAGCCCCATCCAGAGCTGCCAGTGTTTGCCCAGATTGACGCTGCCCAATACCTCGAGGGTGGGCAAGTCCTTGAACAGGTGCAGCAGGTATTCAAAGGCAAAGGCGCCGACGATGGCGCCCGCAAAGTTGCCCATGCCGCCCAGGATCACCATCATGATGGCGTGCGCGCTCATGTGAAAGCCCATCAGCTCCGGGTTGATGTAGCCCGTCTGCGTGCCCCACAGGTAGCCGGCCAGCCCGGCCAGCGCGCCGGCCAGGGTGAAGGCCGCCAGCTTGTAGCCGAAGGTGCCATAGCCCATGGCCCGCATGCGGTGCTCGTTGACGCGGATGCCGGCCAGCGCCCGGCCAAACGGGCTCCACAGCAGGCGCCGCAAGAAGGCATAGACCGCCAGCAAGGTGGCCAGCGTGAAGTAGTACAGCGTGCGCTTGCCGTCCAGCTCAAACGGCGTCCAGCCAAAGAGTTCGGCACTGGGCTTGAAGTTGATGTAGAGACCGTCGGAGCCGCCCAGGATTTTGTTGTCAAAGAACAGGTAAAACACCATCTGGGCAAAGGCCATGGTGACCATGATGAAGTAGATGCCGTGGGTGCGCACCACAAAAAAGCCGATGACCAGCGCCGCCAGGCCCGAGGCCAGCACCGCCAGCGGCAGGGTCCACCACAGGCTGACGGCCTCGCCCTGCGGGGTGAGGAAGGCCAGGGCATAGCCGGCCAGGCCAAAGTAGGCGGCGTGGCCCAGCGAGACCAGGCCGGTGACGCCCTGCAGCAGGTCCAGGCTCATGGCAAAGATCGCCATGATCATCATGCGGGTCACCATCTGGGTGTAGAAGTCGGTGCCGGCGAAGGGGAAGGCGAGCAGGGCGATCAGGCCCAGCACGAGCGCCACCTGCACGCCGCGCGGCAGGACTTCAAGATTGGATTTTTGTGCGCTCATTGCTTGAACAGCCCTTCAGGTTTCCACAGCAGTACGCCGGCCATCAGCATGTAGACCAGCATGCCGGCCACCGAGGGCAGCAAGACCTTGCCGAAGGTGTCGACCAGCCCGACCAGCAGCGCAGAAATGAGCGCGCCGCGCACCGAGCCGATGCCGCCGATCACGACCACCACAAAGCACATGATGAGCACCTGCGAGCCCATGTTGGGGTAGACGCTGGCGATCGGTGCGGCGATCATGCCGGCGACCGCCGCCAGGCCGACGCCCAGGGCAAACACCAGGGCGTGGATGCGCTTGATGTTGATGCCCAGGGACTCGGCCATCTCGCGGTTGAAGGCGCCGGCGCGTATCTTCATGCCCAGGCGGGTCCTGGAGATCAGCCCGTACAGGCCCAGCGCCAGCGCGATGCAGACGCCGGACATGAAGAGGCGGTAGACCGGGTAGGACAAATTCTCCGTGAGGGGAATGGAGGCGCCGAGGAGCTCGGGAATGGTCACGCCGTGCACGTCGTCGCCCCAGAGGATGGAGCGCAGCTCTTCAAAGATGTAGATCAGCCCGAAGGTCAGCAGCACCTGGTCGAGGTGGTCGCGCTGGTAAAAGTGGCGAAACAGCAGCCATTCGAGCGCCAGGCCAAAAATAACGGCGAGCACGGCGCCGCCCAGGATGGCCAGGGTCAGGCTGCCGAACTGGGCGCTGAGCGACCAGGCCAGGTAGGCGCCCAGCATGTAGAAGCTGCCGTGCGCCAGGTTGACCACGCCCATGATGCCGAAGATCAGGGTCAGGCCGGCGGCCAGCATGAACAGCAAGAGGCCGTACTGCACGCTGTTGAGCAGCTGAATGAGGAAGTTGGCTAAATCCATAAATCGGTTTCAGGTGTGCCGGCGCGTCAGCAACAAAAGACTGCCCATGAGCGTGAAAAGACTGCCCGAACCGCGGTTGAACCACCGTACGGCACGGCTGGAGCGCAGCAAAGGCGCGATGCGTGAAACGCCCAGCGCGCAGCAGGTGAGCACCGTGAATTCAAAGGCCATGAAGGTGAGGGCGAGGATGGCGAATTGCGGCACAAAGGGTGCAGCGGGGTTCAGGAATTGCGGGAAAAAGGCCGCAAAAAACAGCACTGCCTTGGGGTTGCTGGCGCCGACCAGAAAACCGCGCAGGAAAAACGAGCGGCGCTGCGTGGGCGTACTTTCGCTGGCCGTGCCGTCAAACACGGCCGCCTCGCTGCGAAAAGTCTTGATCCCCAGCCAGATCAAATACGCCGCTCCAATGACCTTGGCCACGGTGAAGGCGGTTTCAGACGCCGCCAGCAGCGCGCCCAGGCCCATGGCCGACAGCAGCATGACGCACAGCACTGCGGCGACGCTTCCCGCGGCGGAAGTCATGGCCTTGCGCGGGCCGTGGTTGAGCGCATTCGTCATGCACATCAGCATGGTGGGACCCGGCGTGAGAATCAGCAGAGCGACCGCGGCGACGTAGAGGAGGTAGGTGGTGAGCGTCATGGTGGTGAAGATAGCATCGCTACAAGACGGCAAGCACGCGCCGTACCAGTTTGTTAAAAAAAGAGGCAGAACAGCTAGCTGCGCGCAGTGAACGAGCGTGGGGGCTCTTCATCCCGGCAGGGGCCGCGGGGCTGGCTTTGCCAGACCGCAGGCGCAGCGGCCCCCGCGGGGGGCAGGGAGCTACACGCAGTGAGCGACCGTGGGGGCCATGCCTAGCCCATCTTGCAGCCGGCACCGGAGTCGGCCAGTGCCTTGGCCGCAACGCCGAGCACCTTGTTTTCCTTGTTTTCCACCACACGCAGGTACATGTCCTGCACCGGGTTGTGCGACTTGCTCATGGTCCACTTGCCGCGCGGGCTGTCTATGGTGGCGCCTTCCATGGCCTTGTAGAGCGCTGGCTTGTTGGCCAGGTCGCCCTTGACGGCATTGGCGCCCTGGATCAGCAGCAGGCCGGTGTCATAGCCCTGCACGGCGTACACGTCCGGTTGCGCCTTGAAGGCCTTGGCGTAGTCGAGGCGGAATTTCTTGTTGCGCGGTGTGTCCAGCGAGTCGCTGTAGTGCATGGTGGTGATGATGCCGTCCGCGGCAGGACCGGCCGCGTCCAGCACGCCTTCGGTCAGGAAGCCGGAGCCGTAGAGCGGGATCTTGCCTTTGAGGCCTGCCGCTGCATAGTCGCGGATGAACTTCGCGGCGCCGCCGCCGGCGAAGAAGCAGGCCACCGCATCAGGCTTGAGTGCGGCGATTTCGGTCAGCAGCGCCTGGAATTCAACGTTGGGGAAGGGCAGGCCCAGTTCCTTGATGATGGTGCCGCCGGCCGCGGTGTAGCTTTCCTTGAAGCCTTCAAAGGCCTCGTCGCCGGCTGCATATTTCCAGGTGATCCACACGGCCTTTTTATGGCCCTTTGCAATCATGGCCTGGCCCAGTGCTCGGGTGGGTTGGGAGTTGCTGAAGGAGGTGCGGAACACATTGGGTGCGCACAGGCTGCGGGTGGCGGCATGCACACCGGCGTTGGGAATCAGGCTCAGTACGCCGCTGTCACGCGCGACCTTCTGGATGCCCATCTGCACACCGGAGTGCACCGTGCCGACCAGCACGTCGACCTTGTCGCGTTGCACCAGCTTGCTGGCGTTTTCAATGCCTTTGGAGGGCTCGGACTCGTCGTCGACCTTGAAGTACTCGATCTCGCGCCCGCCCAGCTTGCCGCCTTGCTCATTGATCGCCAGGCGAAAGCCGTTTTCAATGGCCACCCCGAGCTGGGCAAAGGTGCCGGTGTAGGGCAGCATGAAGCCCACACGCACCTTGCCGGACTGTGCGCGCACGATTTCGGGCAGCAGCAGGCCAGTGGATGCGGCGCCGATAACGGCAGCACTGCGGGTCAAAACGAGTCGGCGTGAGGTCATGGAAAAACTCCTGGTTGAGACGGAAACGTACCAGACGGATATTAAGGGTGCGGTGCGCCTGCAGCCCTAGTGTAAAACCCGAGATTGAAGATTAAATTGTTTATGTCTAAAGCAATTGCCGTGCCCGTTTGAAGCTGCTTCAAGCAGTTTGAACAATCTTCCGCAGCCTTTATCTGGCTTGCTGGGTCTGGCGCAGCTTGAAGCGCTGTATCTTGCCGGTCGCAGTTTTGGGCAACTCGTTCACAAACTCTATCCAGCGCGGGTACTTGTAGGGCGCCAGCAGCTGCTTGACGTGGGCCTGCAGCTCCTCGGCGGTCGCGCTCTGGCCGGACTTCATCACCACATAAGCCTTGGGTTTGACCAGCTGGTCGGCGTCCATCACCCCGATCACCGCGACCTCGAGCACGGACGCGTGGCTCATGAGGCAGGCTTCCACCTCGAACGGTGAGACATAAATGCCGCCCACCTTGAGCATGTCGTCGCTGCGTCCGCCGTAGGTGTAGAAGCCGTCGGCATCGCACGTGTACTTGTCGCCGCTCCGGGTCCATTCGCCGGCAAAGGTGGCCTTGGTTTTGGCGCGGTTGTTCCAGTACATCAGGGCAGCGCTCGGGCCGTTGATCTGAAGCTCGCCGATTTCGCCGACGCCACATTCGTGTCCATCGTCGGCCACGATGCGCAGCGAGTAGCCCGGCACGGCCTGGCCGGTGGTGCCGTAACGCACTTCGCCGGGCCGGTTGCTCAGGAAAATATGCAGCATTTCCGTCGAGCCAATCCCGTCCAGGATGTCACAGCCATACTGCGCCGTCCATTTCTTGCCAATCTCGGCAGGGAGGGCTTCGCCGGCGCTGGTGCAAATGCGCAAACGGAGTTCGGATTTCGCCGGCCGGGCCGGGTCTGCCAGCAGGGCGGCATAGAGGGTGGGTACGCCGTAGAAGATGGTGGGCTGGTATTTCCTGAGCACCCCAAACACCTCGGCCGGTGTGGGGCGTGCCGGCAGCAGCACTGTGGTGGCGCCCACGCTCATCGGGAAGGTCAGCGCATTGCCCAGGCCGTAGGCGAAGAACAGTTTGGCAGCGGAATACACCACATCCGATTCCTGGATTCCCAGCACCGCCCGGCCATAGAGTTCGGCTGTCTGGATCAGGTGACTGTGCAGGTGGACCGTACCCTTGGGCGCACCCGTGGAGCCGCTGGAATACAGCCAGAAGCAGGCCTCGTCGGCGCAGGTGTCCGCGACGGTTTTTGTGGCTGAAGCGTTACGCACCAGTTGGCTTACCGTGGGGTAGGTTGGGGAATCTTCGGCGTCCGCGACGATGACGGTCTTGAGTGTTTCCACCTTGCCCAACAGCGGTTCAAACGCCGGCAGCAGGGCCTGCGAGACGATGAGCCCCCGGGCGCGCGAGTCGCGCAGCATGAATTCAAAATCCTGGCTGGTGAGCAAGGTGTTGGCAGCGACGGGGACCACACCGGCCAGGATGCAGCCCAGGAATGCGACAGGCCACTGGGGCGTGTCCAGCATCGCCAGCATGACGCGGCTTTCGGGCGCGAAGCCCTGGTCCCGCAAGGCATTGGCAAAGCGCCGGGATTGCGCGGCAAGTTCGCCGTAGGTAAGTTGCTCTCCACTCAGGCCGTTGATGAAGGCGACCTTGTCGGGGCGCTGCGCATTGCGCTCGAGCAGGTCGTGCGCGGCGTTGTAGTCGCGGGGTATGTCCACCAGGGGAGGGCTTGCCGAATGATCGGCGCGACTCAGTTGCATGCGTGTCTCCGGTTACTTCTATTTGTATCGCTTATTTCACCTGTTAATCAAGAGCGAGAGAGAACAAAGACAGAGCAACAACGAGGGGCGAGTCACGGTTTTCCTGTTCTCAGGCGGTGGCCGGGCTGCTCCCCACGGCTTGCAACGCTTCGGCGAGCCACTGGCGGCACCATTCGGTGCCCTCCGTTTCGGGCACGGTGCCGCTGCTGGCGTCGTGACACCAGACCTCGCCGATGCGCTGAGCGCCAAGATCCTGCAGGCGCTCGTCAAATTGCTTGCCGCCAAAGCAGAATGTCTGCGCGTGGGCACTGTCACCAAGCGCGATCACGCCGTAGCGCACCTGGCCCAGGAACTGCGGCTGGGAGCCCAGTGATTCATACAGGGCGCGGGCATTGTCCGGGACATCGCCCGCACCATAAGTGGAGGTGCAGATGAGATAAAGCGCATCTTCTGCCTGGGCGGCATCAAAGGTCGTGATGTCCAGTGCGTCCATCAACTGGATGTCGATGCCGCTCACCAGGTCTGCGCAATCCATCTGAATTGCCTGTGCCACATGGTCGGCGGTGCTGGTCACGGTGCCCACCAGGATTTTGAGCTTCATCGAATAATCTCCGGAAAAAGTATGTGGCAAGTTGTCAAAGACAGCGCACCGCGGCATTCGCGCCAGTCGGCTCGAGCATCAAGGTTAAGCGATATTTTTAAGCGATATTTGCGCCGCGTTCGCCGAGCAGTTCGCGCAGCAGCGAGCGGTGGCAGCGCGCCTCGTTGTCGCAGTAACAGCCCACGGAAAAATTGGTGCGCTGCGACAGCGCGGCCAGCAGGTCCAGGCTGCGGCTGGCATCCGGCTCGGCCATCTCGGCGCGGTATTTCTTTCTGAAAACGACCCAGTCGCGGTCACCCTCCGGGCCGGACTGGGCAGACTGGCCCAGTTTCATGGTTTCCACGCTCGGCGCGAGGTTGGGGTACCAGACGTCGTACCAATTTTGTGACGAGAACTGGCTTTTGGGGACGCCGCGGGGAGGTCTTCGGACCGTGCCTATGCGCAGGCCTTCGTCGGCGCCGCGGGCTGTACCCAATTTGACGATCCTCACAGTCATGCCAGTCTCCTCGTTTTGCGGTCTGGCCTCCTGTCGGGCCAAGCGTTGCGGACAGCGGTTTTTTTTGGAGCAACACTATTTGAAGCTGAAATCGGTTCGAAGCCCTGTCGGGTCCAAGGCCTTCAAGGCGTTTCGAATCCACAGTTCGATTATTCCGGTGTGAGAGCCCATCTTGTGGCGGTGCGGGCGCTGTCCGGCATCTTTCCGGCATGAGAGATTGCAAAAAAATACGCGGTGCCTGCAGAATCGCCTCTGTCCGCGCTACAATAGCAGACTAGTCGGAGTGTGGCGCAGTCTGGTAGCGCACCTGGTTTGGGACCAGGGGGTCCAAGGTTCGAATCCTTGTACTCCGACCAACGAATTCATCAAAAAAGCTCACCTGTGTGGGCTTTTTTTGTATCTGCGTTTCATACCTGCCCGTAGCTCAGTTGGATAGAGCATCAGCCTTCTAAGCTGAGGGTCGGGGGTTCGATCCCCTCCGGGCAGGCCACGGCACCGGGCCAGCGTGCCGTGGCATTCGCTGCGCTTCATCCTCCTCCCGCCTGACCTCTTTCCTGCTCCCTTAAATCTCACGGATCGTCCGCCTTACAGCGCTTCCTGGCTGGTTTTGGCTTGCTTGTCGATGCACTTTTGCGGCAAACAGCTTTAACTTTTGAGTACATTGTTGTCGACATAATTGTTTACTTTAATGTTGAGAGTGTTCAATCAAGGAAGGATACTCTCATGAGAAGTTCAATATCCCGGCCTGGCGGCTGGAAGGTCATCAGGCTTGTGCCGGCGTGGGCCGCCCTGGCTTTGCTGGCTTTGGGTTCGGCCTTCGCGGAGCCACTGCGCGTTGCGGGAAACTTCGCGGCGAATCACTCCAGCAGCCTGGCAATGGCCCAGTTCAAGCTGGACGTCGAAAAGGTCTCCATCGGGCAGATCCAGGTCGAGGTCTTCCCGGCCATGCAGTTGGGCAGTGCCCAGGACAATGTGGACCAGGTTCGCAGCGGGAAGCTGTTCATGACCTGGATCTCGACGGCCTACCTTTCGCGCACGGTCCCGGAGCTGTCGGTACTCAGCATTCCATTTCTGTTTACCGACCGTCAGATCGCCTTTAAGGTCGTCGACGGCAAGGTTGGCGCCATGCTGGGAGGCAAGTTCGCCGCCAAAGGTTTTTTACCCCTGGGCTTCATGGAGTTGGGGCCACGTCAGCTGACCAACAGCCAGCGACCAGTCCGCTCGATCACTGATCTGAAAGGGCTGAAGCTGCGTCTGCAGCCGGATGAAATCCATATCGCGACGTTTCAGGCGTTGGGCGCGAACCCGGTGAAGATGGACATCAAGGAGGTTTATGGCGCGCTGCAGTCCGGTGCGCTGGATGCCCAGGAGAACCCCTTTGCCGTGATCCGGGACCGGAACTTCCATGAGGTGCAGAAGTACCTGACCAACACCTCGCATTTTTTCGATTTCATCGTGCTGGTCGCCAACAAGCAAAGGTTCGAAGCGCTCAAGCCGGAGCACCAGAAAATCATTCAGGACGCGGCCACCAAGGCGGTCATCGCGCAGCGGACCTCTGCCGCCGCGGAAGATATCGGCGCGATTGTCGATCTGGCAAACAGGGGCATGAAGTTTGAACCCGTGCGCCCTTCGTTCCGGGCCGACATGCGCAAGGCGACGGAAGGTATCGTCGACAGCGTGCGCCAAAAAGCCGGCGCGGACCTCGTTCAGGCTACCCTGGACGCCGCCGTGCGATAAGGACGGCGGCCTCAGCGGCCCCGCAGTTACCGCTTTGCGTACTGTGTCTTGCCAAACAGGATGTCGCGTTCCTTGTCGCCCGTGAGCGGGCGGCGCAGGTCCGCCAACACCTGTACGCCGCGCTGTACGGCCGGGCGGGCGCTGACGAGGTCGAACCACTTTTTCAGGTGGGGGTAGTCGGCCCAGTCGATGCCATGGTTGGCCCAGTTGCGCAGCCAGGGGAAGATGGCCACATCGGCAATGGTGTACTGGTTGCAGGCGATGAATTTGCTGGTGGCCAGCTGCCTGTCCATCACGCCGTAGAGCCGCCTGGTTTCATTGGTGTAGCGGTTGACGGCGTAGTCGATCTTTTCGGGTGCGTACTGGCGAAAGTGGTGGGTCTGGCCGATCATGGGGCCCACGCTGCCCATCTGGAACATCAGCCATTGCAAAACCTGGAATTTGAGCCGGTCGCTTTTCGGCAGCAGCTTGCCGGTTTTGGCGGCCAGGTAGAGCAGGATGGCGCCGGACTCAAACAGTGAAATGGGCTTGCCGTCCGGGCCATCGGGGTCGACCAGTGCGGGAATCTTGTTGTTGGGGCTGAGGGCGAGAAAGTCCGGCTTGAACTGGTCGCCTTTGCCGATGTTGACCGGAAAGGCCTGCCAGTCACGGCCGAGGCGAAAGCCGCACTCCTCGAGCATGATATGGACTTTGTGGCCATTGGGAGTGGGCCATGAGTAAACGTTGATCATTGGTGTTTCCGTGTTTTCTTTGGTACCAGGGTGCCTGCTGCACTGTAAAAGAAAAGCAGAAATCCTGTTGGAGCGGCTCTGAAACATGCGGATGTCCTGCGGCGCGGATATTCGCTGCGTGGCCTGGAGGGGCGCTGTTTCTCAAATGGCCCTGAAACGGTCCTGAAACGCGAGCCGACATTTGGCGACATTTGCGCTCTGGACAGACATGGGCGCGCCGCGCAACACACAAATAAGCCGTCGGCAGCCATGGGCTGTATGGCGCCGGGCCCGTCAAAAACCCGAAGCGGCTCAGGCGCCGCGCGTCACCGGCATGTCGATGTCACCAGGCATCGCCAGATGTTTGGCCAGTTCCAGCTTGGCCAGGGATGCGCGGTGCACTTCGTCCGGCCCGTCGGCCAGGCGCAGTGTCCGCTGGTGCGCATAGGCGTAAGCCAGCGGGAAATCGTCCGACACGCCGCCGCCGCCATGCGCCTGGATGGCCCAGTCGATGATCTGGCAGGCCATGTTGGGCGCCACCACCTTGATCATGGCAATCTCGGCCTTGGCGACCTTGTTGCCCGCGGTGTCCATCATGAAGGCGGCCTTGAGCGTCAGCAGGCGGGCCTGCTCGATCATGCAGCGGGCTTCGGCAATGCGCTCTTCCCACACCGACTGGCGGGCGATCGGCTTGCCGAAGGCGGTGCGGGTGTTCAGGCGCTTGCACATCAACTCGAGCGCGCGCTCGGCAATCCCGATGCTGCGCATGCAGTGATGAATGCGTCCGGGGCCAAGCCGGCCCTGGGCGATTTCAAAGCCGCGGCCCTCGCCGAGCAGCAGGTTGGCGGCGGGCACGCGCACATTGGTCAATCGCACCTCCATATGCCCGTGCGGTGCGTCGTCGTAGCCAAAGACGGAGAGCGGGCGAATCACCGTGATGCCTGGTGTGCTGGCGGGCACCAGGATCATCGATTGCTGTTCATGGCGGCCGGCATCGGGGTTGGTCTTGCCCATGACGATGTAGATGGCGCAGCGCGGGTCGCCCGCGCCGGACGACCACCACTTGAGGCCGTTGAGAACATAGTCGTCGCCGTCGCGTTCAATGCGGCACTGGATGTTGGTGGCGTCGGACGAGGCGACCTCGGGTTCGGTCATCAGGAAGGCCGAGCGGATCTCGCCCTTGAGCAGCGGGTCCAGCCACTGGTCCTTGTTGGCTTCGGAGCCGTAGCGTGCAATGGTCTCCATGTTGCCGGTGTCGGGTGCCGAGCAGTTGAACACCTCGGCTGCAAACGGCACGCGGCCCATGATTTCGCACAGGGGCGCGTATTCGAGATTGGACAGGCCTTCAGGCGCGCGCGGGGAGTGCGGCAAAAACAGGTTCCAGAGGCCGGCGGCGCGTGCCTTGGGTTTGAGCTCTTCAATGATGGCCGTGGGAATCCAGGCGTTTCCCTTGGCCCGGTTTTCGGCGATTTCCCGAAAGAAGCGGGCTTCGTTCGGGTAGACATGCGCCTCCATGAACTTCAACAGGCGCGCCTGCAGTTCCTTGACCTTGGGGGTGTAGCTGAAATCCATGATGTCTCCTGCAGGGGGTGTTGGTGAGGGGGTAAAAAAATTGCCAGCGTCAGCGTCAGCGCTGGCTTTCAAGCGCAAAGCCCCAGGCCATTTTGGCCAACAGCGGTGCGCCCGCTGCCGAGCTGACCGCCTGCGCGCTGGAGGCGGTACCGGCTTCCACCCGTTTGGCAATGCCCTGCAAAATGGCGGCGAGGCGAAACAGGTTGTAGGCCAGGTAAAAGTTCCAGTCGGCCTTGAGGGCTTCGGGTGTGGCCAGGCCGGTGCGCTCGCAATAACGGCGGATGTATTCGGCTTCCGAAGGAATGCCCAGGCTGGCGACGTCCAGGCCGCCAATGCCGCGAAACGCGCCCGGTGGTATGTGCCAGGCCATGCAGTGGTAGCTGAAGTCTGCCAAGGGATGGCCCAGGGTGGACAGCTCCCAGTCGAGCACTGCCAGCACGCGCGGCTCGGTGGGATGAAACATCAGGTTGTCGAGCCGGAAGTCGCCGTGCACGATGGAGACCATGCTGTCATCGCGCGCGCCGGCAGGGATATTGGCTGGCAGCCACTGGATCAGCGAATCCATCTCGGGAATCGGTTGGGTAATGGAGGCAGCGTACTGCTTGCTCCAGCGGCCAATCTGGCGCTCAAAGTAGTTGCCGGGCTTGCCGTAATCGGCCAGGCCCCGTTCCGCAAACTTCACGGTGTGCAGGGCGGCGATCACGCGGTTCATCTCGTCATAGATCTCGCCGCGCTGGGCGTTGGTCATCCCGGGCAGGGACTGGTCCCAGAGGACCCGGCCCTCGACGAACTCCATCACATAAAAAGCCCGCCCGATCACGGACTCGTCTTCGCACAGGCAGTGCATTCTGGCGACGGGCACGTCGGTGCCCTGCAGACCCTGCATGACCTTGAATTCGCGCTCCACCGCGTGGGCCGACGGCAGCAGCCTGGCCACGGGGCCCGGTTTGGCCCGCATGACATAAGACCGCCCCGGTGTGATCAGCTTGTAGGTCGGGTTGGACTGGCCACCCTTGAATATCTCGACGGTCAGCGGTCCCTCGAAACCCTCGAGGTGCTGTTTCAGATAGGTGCTGAGGACGTCGATGTCAAAGACCTGCTGCCCGGAAACGGCCCGAGTGCCTACAAAATGATCGAAATTGCTCATGGGCTTATTTGTCCATATCGGCTTCGGAGATGCGCATCAGGGCTTCGCGGTTTCGCACCACCAGGCCCCCTGGCTCGATGCGGATGGCCTCCTCGCGCTCCATGGACTTGAGCTCCTGGTTGACGCGCTGGCGGGAGGCTCCCAGCAACTGGGCCAACTCCTCCTGGGCCAGCTGCAGGCCGATACGTATTTCCTGGCCGTCGGCCAGGCTGGGCACGCCGTAGCAGCGCACGAGGTGCAACAGCTGCTTGGCCAACCGGGCCCGCAGGGGCAGGGTGTTGAGGTCTTCCACCAGGCCGAAGAGCTGACGGAGGCGGCGTGCATGGAGCCGCAGCATGGCCTCGTAGAGCTCCACATGGGCCGCCAGAATTTTTCTGAAATCGGCCTTGGCCACGCACAGGATCGTGGTGTCGCCGTGCGCATACGCGTCGTGCGTGCGGCGGTCGCCGTCGAAAATCGCCACGTCGCCAAACCAGATGCCTGGCTCGACATAGGTCAGGGTGATCTGCTTGCCCGAGAGGGAGGTGGAGCTTACGCGCACGGCTCCCTTCGCGCAGGCAATCCATTCTTCCGGCGGATCGCCGCGGGCGGCAATCAGTTCGCCGTCTTTGTAGCGTTTGACGTAAGCGCATCGCAGGATGTCGTGCCTCAGGGACGGGGACAGTGATGAAAACCATCGACCACTGTTGATGGCCGCTCTTTCATCTATCGTAAGAATAGGATCGTCCATGGCCTGTCTTTTAAGTGACTAACAAGACCACCATTGTCACCCCAGGCACGCCCCTTGCGCCACCCCGCTGTCACCTCGGCGTCGCGGGGGGAACTCGCTGTTCTAACCTGTCACGCAGGCACGCCCGATGCGGCCGGGACTCCCGTAATCCCGGTGTGGCGGGGCGAGCGCGCTGCAGATGAGCCTCATCTTTTGGGCTATCGCTTCCCATGCAAAGCAAGTTCTGCCACTGCGCTTTGCCATCCGTCTGGCCATGCATTACCGTCACCGGTTGGCGGAGCAAAACCGGCGGCTCCTCAGCGGTACTGCGGTGTGCGCTTTTCCAGGAATGCGGCGATGCCCTCGCCGCCATTGCTGTGGTGCAGGTTGCGCACGAAATGGTCGCGCTCGCAGGCCAGTTGCTGGCTCAGGGTGTTTGAGGACGCCTCATTGATGAGCTCCTTGATGCTGGCCAGCGCATTGGGCGCGCGCGCATTGAGTTGCCCGGCCATCCTGAGCGCTTCACTCAGGGCGTCGCCCGCGGATGCGACCTTGTTCACCAGGCCAAAGTCATGCAGGCGCTGGGCGCTGATGCGTTCGCCGCCCATGAGCAGCTCGCTGGCAAGGGCGCGCGGCAGAGAGCGCGCCAGGCTCCAGCTGCCGCCACCGTCGGGAGACAGCCCGACCGTGCTGTAGGACATCACAAAGACAGCGTTGCTTGCGGCGACGACAAAGTCGCAGGCCAGTGCCAGCGAAAAGCCGGCCCCGGCCGCCGCACCTTCGACCGCTGCAATCACGGGCTTGGGATAGGTGCGGATCGAGTCAATCCAGTTGTGCAGCCCTTCGATGCTCTGGGCCTGGACCTCGGGTGCCTCGCGCCGGTTGGCCTGCAGGCGCTGCAGGTTGCCGCCCGCGCAGAAGATCGCGCCCTCGCCGGTGATGACCACGCTGCGGATGTCAGGATTGTTTTCGGCGGCGTTGAGCGCCTCAATGCCCGCCGCGTAAATGTCGGGACCCAGGGCATTCCTGAACTCCGGGTTGCTGATCGTCAGGATAAGGGTCTGGCCCTCACTGGTACCTTTGATTGCGCCTGCCATGTCAGTTCTTTCGGGGTGTTGAGTTGGCCACGAAGGCCGCAATTCGCAGGTCTGCCACCAGTGGGGGCCGCGGAACTGGCTTTGCCAGGCCGCAGGCGCCGCCCCCTGGAGGGGGGAAGGTGCTACACGAAGTGAGCATCCGAAGGGGGTGATTCATTCCCATCCGACGGGGGTGTTTCACTCCTCATGCATCAGGCTCAGGCCAATGGCGCCGCGGCGGCGCAGCCACGGGGAAGGGCGGTAGCGCTGGTCGCCGTAGACGGTTTGCATGTTGAACAGCACCTCCAGCACGTTGGTGGGCCCGTAGCGGTCGCCCATGGCGAGCGGCCCGAGCGGGTAGCCCAGCCCCAGCGTCACGGCAGTTTCAAGATCTTTCGGGCTGCAGATGCCTTGCTGGCAGATGTCGCTGGCAATGTTGACGATGGTGGCCACGACGCGCTGCGTGACAAATCCGCCGCTGTCCCGTATCACGCTCACCGCCTTGCCGTCCCGGGCGAACAGGGCATGGGCGGCGTCGCGCATGTCGGTACGGGTGGCCGGGTTGGTGGCCAGGACCCGCCGCCGGGTCGCCGCGTCATCAATCAGCATGTCTATACCCACGGTACGCGCCGGGTCCAGCCGCTCCACCACGGCCACCGTGGTGATGTCAAACCCCAGGGGCGCCACCACCACCAGGGCCTGGGGCGACGCGGACTGGCCCGTTTCGATTTTGGCGCCGAGATTTTTCAGCAATTGCAGCAATTCCGAGCGCCGGGATGCTCTGGGCGAAACCCAGACCGGCGGCATTTCTGCGACCTGGGGCACAGGTGCTTCGGCCGGAAGCTGCATGACACCGTCGGCATAACGGTAAAAACCTTCGCCGGTCTTGCGGCCAAGCATGCCGCCCGCCAGCCGTTGCGCCGTGATGACGCTGGGGCGGTAGCGCGCTTCCTCGTAGTACTGGTGGTAAATGGACTCCATCACGGGATGCGACACATCCAGCGCGGTCAGGTCCATCAACTCGAAGGGGCCCAGCTTGAAGCCGGCCTGGTCCCGCAGGATGCGGTCTATGGTGGCGAAATCAGCCACGCCTTCGCTGACGATGCGCAGCGCTTCGGTGCCATAGCCCCGCCCCGCATGGTTGACGATGAAGCCGGGAGTGTCCTGGGCCTGCACCGGCGTGTGCCCCATCTGGCGGGCATGGCTGGCCAATGCGCTGCACACGGCTGCATCGGTTTTGAGGCCGGCGATGACCTCCACCACCTTCATCAGCGGAACGGGATTGAAAAAGTGGTAGCCGGCGAAGCGTTCCGGGTGTTTGAGCGCGGCCGCAATGGCGGTCACGGACAGCGACGAGGTGTTGGTCGCAAGCACGGTATGCGCCGACACGATGGTCTCGAGTTCGGCGAATAGGGCTTTCTTGACGTCCAGCCGCTCCACAATGGCTTCCACAATCAGTTCGCAGTCCGCCAGATCGGCCAGCGTGCCGGCCGTCAGAAGGCTGGCCTTGTGGCTGGCCGCAGCGGTGGTTTCCATCCGGCCTTTTTCCACCAGCTTGTCCCACTGCGCGCAGATGGCCTCCCGCGCCTTTTCCGCCGCGCCCGCCTGGTTGTCCATCAACTTGACGACGCTCCCGGCTTGCGTGGCAATCTGGGCAATGCCACGGCCCATGGCACCTGTGCCAACAATGCCAACGGTTTTGTAAATTGGTTTCATGGAAAAGGATTATTACGCAGGCGCAAACGACAGGACTGTGCCGCAATCCTGCTCGCGAGAAGATGCCCGGCTGCGACTGCCTCTGGCATGCGCCGGTGGCACAGCCGCAGGATATCTTGAGGGAGAAACCCGGGCAACAGAAAAAAAGCGGATTCCGGCTGAGGCTGGAGGCCATTGAATCCGGCCTCCCGTGCCAGCGTTGGCCCAGTGCTGGCAGTACCCGGCATCAGGGCAAATCAGCGGCGCACTTGCAGGGCACCGGGGTTGACGATGTTTGTCGGCGTTCCCTTGATGAAGTTCACGACATTGTCAAAGGCCGCCCCGAAATACATTTCATAACTGTCTTGCTCCACGTAGCCGATATGGGGTGTGCAGATACAGTTTTCCAGGCGCAGCAGTGCGTGGCCTTGCAAAATCGGTTCGGACTCAAAGACATCGACAGCCGCCAGTCCGGGGCGTCCGCGGTTGAGCGCGGCAATCAGGGCCTCAGGCTCGATCAACTCGGCCCGCGAGGTATTGACCAGCAAGGCAGTTGATTTCATGCGTGACAAATCTTCGAGGGTCACGATGCCGCGTGTTTCATCATGCAGACGCAGATGCAAACTGAGCACGTCGCTTTGCTCAAAAAATTCGGCTTTGCTGTCGGCAATTTCAAAACCGTCAGCCTGCGCCCGTTCGCGCGATGCTTCCCGCCCCCAGACGATCACTCGCATGCCAAACGCCCGGCCATAGCCGGCGATGATTTGTCCGATCTTGCCGTAGCTCCACACCCCCAGTGTCTTGCCCTTGAGAACTGAGCCAATGCCAAAATTGGGCGGCATGGAGGCGGCCTTGAGGCCGGCTTGCTGCCAGGCGCCGTGCTTCAGGTGTGATACGTAGTGGGGAATGCGGCGCATCGCAGCCATCACCAGTGCCCAGGTCAACTCGGCAGGTGCGGTCGGTGACCCAATGCCTTCCGCCACCGCAATGCCGCGCTCGGTGCAGGCTGCAATATCAATATGGCTGCCAACGCGGCCGGTCTGGGCAATCAGCTTGAGTTTGGGCAGTTTTTCAATTACCTGCCTGTTCAGCTGCGTCCGTTCGCGAATCAGCACGATTACATCGGCATCCTTGAGTCGGACGGACAGCTGGCCTATGCCTTTGACCGTGTTGGTGTAGACCTTGGCAGGGTATGCATCCAGTTTGGCCGCGCAGTTCAGTTTTCGCACGGCATCCTGATAGTCATCGAGGATCACAATATTCATGCCGATATTGTGCCTGCAAGATTTTTCTTCCCTCCGAACCGTGGCGCCTGAAAGCCGTCAACTTGTATCGGAAGGAAACCTGTTCCCCATGCCCCTGCAGTTCAGGGGCCGATGAGTGCGCGGCGCCACGGTGCCACGGTGCCGTGGGCTAACGGCCGTGGCAGGCTCAAAGTGTCAAAGGCGCACCGGCTTTACTGGACTGCGGTCTCACGTTGAGCCATGCGCTCGAGTTCTGCACAGACGTCAGACATGCGACCGGATATGACCATGCGGCCAGCGCAAGCGGGGCCGACGGCCGCGTCAAACTCGCGCACCACCTTCAAGCGGCTGGTGGCGGAGGTTTTTGCTGCCGCGGCATGTGCGGCGGCCGCGCACCGCCGGGAGGGAGTGCTGCCAGGCTTGAAGGGCACGGCCAGCTGATGGGGTGTGCGCCGGGTGCGGGCCGGGGCGGAAAACGGGTCTGAAGCGGACTGCGCAGGCACAAACCACGCCGCCAGGGCCTGCATGGGGGCAAGCAAAACCGAGAATACGGGTGAATTTGAAAAACTGACGATTCCCATGATGAACTCCTGAATTAGAGAGGCTTGCGCCCCAATGTTTACAGGCAGGATTTCGGGCTGGCTAAATCGCCAGTGGGGCCGCAACGCCAGGGTGTTGGCCAATCAATGACCAAACGCCCGCCACCTGTCGTGCGACCAGAAAGGGTTGTCTAGATGAGCATGGTGTTGCGGATCAAACCAACCGCGAGGCCCTCGAGCTCGAAGGGTTCGCCGGGCTCGACCACAATGGTTTTGAAATCCGGGTTCTCAGGCAACAATTCAATCAGATGCTTGGTGCGCCGAAAACGCTTGACCGTCACTTCGTCGCCGATACGGGCCACGACAATTTGGCCGTTCCTGGCTTCCTTGGCCTGTTTGACGGCCAGCAGATCGCCGTCCATGATGCCGGCATCCCGCATGCTCATGCCGCGCACCTTGAGCAGGTAATCAGGTTGTCGCTGAAACAGGCTGCTTTCAAAATAATAGGTCTGCTCGATGTGTTCCTGCGCGAGAATCGGGCTGCCAGCAGCAACCCGCCCCACCAGAGGCAGGGCGAGTTGGGCCAGGCTTTGCAACGGCAGGGAAAACTGTTTGACTCTGGACTCATGGATGGAGCGCAAGGTGTCGCTGCGCAGGCGTATGCCGCGCGAAGTGCCGCTGACCAGTTCAATCACGCCTTTGCGGGCCAGGGCTTGCAGGTGCTCTTCAGCGGCGTTGGCGGATTTGAAGCCCAATTCGTTGGCGATTTCGGCGCGGGTTGGCGGAGCGCCGGTGCGGGCGATGGCACTCTGGATCAATTCCAGGATTTGCTGCTGCCGAGCTGTGAGCTTGGGACCTTCGGAGGATAAATGCGGAAATTCGTTCAGGATGCTCATGACCGGGACTCCTTGATTCGTCAGCCTGGATTGGGTTGGATGCACCGGCCCGCTGAGGGATGACCGCGTACCTTGCCTTGTATTTACCTGTTTTAATATCCAGTACCTGTATTTTCATCCAGTTTTTCAAAGAACGCAAGTCCCCTTCTTATCCTTCTTATGAATCGTCAAACCATTGTGATTTTGGGTACCGGCGGCACGATTGCCGGCCGGGCCGCGACCGCCTCGGACAACATCGGCTACACCGCCGCAGAGGTTGGTATTGATCGGCTGGTGGCGGCGATTCCCGGGCTGGCCGAAGCCGGCCCTGTGGTCACCGAGCAGGTTGCGCAGCTCGATAGCAAGGACATGAGCTTTGCCGTGTGGGCGAAGCTGGCCGGGCGCGTCAACCACTTTCTGGCGCAGCCTGATGTCGAGGGGATCGTCATTGTCCACGGCACCGACACGCTGGAAGAAACCGCGTATTTTTTACAGGCGGTGTGCAGCCCCGCCAAGCCGGTGGTGCTGACTTGCGCCATGCGTCCGGCCACGGCCCTGGTACCGGACGGCCCGCAGAACATGCTGGATGCCGTGGCCGTGGCCCGCCACGCCGGCGCCAGGGGCGTGGTGGCCGTATGCGCTGGCACCATCCATACAGCGCGGGACGTGCAGAAGGTGCATCCCTACCGGCTGGACGCCTTCAGTTCGGGCGATGCGGGCCCGCTGGGCTATGTCGAAGAAGGGCGCCTGAGGTTATTGAGGAGTTGGCCTGAAGCTGACGAAAACCGGGCGCCGGACACCCTGAAAATAATAGCGGCCCTGGGCAGCGGGGCTGACTGGCCGCATGTTGAGATCGTCATGAGCCATGCCGGTGCCAGTGGCGCAGTGGTGGAAGCCCTGATGTCGCGGGGAGTGCGGGGCCTGGTTGTCGCCACAACGGGCAACGGCACCATCCATCATGCGCTGGAAGCTGCTTTGCTCCAGGCACAGGCCAGCGGCATCACGGTGGTTCGCGCCACGCGCTGCCCCGACGGCCAGGTGCTGCCCAAGCCGGGGGATCTCATTCCCGATTCAAAGGGGCTCAGCCCGGTGAAGGCGCGGGTGGACCTGATGCTCCGCCTGCTGAGCTGAGGCCCGGTGCATGCCGTTCAGGAGAACGGCCCGATGAGGCTTTGGGCCGCCTCAGCTCGACAGGGCCTTGAAGGCTCTTTCCGTGATTTCATCGACCCCGCCCATGCCGCTGATGGCGCGGTATTTGGGGGCGGCGTGGGGCGAAGTTTTCGCCCAGCTTGAGTAGTACTCCACCAGTGGACGGGTTTGCGCGCTGTAAACCTCCAGCCGCTTGCGCACGGTCTCTTCCTTGTCGTCTTCGCGCTGGATCAGCGGCTCACCGGTGACATCATCCTTGCCTTCGACTTTGGGCGGGTTGTATTTCACGTGGTAGGTGCGGCCCGAGGCCGTGTGCGAGCGGCGCCCGCTCATGCGCTCGATGATGGCTTCAAAAGGCACATCGATTTCAAGCACATAGTCAATCTTCACGCCGGCAGCTTTCATGGCGTCGGCTTGTGGAATGGTGCGGGGAAAACCGTCAAACAGGAAGCCATTGGCGCAGTCGGGCTGGGCAATGCGTTCCTTCACCAGGTTGATGATCAGGTCATCGCTCACGAGCGCGCCGGCGTCCATGACTTTTTTGGCTTCTATGCCTAGCGGGGTTCCTGCCTTGACGGCTGCACGCAGCATGTCACCGGTGGAAATCTGGGGGATGCCGTACTTTTGGCAGATGAAGGTCGCTTGCGTCCCCTTGCCCGCGCCAGGCGCGCCCAACAAAATCAGTCTCATGGATGTCCTCGGATTTTTATGAATTCAGGAAGTCAACCCGGGAGTTCGGCGCGCCGGTATCTCCATGGGCTGCTTGACAGGTGTTGAGGGCTGCCAGCACGTCATGCAAACCTCACCCCTGCTTTTTGTACAAGGATAGCATGTACACCCCTGACGGCAGCTTACACAGACGCCGGGGTGAGCTGGCTGGCCGCTATGAAAAGAGCTCGCGTGCCCTGGCCAGATCTTCCGGCGTATCCACACCCAGGCCCGGTGCCTTATCGGTAATGTGCACGGCAATCCGGTACCCATGCCAGAGGGCGCGCAATTGTTCCAGTGACTCCAGTTGCTCCAGCGGCGCCTGGGGCAGGGTAGGGAACTGCCGCAGAAAGCCCACGCGGTAGCCATAGATGCCGACGTGGCGCAGCGGTTTGGGCAGCTTGCTGCCCTTTTCGCCATCTTCCCACCAGGCGGTGCCGGCGAAGTCGCGTGCCGCAGGAATCGGCGAGCGGCTGAAGTACAGCGCGGTCTGGCGCGCATCCAGCACCACCTTGACGATATTGGGATTGAGCAGGTCAGCCATCTGGTCAATCGAATGCGCTGCCGTGCTCATGGCGCAGTCAGGCCGTTCATTGAGCAGGTGTGCCACGGCGTCGATGAGGGCCGGGTCGATCAGGGGCTCGTCACCCTGCACGTTCACGACGATGTCATCGTCAGCCAGGCCGAGCGCGGTGCAGGCTTCCGCCAGCCGGTCGCTGCCGCTGGGGTGGTCGGCACGCGTCAGGACCGCGGCAATGCCGAACGCCTTGCATTTTTCGATGATGTCGGCGCTGTCGGTGGCGACCACCGTGCTGGCGGCGGTGCTTTGCATGGCACGCTGCGCCACCCGCACCACCATCGGTGTCCCGCCGATGTCGGCCAAGGGTTTGTTGGGCAGGCGCGTAGAGGCCAGGCGAGCTGGAATGAGGACGGTGAAACTCATGCTCATGCTCATGTGGGCAGGAAACCGGCAACCATCACAGTCCCAGCTCCTCGTCGGTCAGGGTTCGGGCTTCGTTTTCCAGCAGCACGGGCAGTCCGTCACGCACCGGGTAGGCCAGCCGCGCGCTGCGGGAGATGAGTTCCTGTTTTTCCCGGTCGTAGACCAGGGGACCCTTTGTCACGGGGCAGACCAGCAGTTCAAGCAGTTTGGTATCCATGGCTTGATGGTAATTGAGAAAGCAGGGGCGCCAACAGTGCATCAAGCGCCCCAAAAAAGCCCGGTTCGGGCGAAAACACCAGCGGAATGGCCAAAAGGTGCAATGGCGCCAGGCCCGGCTTGCCAAACAGTTTGACCGCATCCTTCTCGGTGCACAGGACTGTCTTGCCTGCACAAGCCGCGAGATCGTCGGCGCCAAAGTCGTGATGATCGGGCAATGACAGGGTTTGCTCCAGTACCAGGCCGCGTGCCCTGAGCATGGCAAAGAAGGCTTCGGGATTGGCAATGCCGGCCAGTGCCACAAGAGGCCGGCCCTGCAGCGCGGCCAGGGCGATCTGGCTGCCATCGGCAGCAATGGCATGGTCAGCCAGTTGCCGGCTGGAGGTGAATCCTTCAAAGGCCGGCTTCAGGCCGGTGTGCAGCACCAGGTCCAGGCCTTGCTGCTGGCGCTCTGGCCACGGTTCGCGCAGTGGGCCGGCCGGCAGCAGCCAGCCGTTGCCGACACCCCGGTCATCAAACACGGCAATTTCAATATCCCGCTGAAGGGCGTAGTGCTGCAAGCCGTCGTCGCACACCACGACGGCCGTGGAGGGGTATGCCGCCAGCAGCAGGCGCACGGCATCCGTCCTTTTTTTTGCCACAAAAACAGGAGCGTTTGTGGCACGTTTTATAAGGGCCGGTTCATCACCCGCCTGGGCCGCAGGTGTCCCGGCACCCACTTCCAGACTTTCATGGCCGGACCGTCCGTAGCCGCGTGACACCACGCCGACATGCAGGCCCTGCGCCTGCAAATGCCGCACCAGGGCCAGCACCAGCGGCGTTTTGCCCGCGCCACCGGCCACGACATTGCCGACCACGATCACCGGAACCGCAAAGCGACGGGATTCGAGCATGCCGCTGCGATACAAGGTCCGGCGCAGGCGCACGACCAGGCCGTGGAGCTGCGCCAGTGGCCAGAGCAGGCAGGCCAGCCAGCCTCGTGTGAGCCAGGCCCTCACCAACAGGTTTCTCACGCGTTTCTCGCCATTTTGTGAAGGGAGAGCCGGCCGCAAGCCCCGAAAGCTATTTCGCGCCGGCCATGGCGCTGCTTTGGGTGGCGAAGGTGATCTGCGTCAATCCCTGGCGGCGGGCCGCTTCCATGACCGTGATCACCGCCTGGTGTGTGGCGCTGGCATCGGCGCTGATGATGATGATGCTCTCTTTGCCGGCTTTTGCCGCTTCGAGCAGTGCCGCACCGAGCACCCCGATCCCGCGGCCTTCCACCAAAGTCTTGTTGACCATGTAGCGGCCATCGCTGCTGACCGCGACGATGACCTCTTTGGGGTAGTCACGCTGCTGCTCAGCGTCGGCCACTGGCAGTTTTACCTGCAGCTCGGTGAACTTGCTGTAGGTTGTGGACAACATCAGGAAGATGAGTACAACAAGCAACACATCGATAAAGGGGATCAGGTTGATCTCCGGTTCATCATGCGGATGGGGGCGGAAGTTCATGAGCCGCTGCCGCCGGCGAGGCTCCGCGCCTTGCCCGAAGTGAAAAGCAGGGTGGTCATGGCTATTTCCGCAGCGTATTGAGGTGGCGTACGAAGCGCTCTGCAGCCAGTTCCATGGTGAGCAGGTAGCCGTCAACCTGGGCCCGGAAATAGCGCCAGAAAATCAGGGACGGTATGGCCACCATCAACCCAAATGCGGTGTTGTAAAGGGCGATGGAGATGCCTTGCGCCATCTGTACCGGGTTGGCCCCGCCAGAACTGCTGACGCTGCCGGCGCTGGCCTGGGCGCCGAAAATCTCGATCATGCCGATGACGGTGCCCAGCAGCCCCAGCAAGGGCGCCGCAGAGGCAATGGTGGCCAGGGCGGCCAGGTACCGCTCCAGCTTGTGGGCTGCCTGGCGACCGGCTCCCTCCAGGATGGAGCGCAAATCGTCCTCGCTGATCCGTGGATTGGCATTCAAGGCACGAAACCCGCTGGCCAACACTTCGCCAAGAACCGAGTTTTGTTCCAGCTGCGACACCACATCGGGTGCGGGAATGGCGGAACGGGAGACTGTGATGGCTTCGTCAAGCAGTCTGGGCGGTGCCACTTTGGGGGTTTTAAGGCTGGTAAAACGCTCAATGACCAGCGCAAGTGCCAAGACGGAGCAGGCAACCAAGGGCCAGATCGGCCAGCCTGCGGCTTGTATGATCGAAAACAATGCACATCTCCAAGCAAGTAATTTGTCTGGATTATGGCCTACCAAAATCAGGCCGCAGGTTTTACGTGCGGTCTGCGGGCCTGTTTCAAAAATGGTGTTCCTGTAAGACTTAACTCACAGAACATGTGGATAACTTTGTGAGCAAGTGGGCGCCATGGGGTTCGCGAGCCGCGCCAAATCGTGCTTGTGACAAAACGATGAAAATTTGAGCAGAATTAAGTTATTCAAAATCAATGAGTTACACGAATTCATCGCGATGTCCGAGTGCAGTTGCCGCTTTTCTCCGCGCCAGGCCGTGCGCTGTGGAGTATTGCCCCCGCATTTTCAAGGGGTTTGGCCATGTTTGAGGTGTCGCCCCGTCCTGAAAAACCGCCCGTCACCGGGCGCGAGCCCGGCATGCGGGTGTGGCCGGTGGGCTCGTTGTTGCGGGCCATTGCGGACAGTCTGGAGGCCCGCTTCAATCCGGTGGCCGTGCAAGGCGAAATCAGCGGCTTTTCGCGCGCGGCCAGCGGGCACTGCTATTTTTCCCTGAAGGACGAACAGGGGCAGGTTCGCTGCGCCATGTTTCGCCGCGCCGCCAGCTTGCTGGACTTTTCGCCGCGCGACGGCCAACTGGTCGAGCTACGGGGCCGACTCGGTGTATATGAGCCGCGGGGCGAGTTGCAACTGGTCGTCGAATCCATGCGGCAGGCGGGGCAGGGCAACCTGTTTGAGCAGTTCCTGGCGCTCAAGGAAAAACTCGAAACAGAGGGCCTTTTTGACGCGGGCCGCAAGCGGGCGTTGCCGCTGCTGCCCCGCGCCATTGGGGTAGTCACCTCTCTGGGCGCCGCGGCCCTGCATGATGTGGTGAGCGCTTTGCAGCGCCGCGCCCCCCACATACCGGTGGTGATCTATCCGGCCAGTGTGCAGGGCGGGCAGGCCGCAGGGGAGTTGCGCGAAGCGCTGCTCAAGGCCTACCGGCGTGACGAGGTGGATGTGCTGCTGCTGGTTCGCGGAGGCGGGGCCATGGAAGATTTGTGGGCCTTTAACGACGAACAACTCGCACGCACGATAGTGAGCTCGCCGGTGCCGGTGATCAGCGGTGTGGGGCACGAGACGGACTTCACCATCGCCGATTTTTGTGCCGATGTCAGGGCTCCCACCCCGACTGCGGCTGCGGAGTTGTGCGCGCAGCCGCAAACTGTCTGGCTCGACACCCTGGGCCTTGTACTGAAGCGTTTGCAACGCGGGGTGGATCGGCACATGCAGTCGCATGCCCAGCGTCTGGACTGGGCTGCGGCCCGTGTCAGCCGGCCCTCTCATCTGGTGACCCGCCAGCAGGCTCTTCTGGCCGGGCTCGCGCAAAACCTGCGGCACGCCATGCGGTCCGCCCTGATGCGCGAAACGCTACAGGTCCAGGCGTTGGACACGGAGCTACCCAGGGAAATCGGGGCAAGTTTGCAACGCAGCCGGGAACGGATTGAGCGTGCACAATTGCGACTCGAATTGCTGGATCCGAAACTGGTGCTGCAGCGCGGCTATGCCTGGCTGGCGGACATGCAGGGTCACCCTGTCACTCGCGCAAAGGCAACGTATGCGGGGCAGCCTCTTCGCGCTACCCTTGCGGATGGCGAGGTCGATTTGACCGTATCTGCACCTCGACTTATTTAGTTTTTACAATGACCCGGACAAGTTTTTAACCACCACGAGGAAAATCATGGAACATAAGCTCCCCCCGCTCCCCTACGCGCTTGACGCACTTGCCCCGTATTACAGCCAGGAGGCTTTTGAGTATCACCACGGCAAGCACCACAACGCTTATGTGGTGAACCTCAACAACCTGCAAAAAGGCACTGAGTTTGAATCGATGACGCTGGAAGAGATCATCAAAAAATCCAGCGGCGGCGTGTACAACAACGCGGCTCAAATCTGGAACCACACCTTTTTCTGGAACTGCATGAAGCCCGCGGGCGGCGGCGAGCCCAGTGGCGCACTGGCAGCAGCCATCAATGCCAAGTTCGGCTCTTATGCTGCGTTCAAGGAAGCATTCGTCAAATCGGCCGTCGGCAATTTTGGTTCCGGCTGGACCTGGCTGGTGAAGAAAGCCGATGGTTCGGTAGACATCGTCAATACCGGCCCGGCAGGCACGCCGCTGACAACCGCTGACAAGGCGCTGCTGACGGTGGACGTCTGGGAACATGCCTATTACATCGACTACCGTAACCTGCGTCCCAAGTTCGTGGAAACCTTCCTGTCCAACATGGTGAACTGGGGCTTTGCGGAAGCCAACTTCGCCTGACGCGGAGAAGGAGGAAAAGGACTTCGGTCCTTGCATGAAAAAAGCCGACCTCGCGTCGGCTTTTTTGTTTTTTTAAATGAGGCGGCCTCAGCCTGCCGTTCTCAGCCTGCGGTTGTTCAGCGCCTGGCCTCAAAAAGTGTGCCATTCAGGCGGGCGCCGGCCTTGATGCCCTTTTTGGCGAACCAGCCCTTGTTCATCTCAAGCACATAGCGCACCGGCTGTACCGAGCAATGCGATTCAGTCGTCTGGGGCTTCATGTCTGCAAGGTTCACGATGGTGCCATCGTCGGCCACAAACGCGGCGGTCAGTGGCAGCAGTGTGTTTTTCATCCAGAAACACTGCTGGGAGGGCTGTTCAAAGATAAAGAGCATGCCTTCGTGCTGGGGCATCGCCGTACGGAACATGAGTCCGATTTGTCGTTGTTGTGGAGTCGACGCAACCTGGGCGTCTATCTGGTGCATGCCGGCTCCCAGCGTTACCCGTGGGAGGTCGGTTTGGGGGGCATCCTGGGCGAACACACCGCCTGAGGTCACGAGGGCGCAGCTTATCAGTGCCTGGGTCACACTTCGGGCGACCTTGCGCGCGGCAAGTTTTATAAACATGGGTTCATGATAAGTTGAGTTGGCTGGCAGCATAAACGACGCCCATGAAAAATGCCCGCACAGGGCGGGCATTTTGACCGAAGTCCCAGGAATTACTTCTTGGCTTCAGAAGCTTTGGCAGCAGGCTTTTCTGCTTTCTTGGCGGCAGCGGCTGCAGCTTTTTCTTCTTTAGCTTTCTTGGCTGCAGCAGCTTTTTCGGCTTTGGCAGCTTTAGCGGCAGCGGCTTTTTCGGCTTTGGCAGCTTTAGCGGCAGCGGCTTTGTCTTCCTTGGCAGCTGGGGTTGCAGGGGTGGCTGCGGTTGCAGGCGTAGCTGGCGATGCGGCGGTAGCTGGCTTGGAGGCGGCAGCCATAGGAGCGCCGGCGTGGCTGGCGGCGAAAGCGCCAGTAGCGAACAGGGCGGAAATCAGTACAGCGAGGAGTTTGTTCATTTGGAGTTTCCTGAAATAACGTTATTGGAAGAATGCCCCCGAAAAAACTCGTGGACTGTACCGTAACGAAAACGCTTTCCCGCCGGTTGACACGCAGCCCGCATAAATTTCGGAATATTGTTTTGCGGCTAGAATTTAGGGGTTTTTACCTAACTGCTGAAAGCGGCGTTTCTTGTTGACGCCATCAGCGCTCACCGGAGACTTCTTAAACATGTACCAGCACATCAAGGTGCCCGCCCAAGGCCAGAAAATCACCGTCAATGCCGACAATTCACTGAATGTGCCTGACGAGCCGGTCATTCCGTTCATCGAGGGCGACGGCACCGGCGCAGACATTACGCCGGTCATGCTGAAAGTGGTCGACGCAGCCGTGGCCAAAGCCTACGGCGGCAAGAAGAAAATCCACTGGATGGAAGTGTTTGCGGGCGAAAAGTCCACCAAGGTGTATGGCCCCGACGTCTGGTTGCCGGAAGAAACGCTGCACGCCGTGCGCGACTACGTGGTGTCCATCAAGGGCCCGCTGACGACCCCCGTGGGTGGCGGTATCCGCAGCCTGAACGTAGCGTTGCGCCAGGAACTGGACCTGTATGTCTGTCTGCGCCCCATCCAGTATTTTGCCGGTGTGCCTTCCCCCGTGAAAGAGCCACAAAAGACCAACATGGTCATCTTCCGTGAAAACTCGGAAGACATCTACGCCGGTATCGAATTCGAATCGGGCAGCGACAAGGCCAAAAAACTCATCAAATTCCTGCAGGATGAACTGGGCGTCAAGAAGATCCGCTTCCCCAACACCTCCGGCATCGGCATCAAGCCGGTCTCCAGCGAAGGTACCGAGCGCCTGGTGCGCAAGGCCATCCAGTACGCGATTGACAATGACAAACCCAGCGTGACCATCGTTCACAAGGGCAACATCATGAAATTCACTGAAGGCGGTTTCCGCGACTGGGCCTACGCCCTGGCGCAAAAGGAATTCGGTGCCGAACTGATCGACGGCGGCCCATGGTGCAAGTTCAAGAACCCGAAAACGGGCAAGGACATCGTCGTCAAGGACAGCATTGCCGACGCCTTCCTGCAGCAGATCCTGTTGCGTCCGGCCGAGTACAGCGTGATTGCCACGCTGAACCTGAACGGCGACTATGTGTCCGACGCACTGGCCGCCCAGGTCGGCGGCATCGGCATTGCCCCGGGCGCCAACCTGAGCGACACCGTTGCCATGTTCGAAGCCACCCACGGTACCGCGCCGAAATATGCCGGCAAGGACTATGTGAACCCCGGCTCCGAGATCCTGTCCGCAGAGATGATGCTGCGCCACATGGGCTGGACCGAGGCCGCTGACCTGATCATCAGCTCGATGGAAAAGTCGATTGAATCCAAGAAAGTCACCTACGACTTTGCCCGCCTGATGGAGGGCGCGACCCAGGTCAGCTGCTCCGGTTTCGGCCAGGTGATGATCGACCACATGTAAAGCCAGCCAGGCTTGCCCCTGCAAACCGCCCGGGAGCGATTCCGAGGCGGTTTTTTCATGGGCGCAGAATAGTCAAATATGTCACGCTTGAATGTCGCGTTCCCGCCACCAATTTCCCCATTGGGCGCACTGGACTATATCGGTCGCTAGAATGAATTCCATGGCCAGCAAATCTCCCAAATCCCCGGCGCAGCCGCCGGCACCTGTCGTCAGACCCGATGATGTCAATGGCGGGGATTCGGTCGTTCTGGAGCGCCGCCCCCAAAAGACCAAACCGCCCCAGATGTACCAGGTGGTTCTTCTCAATGACGATTACACCCCGATGGAGTTTGTCGTGGTGATCATCCAGGAGTTTTTCAACAAGGACCGTGAAACTGCCACGCAGATCATGTTGAAGATCCATCTGGACGGCAAAGGCGTGTGCGGCGTGTTTTCCAAAGACGTGGCCGCCACCAAAGTCGACCAGGTGACCGAAGCAGCCCGAAAAAACGGGCACCCGCTGCAATGTATTAGCGAGCCCATTGAATAATGACAAATCCGGCCAATATTCCATTCAGAAGTCAGTGAAGTAAAACGTCAGCAAGCCGAAAGGAAAATCAATGATTGCCCAGGAACTAGAAGTCAGCTTGCACATGGCCTTTGTCGAAGCGCGGCAGCAACGTCACGAGTTCATCACGGTTGAACACCTGCTGCTTGCCTTGCTGGACAACCCCAGTGCCGCTGAAGTGCTGCGCGCCTGTTCAGCCAATGTGGATGATCTGCGCAAGTCGCTTGCCAATTTCATCAAGGACAACACGCCGCAGGTGGCAGGCACCGACGACGTGGACACGCAACCCACGCTGGGTTTCCAGCGTGTGATCCAGCGCGCCATCATGCATGTGCAGTCCACCGGCAACGGTAAAAAGGAAGTCACCGGTGCCAATGTGCTGGTCGCCATTTTTGGCGAAAAGGATTCCCACGCGGTGTACTACCTGCACCAGCAGGGCGTGACGCGCCTGGACGTGGTGAATTTCATCGCCCATGGCATCAAGAAGAGCGATCCGCCCGAACCCGCCAAGAGCGGCGAAAGCGCTGCCGAGAATGAGGAAGGCAGCGAAAAGAACGAGAAGGCTTCTCCGCTGGAGCAGTTCACGCAGAACCTGAACCAGCTCGCCAAGGATGGCAAGATCGATCCCCTGATCGGTCGCCAGTACGAGGTCGAGCGGGTGATCCAGATTCTCTGCCGCCGCCGCAAAAACAACCCGCTGCTGGTCGGTGAGGCCGGCGTAGGCAAGACTGCCATTGCCGAGGGTCTCGCCTGGCGCATCACGCAAAAAGACGTGCCGGAAATCCTGGCCGAGGCGAACGTGTACTCGCTCGACATGGGTGCCTTGCTGGCCGGCACCAAATACCGCGGTGACTTTGAACAGCGCCTCAAAGGCGTGCTGAAAGCGCTGAAGGACAAGCCCAACGGCATCCTGTTCATTGACGAAATCCACACCCTGATCGGTGCCGGTGCGGCCTCGGGCGGTACGCTGGACGCGTCCAACCTGCTCAAGCCTGCGCTGAGTTCCGGCCAGCTCAAGTGCATTGGCGCGACCACCTTCACGGAATACCGCGGTATTTTCGAGAAGGATGCGGCCCTGTCACGGCGCTTCCAGAAAGTGGATATCGTCGAGCCCACGGTGCAGGAAACGGTCGAGATTCTCAAGGGTCTCAAATCGCGCTTTGAAGAGCACCACAGCGTCAAATACGCCGTGGCCGCACTGCAGGCCGCGGCCGAGCTGAGCGCCAAGTACATCAATGACCGCCATCTGCCCGACAAGGCGATTGACGTCATTGACGAGGCGGGCGCCGCCCAGCGCATCCTGCCGGCCAACAAGCGCAAGAAAACCATCACCAAGACCGAGGTCGAGGAAATCGTGGCGAAGATTGCCCGCATTCCGCCCGCCAACGTCTCCAATGATGACCGCGGCAAGCTCAAGACCCTGGAACGCGACCTCAAAAGCGTGGTGTTCGGCCAGGACAAGGCGCTGGACGTGCTCGCGTCGTCTGTCAAGATGGCGCGTTCCGGCCTGGGCAAGGACGACAAGCCGATTGGCTGCTTCCTGTTCTCCGGCCCCACGGGTGTCGGCAAGACGGAGGCCGCCAAGCAGCTGGCCTACATCATGGGCATTGAGCTGATCCGCTTCGACATGTCGGAGTATATGGAGCGCCATGCCGTGAGCCGCCTGATCGGCGCGCCTCCGGGCTATGTCGGTTTTGACCAGGGCGGTTTGCTGACCGAGGCCATCACCAAGAAGCCGCATGCGGTGCTGCTGCTCGACGAAATCGAGAAGGCGCACCCCGACATCTTCAATGTGCTGCTGCAGGTGATGGACCACGGCACGCTGACGGACAACAACGGGCGCAAGGCCGATTTCCGCAATGTGATCATTGTCATGACCACCAACGCCGGTGCCGAGACGATGAACAAGGCGACCATCGGCTTCACCAACCCGCGTGAGGCGGGCGACGAGATGGCGGACATCAAACGCCTGTTCACGCCCGAGTTCCGCAACCGCCTCGATGCGGTGGTGAGCTTCAAGGCGCTGGACGAAGTCGTCATCCTGCGCGTGGTCGACAAGTTCCTGCTCCAGCTGGAGACCCAACTGGCCGAGAAGAAAGTCGAAGTCACCTTCACCGACGGGCTGCGCAAGTACCTGGCCAAGAAGGGCTTTGATCCGCTCATGGGCGCTCGCCCGATGCAGCGCCTGATCCAGGACACGATTCGTCGTGCGCTGGCCGATGAGCTGCTGTTCGGGCGCCTGATTGACGGCGGCCGCCTCACCGTCGACATGCAGGTCACCACGGACGAGAAGGGCGTCGAGACCGGCGAGGTCCAGCTCGACATCCAGCCGCTGCTGAAGAAAGAGGGCAAAGCCAGGCCCGAGGCAGAGGCCGCAGAGACCAACTGACGACGCGACGACGCGGATTTTCAGCGTACCCCCAAAAGGCCGGTAGCATCATGCTATCGGCCTTTTTCATGGGCCTTTTTATGATCCTTTTCATGGCGCTATCAAAATAATAGCTACCCGCGACCAAGCTATCTGGGTCAGGGCTCAATTTCTCCTATAAATATTCCAAGCATCAATCCATGGCGCCGCACACCTTCCTCTGGCACGACTACGAAACCTTTGGTCTGAATACCCGGCGCGACCGGCCTTCGCAATTTGCCGGCATCCGGACGGACGCCGAACTGAACGAGGTGGGCGAGCCGCTCATGCTCTATTGCCAGCCCGCCAACGACTACCTGCCCGACCCGGCCTCCTGCCTGATCACCGGGATCACGCCTCAGCTGTGCCTGGAGCGCGGGATCCCAGAGCACGCGTTTGCCGCGCAGATCGAACAGGTGCTGGCCGAGCCCGGCACCATCGGCGTCGGCTACAACACCATTCGTTTTGACGACGAGGTGACGCGCTACCTGTTCTGGCGCAACCTGATTGATCCCTACGCGCGCGAGTGGCAAAACGACTGCGGCCGCTGGGATTTGCTGGACGTGGTGCGCATGGCCTATGCGCTTCGCCCCGAGGGCATTGTCTGGCCCGTCAAAGAGGACGGCAAACCCAGCTTCAAGCTGGAAGACCTGGCGCGCGCCAACGGCCTGCTGCACGAAGCCGCGCACGACGCGCTGTCGGACGTGCGCGCCACCATTGCCCTGGCCCGGCTGATTCGCACGGCCCAGCCCAAGCTGTTTGATTTTTGCCTGGGACTGCACAAAAAGGACCGGGTGGCCGCTGAACTGGGCCTGCCCGCCAGTCGGCAAAGCGCCATGCCGTTTCTGCATGTGTCGGGCATGTTCCCCCCGGAGCGCGGTTGCCTGGCCGTGATGTGGCCGCTGGCGACGCACCCAACCAATAAAAACGAGTTGCTCGCCTGGGATCTCGCGCATGACCCGAGCGAACTGCCGATGCTCGACGTGGCCACGCTGCGCCAGCGCCTGTTTACCCGGGCCGCTGACTTGCCTGAAGGCGTGCTGCGCCTGCCGCTGAAGTCGGTGCACCTCAACAAGTCGCCCATGGTGGTGCGCAAGCTGCAAACCCTGACACCCGAGATGGCGGCGAAGTGGGGTGTGGACATGGACGCGGCGCTGCGCAATGCCGAAAAAGCGGCCGGCCTGCCCGACATGAGCGCCATCTGGCCCGAGGTGTTTCAGCGCCCGAAAGAAGCCGCGCCCGACGTGGACGAAGACCTCTATGGCGGTTTTGTCGGCAATGCCGACCGGCGGCGGCTGAACCAGCTGCGCGCGCTGTCTCCTGCCGAGCTGGCCCACAGCCGCACCGGCTTTGACGACGACCGCCTGCAAGAGCTGCTGTTTCGCTACCGGGCCCGCAATTTTGCGGACACCCTGGCGCCGGAAGAAGCCGAGCGCTGGGAAGCGCATCGGGTGGCGCGCCTGCTGGAAGGCGAGGGCGGCGCGCGCAATGTGGATGCGCTGTTTGCCGAAATCGACACGCTGTCAGAAACGGCCGACGAGCGCGGCCAGGCGATTCTGGGTGCGCTGTATGACTACGCCGAGGCTATTGCGCCGGAGTTGTAGCCCAGGTTCGTTTGTCGCAATCGATGGCTGGATTCGGGTTCAGCCCTCACCCCAGCCCTCTCCCAGGGGGAGAGGGAGTAATTCGCACAACACCATACAACCAAGCCCTATAACCAACTTTTTGCAAGAGCTGCAAGGCTGCAAGAGTTGAAAGAGTGCCCCTTCTTGCTCCTTCTCCCTCTGGGAGAAGGTTGGGATGAGGGCCGTTCCCGCTTCGGTATTTGTCTTTTTCCCCAACCGGTGCCTTGTTTCTCTGGAGTCAAATAGACATATAGCCCAATGAATACCAAGGAATGAGGCTATTAAATTAATAGCATCACTCGGTCGCAGCCCGCCAGGGCGCATGTTTCTCCATCACGCCTTGATAGAGCGCACTCGCTTCAAACCCCGCTAGCCAGACCTGCAACCGCGGCCAGGGCTGCGCTGCAAACCATGCGGCATCGGTGTGCGCAAACTGCCGCACGAAAGGCAGCAGGGCCATGTCGGCCAGCCTGGCGGTGGGGCCAAACAACCAGCCTTTCCCGGGCATACCGGGCACACCGTGCAGCATTGTTTCCAGCTCACCCAGCCAGCGCCCAGCCGCGGCACGGTGAGCCTGTGCAAACCCTTGGGCGTCACCGGCTGACTCCTGCGGGTACCGGTTGGGGTATTTGTAGCGGTCCAGGTGCTGCTTGAATTCATCATCGTTCTGGCTGATCAGTGCCTGCATGTCCGCCATCGAACCGTGTTGCGGTACGAGCCAACCCTCCGGGTCGTTTTGCCCCAGCGCCCACAGCATGATGTCCAGGCTTTGCTCGATCACCTGACCATCCGGCAGAACCAGCACCGGCACGGTGCCCTTGGGCGATGCGGCCAGCATTTCGGGCGGCTTGCTGCGCAGCACCACCTCGCGCAACTCGCAGCGCTGGCCACTCACGGCCAGCGCCAGCCGTGCGCGCATGGCGTAGGGGCAGCGGCGAAAGGAATACAAAACCGGCAGGGGGCGGTCTGCCGGGGCGGTTGAGGCGGGCGTCACGGCCGGGTTCAGGACTTGTCCTGCTGCCGCACGCCAATATGCGGCTGCTGGCGCGCCTCGGCCAGCTCGACCTGGCGCTGGCGCTCGCGGTAGCCCTGCTTTTGTTGCTCGGTTGTGGTCGCGTGGCAGCGCGCGCAGCTCACCCCCAGCTCGAACAGCGGGGAGGCCCGGTCTTCCTCGCTCAGCGGATCGCGGCAGGAGCGGCACAGCGTGTAGTGGCCCGCGTGAAGGCCGTGGCCTACCGAGACGCGTTCATCGAACACAAAACACTCGCCCTGCCAGTAGCTTTGGGCTTCAGGCACGGTCTCCAGGTATTTGAGGATGCCGCCTTCCAGGTGGTAAACCTCGTCAAATCCCCTGGAGCGCAGGAAGGCCGTGGATTTCTCGCAGCGGATGCCGCCGGTGCAGAACATGGCCACCTTGGGCTTTTTGCCGTCCACCGGGGCCAGGCGGCCGCCTTCGGCCATCTCGCGCTCCACCCAGCCCGGCAGTTCCGAAAAGCTGAGGGTGGCCGGGTTGATGGCGCCCTGGAAGGTGCCAATGGACACCTCGTAGTCGTTGCGCGTGTCAACCAGCACCACCTCGGGGTCGTCGAGCAGGTGGTTCCAGTCCGCGGGCTTGACGTACTGGCCGGCCATCAGGGCGGGGTGCACCTCCGGCACGCCCAGTGTGACGATCTCCCGCTTGAGCCGCACCTTCATCCGGTAAAACGGCATGTGGGCTGCCCAGGCTTCCTTGTGCTCCAGCGTGGCCAGGCGCGCATCCTGCCGCAAAAAAGCCAGCACGGCATGTACCCCCTTGGCCGGGCCGGCAATCGTGCCGTTGATGCCTTCTGCGGCCAGCAGCAGGGTGCCTTTGACACCATGGGACTCGCAGCAGGCGAGCAGGGGCGCCTGGAGCTCGGCAAAGTCGGGGAGCTCGACGAATTTGTAGAGGGCGGCAGTCAGGAATTCAGGCATGGGAGGTGAAATAAAGCTGCGCCTCACAGCGCTGCAGCTTCAATCGTAACGGGTTCGTGCCCTCCATTGGGGCGGTGGTGTTGTTGGCGAAGTGACTGCGAGCGCTTGAGCGTTCAGCTCACCCCAAGTTCACCCAAAATCTGCTCTTTCATCTGCTGCATTGCCGGACTGGACAGTTTGCGCGGGTGCGCAAACGGCACCTCGAAAGTCGCCTGGATGGTCGCCGGGCGCGGCGACAGCACCAGGATGCGGTCGGCCATGAACAAGGCCTCTTCCACGTCATGCGTGATGAGCAGCACGGTATGTCGCTCTTCCGACAGGATTCGCATCAGCTCGGTGCGCATGCGCAGGTTCATCAGCGCATCCAGCGCGGAGAAGGGCTCGTCCATGTACAAAATCTCGGGCTTGACCACCAGCGCACGCGCCAGCTCCACCCGCTTGAGCATGCCGCCCGAGAGTTCGTGCGGGTAGCTCTTTTCAAAGCCCTTGAGGCCCACCATGTCGGTGTAGTGGTCGGCCAGCGCGGCCTTGTCGCCATGGCCGTTGCCGTTGAGCCCGAACATCAGGTTTTGCTGCACCGTCAGCCACGGAAACACCGAGCCGTGCTGCGAGATCACAATGCCCTTGGGGCTGGGCCCGTTGCGCTGCGCGCCGTCGATGCTGATGCTGCCCGAATCCGCGTGCTCAAAGCCCGCGATGATTTTTATCAGGGTTGATTTGCCGCAGCCCGACGGCCCGACGATGGCCACAAACTCACCGTCGGCAACCGACAGGCTGACGCCATCGACGACGGGCAGCGCCGCCTTGCCCGGGGCAAAGCTCTTGCGGATGTCCCTGACTGAAATCTTGGCGTCTTTAACGTCCATAGCGCCACCTGATCGATTTGAGGCCTTCCAGGCGGCGCATCGTGCCGTCCAGCAAAAGTCCGATGACGCCAATGATGACCATGCTGGCGATCACCAGGTCGTAGCGGTTGCCTGCGTTGCGTGAGTCCATGATGAGGTAGCCCAGGCCGGAGCGCAGGGCGATCATTTCTGCCGCCACCACGACCAGCCACGCCACGCCCAGGCCAATGCGCATGCCAACGATGATTTCGGGCAACACGGCGGGAATGATGACCTGGCGGAACAGGGTGTAACGCGACACGCCAAAATTGTCGGCCGCCCGCAGATAGCGCTTTTCGATGGTGTGCACGCCGGCAGCGGTTTGCACAATCATCGGGAAGACCGACGCGATAAAAATCAGGAAAATCGGCGAGACATTACCCACGCCAAACCACAGGATGGCCAGCGGAATCCAGGCGATGGGTGATATGGGCCGCAGGATCTGGAAGATCGGGTTGAGCGTGCGGTAGGCGCCCTCCACACGGCCCATCCACAGCCCCATGGGCACGGCGACCAGGGTGGCGCTCAAAAAGCCGATGCCCACCCGAAACAGCGACGCGCTTATGTGCTCCCACAGCGTGCCGTCTGCGACCAGCTCCATGGTGCCGGTCACTACCTGCAGCGGCGTGGGGAAAATCACGCTCTCGGTCTGCAGCACGATCACCCACCAGCAGGCGATCAGCGCCACCAGCACGGCCAGCGGCGCGAGGATATTTTTTAGTTTTTCCACCCAAACCCTTCGCTTACAACAATTGGTTTCTTAGCGCCGCATACGCTGCGGCCGCACGCCACTGCAGGCGCTCCCAGGCGGTTTCCGGCTTGGGCACAACCACCACGCTCATCTGCCCGCTGGCATGCGCGGAGCAGGCAAACTGATAGTTTGACGCCACCTCAAACGGCAGGCGGAAACTCTGGCCGGGCATGATCAGCACCGGCCCGAATGCCTGCGGTACATCGTCCAAATTTTTCAGGAGCAGCACGTCGTTCAGGCCCAGCGTGAGGCGGACTTCGGACGGAAGAATCGCGAGCTTGTCGCCGGCCATCCGGCGCGCCCAGGTGCCCTTGGGGATTTCGAACAATTCGACCCTGGACATGGCGGAGACGGGGGCAAGCGCGGCCCATCCGAATGCGCCCAGCGTGCAGGCGGCAAGCATCAACAGCAGCAGCCAGACGCGGCGCAGGGACTTCACTTGTCTCGGCACGCTTATTTCTTGAGCAAAATTCTGGCGTCATGCACGATGTCGTCGGCACTGCGCCCGAAAGGCATTAGCCCGCGCAGGCTACCCTGGCGGTCTACAAAGTAGAGGTAAGACGAGTGGTGCACCGCGTAGTTGGTCTTGCTGCCCTCGACCATTTCTTTTTTTGCGGTGATGCCGTAGTCCTGGCGCACCTTCTCCATCTGGGCCGGCGTGCCGGTGACGCCGACAAACGTGGGGTCAAAAGCCGCCAGGTACTTGCGCAGGAGGTCCGCCGTGTCCCGCTCGGGATCGACCGTAACGAAAACCACCTGCACTTGATCGGCAAGCGTGCCCAGCTTCTGGCGTGCCTGCGCCAGCATCGCCAGCGACTCCGGGCAAACGTTGGGGCAGGAGGTGTAGCCGAATTCAAGAATGACCAGCTTGCCGCGGTAGCGGCTCAGTTGCAGGTCGGTGCCGGCTGTGCTGCGCAAGCTGAAGTCCGGCGCCATGCGCGGCGGCTCGAACACGCCGGACTTCAGGCCCGAACTGGCAGCCGCGCCAGCTGTGGCGGCGAAAAGAAGCAGCGAAAAAAAGACGGGTAGTGCGCGATTCAAGGGGTGTCCTGAAGTCAGAGTGTGATGGTGACGGGCTTGATGTTTTTGACAAAACTCTCGTCCACATAGGATTCGTAAGCGACCGGGCGCTTGATGGTGCCGGCTTCGAGCGACAGCTTCATCAAATCGTCAAACTCCGCCTTGATCATGCGCAGGTCGCCATAGGTCACACGGTCCGCCGGGTTTTCCATGACAAAGCGGATGATGTTCGGGTCCTGGTTGAAAAATTTGCGGCCCGCAGCAATATCCACGGCCTTGTTGCGGCTGGCCGGCCCCAGGTCAAGCCAGGTGCCGGCCGCCTGCACGTAGTTCACCAGCTCCTGGACCAGCGGGCGGTTGTCCTTGATCAGTTCTTCGCGCACCGTGAGCACGCAGCAGATGTAGTTGCGCCATTCGTCGCGTGTCATGGACAGCGGACGGGCATAGCCCGCGCGCTGCGCCGCCGCCCCGAAGGGCTCGCCGGTGCAATAGGCATCCACCGCTTTGGCGTACAGGGCGGCAGGCATGTCGGGCGGAGCCATCTCGATGATCTCGATGTCCTTGGGCGTCATGCCCTCTTTGGCCAGCATCTTGCGCAGGAACAAAAAATCGACAGCAAAGCGGCTCGGGATGGCGATTCTTTTGCCTTTCAGGTCGGTAAATCGCTTGTGCGCGGAATCGGTGCGCACCATGATGACCGCGCCCGAGCGGTGCCCCAGCGAGACGATCTTGAGGGGAATTTTCTTGTCGGTCAGGTCCATCACCAGCGGCGCCAGCATGTAGGCCGCCTGGATGCGGCCCGTCATCAGGGACTCCTTGATCTCCGGCCAGCCGCTGTACTTGCTGTATTCAAACTCAAACGCCGGGCCGCCGCCCTTGGCATTGCTGGCGGCCTTGGCCATGCAGGCGACTGGCAGGGTGAGGTTGCAGGTAACAGGCAGGCCGCCGACCAGAATCGACTTTGCCGCTGCAGCCGAGGAAACGGCGGGCAGGCAGGGCAGCGCTGCCGCCATGGCCCCGGCCAGCACCTGTCTGCGTTGCATGCCCTGTGGGCTTGCCTTATGGATTGGGTTCATCGCCGGTACCTTGCTGTCATTGAATGGTCAGTGCGCAAGGGATGGAAGGCCAGTGGCCGATGCGAACATTCATTTATTCATTGTAGGTTGGCAGCCCTTGACGAGGTCCATAGCAAGCCCCTGGCAAGTTTGTTCAGTAGTTCTTCATGGTAAACGAGGCACGGCCTCCAGTCAGCCGCCGGCCAGCCGGGATTGTGAGCAGAAGAAGCTGCGGACCCGGCCGTGTATCTTGTGCCGGGCGCCAGCGCATTGACTTCAGCTGAAATGCACAAGGTTGAGAATTGGCAGCGGGCCGCCGGGAAACTGCGCCAGGCGCCCACCCACAGCCAAAGAGCCGAGGTCGATTCCCGAGAATCCGAGCTGGCTGATCAGTGCAGCCACGGTCGCCTTTGCCTTGACGTCGTCGCCCGAGAAAAACAGCACGCGTTTGCCGCCCTGGTCGGCGGGGTCTGTGGCCAGCAGTTGCGCGACAAGGTGGTTAAAGGCCTTCACCACGCGCGCGCCGGGCACCAGCTCGGCAAACACTTCGCTGGAAACGCGGCCGTTCAGGTCTACGGGCGTGAGCGAAGGTATTTCGACCGCGTTGTTGGCATCAATGACGACACGGCCGCCAAAGTTGGGCAAACCGGCCAGCGCGGCAGGCAGGCGGCCCCAGTTGACGGCTACCAGCACGATGTCTTTTGAGGCCGCCTCCTTGACGGTGCCGGCGTGGATGGTGGGGCCAAGTTCGCGCACGATGTCCTTGAGCGAGTCCGGGCCGCGGCTGTTGGACAGCGTGGCATGGATGCCCTGGCGGGCCAGGGCTTTGGCAAATGCCGAGCCGATGGCTCCGGCGCCGATGATCCCGATGGTGGGGGTGTTGCTTGTGGTTGAGGGGGTAGACATAAATTCACTCCTTGGTTGTTGATGGGTGAATGATGGGTTTTTGATTGCCTTTTGATAAGCCGGTAATTGGTTGAATTATTTTCAAGCATTGCTTTAAGATGGCGAAATGGAAACCCTGGCCAACCTCGAATCGTTTGTTCGCAGCGCCGAAGGCCGCAGCTTTTCCGTGGCGGCGCGGCGCCTGGAGCTGACGCCTGCCGCCGTGAGCCGCAATGTGGCCATGCTGGAGCGAAACCTGGGCGTACGGCTGTTTCAGCGCTCAACCCGCAAACTCACGCTGACCGAAGCCGGTGAACGCTTCCTGGCGTCGATTGGCGGCAACCTCATCGCACTGCAGTCCGCCATCGCGGCCGTCTCCAGCGACAGCGGCGACCCCGTCGGCTCGCTCAAGGTCAGCATGTCGCCTACCTTTGGCATCGACTACATCGTGCCGTTGCTGCCGGCTTTTCTGGACCGTTATCCGCTGATTCGCCCTGACTGGCACTTTGAAAATCGCCCGGTCGACCTGATCGCCGAGGGGTATGACGCAGCTATCGGCGGCGGCTTCGAGCTGTCGCCGGGCGTCGTGTCGCGCGCCTTGGCCCCGATCCACCTGGTCGCCGTGGCGTCGCCCGCCTATATGGCAGGCCAGCAGGCCCCAGCCGACCCTGCGGGCCTGGCCGGGTTCAAAGGTATCGCTCTGCGTTCCAGCGGAACGAGCCGGGTTCGCCAGTGGGTCATGCGCGATGCGGCCGGTGCTGAGGTTCCAGCAATTTTTATGGAGTCAATGGTCATGAACGACCCGACCGCCATGCGCGCCGCGGCGCTACTGGGCCTGGGCGTGACGCTGCTTGCCGTGCCCGACGTGCTGCCGTGGCTTGAACGCGGCGAACTCGTCAGGCTGCTGCCGCGCTGGTATGTGGATGCCGGCGCGATCTCGATCTATTACGCCACGCGCAGCCTGATGCCTGCCAAAACCCGCGTGTTCATCGATTTTGTGGTCGCGGCTTTCGAGCGCGATCACCTGGGCCGGCGTTTTGCCGGAAGCCTCGGCTAAGCGGCCTGACGGCCTGCAAACACGGCGGACTTGACCCACAATCCTTGTCTTCGCATCTCTCTGAAAGCCACCTCATGACCCAATCCCTCAAAGTCGCCGTGATGGGCGCCGGCGCCGTCGGTTGCTACTTCGGCGGCATGCTCGCTCGCGCCGGGCACGAGGTGGTGCTGATCGCCCGGCCCCAGCATGTGGAAGCCATCGCCCGCGACGGCCTGCGCATGGAAACCAAAACCTTCGACGAGCATGTGCGCCTGGCCGCCAGCGCAGACCCGGGCGCGGTGCAGGGCGCCAACCTGGTGCTGTTCAGCGTCAAGTCCACCGACACCGAATCGGCCGGCGCGCTGATTCGGCCGCACCTGCCGGCCGATGCCCTGGTGCTGTGCCTGCAAAACGGTGTGGACAACGCCGACCGCCTGCGTACCGTGCTGCCGCAGCACGCCGTGGCCGCCGCGGTGGTGTACGTCGCCACCGAAATGGCCGGCCCCGGCCACGTCAAGCACCACGGCCGCGGCGAGCTGGTGATCGAGCCGGCTGTTTCCAGGTCCTTTTCCAGCGAAGGTGTGGCCCAGGCCCTCATTGCCGCCGGTGTGCCGACCGAGATTTCTGACAACGTGCGCGGCGCGCTGTGGGCCAAGCTGATCCTCAACTGCGCCTACAACGCCGTCTCGGCCATCGCCCAGCTGCCGTATGGCAAAACGGTGCAGGGCGAGGGCGTGAAAGACGTGATGAGCGACGTAGTGGCCGAATGCCTGGCCGTGGCCAAGGCCGAGAGCGTGCAGGTGCCCGGCGACGTAGACGCCGCCATCCGCAAGATCGCCGAAACCATGCCCAGCCAATTTTCATCGACCGCGCAAGACCTGGCGCGCGGCAAGCGCAGCGAGATCGACTACCTCAATGGCCTGATCGTGAAGCGCGGCGAGGCGCTGGGGATCAACACGCCGGCGAATCGGGTGTTGTGGGCGTTGGTGAAGTTGATGGAGTCGAAGAGACCTTAGGACCCTTAGGGCCCGCGTTCTCGCGCGCCTTCGAAGGGAGGGGGCAATCTCTTCGCTTCAGCGCTCCGGGTTGCCGAGCAGTGTGGAGATCACCCGCCAGTGCCGCGCTTCCCGGCTGCCAATTCAGACCTGCTCTGCCGCCGCCTGCGCAAGCAGCCAGGTGCGAAATACCTTGAGCGCTTCGAGCCCGGACGATTCTTCCGGATAGACCAGGTAGTAACCGCGTGTAGACACCCATTGCTTCCTTGAAAGCCGGCGCAACCGGCCGGTCGCTACCGCATCGTTGGCCATGAAGTCAGGCAGCAGCACTGCGCCCAAACCTACCACCGCAGCATTCAGGGCCATCGACATCAACTCGTAGCGTGGCCCCTCTTGCCCGGTACCGATTTCGATGCCGGAGTGGTCGAACCATTTTTGCCACGCGTCCAATACCGTCGTGTGGTGCACCAATGCGGACAACGGTGTCCGGGACGTTAGCGATTTTCCGTTTTTGGCGATCCATGCCGGTGAGGCATACGGTGACATCGCCAGCGGCAAAACAAAATCGTTGTGCAGCCCGGCACGCTTCCCGTCGCCAAATTCGAGTGAAGCGTCCACCGGCGTGCTCTTGAAATCAACCGACCCTACTCGGGTGGCGAAATTCAGGGTGATCTCGCTGTACGCGCGCGTGAAGTCTGGCAGGCGCGGAATTAACCAATAGCTGCCCAGCGACGCGCCGACCGACAGCGTGAGCGAACCCCCGCGTCCCTTAAGGGCCATAACATTGGCCGTCGCGCGTTCGAGGCGCTGGAGAATGGTGCTCACTTCGTCCAGGTAATAACGGCCGGCTTCGGTGAGGATGACCGCATCCCGGCGCCGCACAAACAGCTTTACGTCAAGGCGGCTTTCAAGCGCCATGATCTGACGGCTGACTGCGCCCTGCGTCAAGTGCAGCTCTTGCGCGGCTGCAGTGAAGGACCGCAACCGTGCGCTAGCCTCAAGGCATACCAGGGACATAGTGGAAGGTGCGCGCAACATCATGGTGCATGAGAAAAAAACATGGAAGACGCACAAATTGTCGTTTGTAGCTAAAGATTTGTCCAAGCATCATTCAGTTTTCTCATTGCCCAACCTTAAAGGCAGCCCCCATGACCGAATTAAAAGCGAACCGGCGAACGCTCCTCAAACTAGGTGCCATCGCGATGGCCTCATCGCCCCTGCTGGCACGCGCTGCCTGGCCAGACCGGCCCATCCGGCTAATCGTGCCGTCTGCTGCAGGCGGCTCGCCCGACAACATTTGTCGCATCCTGACTAGCGAGTTGATGAAGACGCTGGGGCAGCCTTTTGTGATCGACAACAAGCCTGGCGCAAGCGGCAACATTGGCATGCAGGAGATTGCACGCGCCGCGCCGGATGGCTACACCCTGGGCTACGGCAATGTGGGCACGCTGGCGATCAACAGATCCCTTTTTGCGAAGCTGCCTTACGACCCCGACAAGCAACTGGTCCCGGTAGCGCTTATCGGCTATGTGCAAAACGCGCTCGTCGTCAGGAACGACCTTGGCGTGAAGAACGTGACCGAGTTGATCGCACTGGCCAAATCCAGGCCCGGCAAACTCAGCATGGCTTCTCCAGGCAACGGCACCACGGGCCATCTGGGTGGTGAGTTATTCAAGAGCATGACGGGCACCTTTATGACCCACGTGCCCTATCGTGGCAGTCCGCAGGCCATTCAGGACCTGATGGGCGGTCAGGTCGACCTGATGTTCGATAACCTGTCGTCCATCGCACCGCACATCAAGAACGGCCGTATCAAGGCACTCGGCGTTTCAGGCCGGGCGCGCAGCCCGCTGTTTCCCGACGTGCCGACCATTGGCGAGTTCATCAAGGGCTATGAAACTACTGCTTGGGGCGGTATCGTGGCGCCCGCCGGCACACCGCGCGACATCGTGATGCGGCTCAACGGCGAAATCAACAAGGTACTGGGTAACGCCGCGATCAATGAGCGCTATGCTGCCATTTCCTTCGAGACAACCATCGGGCCGCCCGACCGCCTGTTTGATCGCGCCCTGCGGGAGACACGGATGTGGGCGGAGGTCGTCAAGCGCGCCGGCGTTCAGGTGGATTGAAAGCGTATGTTCGATTTCATCATTGAAGGCGGCGAGGTCATTGACGGGACTGGGGCGGCCCGGGTGCGTGCCGACCTGGGTGTGTCCCAGGGAAAAATCGTCTCCATCGGCGACCTGTCGTCTGTGCCGGCGAGCGAACGGGTAAGCGCACACGGGCGGATTGTCGCGCCGGGCTTTATCGATGCGCATACCCATGATGACCGCTTGCTGCTCATGCCCACGGTGGGCCCCCACCCCAAGCTGTCACAGGGCGTGACGACGGTTGTGTCCGGTAATTGTGGGGTCAGCCTTGCCCCGCTGGAGACTGAAAATCCGCCACCGCCGCTGGACATCCTGGGAACGGACGGCTGGGTATACCGGAGTTTTTCGGCATATCTGGATGCGCTGGCCCAGTCCAGTCTGGCCGTCAACGTCGCCTGCCTCGTCGGCCATTCCACGCTACGGGTCAAGTATGTGGCGGACCTTGAAAGGGCAGCGACGCCTGCGGAATCGGCGGGCATGGCGGCCGAGCTCACTGCCGCACTGGCTGCAGGGGCTATCGGGCTGTCGACGGGTTTGTACTACCCACCGGCAAAAGCCGCGACGGCCGAAGAAGTGATGGCCGTAGGCGCGCAGCTCAAGGCAGCCGGGGGCATCGTGACCATGCACATCCGCGACGAAGGCGATGCCATCGACGAGGCGCTGCGCGAGGCACTGCACATAGGCCGGGAACTGGGTGTGGGCACCGTGATTTCCCATCACAAACTGGTCGGCACAGCCAACCACGGCCGGTCCGTGCAGACATTGGCCATGCTGGAGCAAGCGGCGCAAGGGCAGTCGGTGTGCTTTGACTGCTACCCCTACAACGCTTCGTCCACCATGCTGCTGTCGTCCCGTGTGAAACAGTCGAGCGATGTGCTTGTGACGTGGTCCCAGCCTGAGCCTGGCGTTGCAGGACGCTCCCTGAAAGATCTTGCGCGCGAGAGAAATCAATCCGCAGAAGAGGTGGCGCAAGCATTGCAGCCGGCCGGAGCCATCTACTTCGCAATGAGTGAGGAAGACGTCAGCCGTATCCTGAGCCACCCGATGGCGATGATCGGCTCGGACGGCCTGGCACATGACGTGCGGCCGCATCCGCGCTTGTGGGGGACCTTTCCCCGGGTGCTGGGACACTACGTGCGCGAGAGAAAGCTGTTCCCGCTTGAGGCCGCCATCTACAAAATGACGGGACTCACCGCACGGCGTTTCGGCCTCGCCGGCCGGGGAACCCTGGCAGTGGGAAATCACGCGGACATCGTTATCTTCGATGAGCACCGTGTGAGCGCCAACGCCAGTTACGAGCATCCCACCGAAGTAAGTTCGGGGATCGATGCAGTTTTTGTCAATGGCCGCCTCGCCTGTCGCGATGGCCTCACCGTCTGCGTGGATGCAGGCACGGTGCTCCGCAAGCAGGGTGCTTTGCCATGACCGCGCCGCATGTTGTTGGCATTCTGGGGGGCATGGGTCCGGCGGCCGGCAGTGACTTTTCAAGACTCTTCGTCAATGCCTGTGAAGTTGTTCTGGTCGCGCGGGGCGAGCCCGTCACCGACCAGGCGTTCCCCGAACACTGGCTGGCCCAAGTCCCCCTGCCAGACCGCACTGAAGCCCTCTTGGGAGAAAAAGAAACGCCGCTGCCAGGAATGCTCAAGGCCCTGCGGCAACTATCGGCGTTAGGGGCCAGGTCCGTCGCGGTGGCCTGCAACACCGCACATGCCTGGCATGAGGAACTGCAGGCTCGCTGTCCCGACATTGAACTGTTGCACATCGTCAGGGAAACGACCCGGCAACTGGCTATCGAGGGGGTAACCGCTGTCGGGCTGATGGCCACGGTGGGAACGCACCGCCTCGGCTTGTACGAGGCCTCTCTTGGTCGCGCGGGAATTCGCCATTACGTACCGACCGCTGAAGAGCAGGCGCTGGTCATGCGAGGAATCGTTCAAGGCGTCAAGGGAGGTGACCTTCCCTTGGCGCGGGCCTGTTTCGAAGAGGTCGCCGGGCACCTGGCGCTTCGGCATGGTGTCAAGACCCTTGTCCTCGCCTGCACGGAAATCCCCCTGGCGTTGCAATCCGTCCCAGGCTACCCGGAGGTGCGCCTGGTGAATCCGGCTGATATGCTGGCGAAGGCGTTGGCAGAACGTGCGTATTCGCAAGCAGGCTTCTTTGGCTGACCAAGCAGGCTGATTGGAGAAGTCTCCGTTAGTCGCTTCAACGTGCTGAGCCGTCCAACAGTTCTGAAATAACCCGCCAGTGCTGCGGCTCGACTGGCGTGATCGACAAGCGGTTGCCCTTGCGCAGCACCACCAGATCCTCAAGGGCGTCATTCGCGCGCAGCTCGGGCAGGGTGAGTTTGCGGGTCTTGTGCAGCATCTGCACATCCACCAACAGCCAGCGTGGTTCGTCTGGCTTTGATTTAGCGTCGTAATAAGGCGACTTCGGGTCGAACTGGGTCGGGTCAGGGTAGGGCGTGGACGCTACCTGTGCAATGCCGACGATGCCGGGCTCGGCACAACTGGAGTGGTAGAACAGCACGCCATCGCCCACGCGCATCCCGTCACGCATGAAGTTGCGCGCCTGGTAGTTGCGTACGCCGACCCAGGGCACTGTGGCCTTGGGGGCAGCCAGCGCATCGTCCACCGAGCATTCCTCGGGTTCGGATTTCATGAGCCAATAGCTTGTCATGGGGTTTGCCTTGGTGGGTCATTTTGGGAAGGAGTTGAGCTTAGCGGACGAACGAGGCAAAGAAAAGCTACCTTCCGGACGGTGACCGGGGGGGCGTGGCGAGATCGACTACCTCAATGGCCTGATCGTGCAGCGCGGCGAGGCGCTGGGCGTTGCCACGCCGGCGAACCGGGTGTTGTGGGCCTTGGTGAAGCTGCTGGAAGGCAAGCAATCCGCCGCGGGGTCACCCGCTCGTTAGTGCAGTGCCGATCATCTCCTTCCCCCGCTGGGAGAAGGCCGGGATGGGGGCTCACGGCGTAGGCGTCGGGCAACCATGCTGACTCGGTCGCCGCTGGCCCCCACCCCAACCCTCCCCCGGAAGGGGAGCGAGCTTCAGAGCTTAGCCCGCCAGGCCCACAAACACGTTCTGCACATCGTCGTTCGCGTCGATGGCGGCCAGGAAGGCTTCGACTTCTTCCAGGTGTGCGGGGTCAAGGCTCGCGGGGTCAATCGGGTTCTTGGGTTTGTAGCCCAGCTTGGCGGAAATGACCGTGAAGCCCTGGGCGGGCAGGGCGCGGCTCACCAGATCGAGATCGGTGGGGGCGGTCAGGAACAGCGTGGTGCCCTCCTCGTGGCCCGGCTCAAAGTCCTCGGCGCCCGCTTCAATGGCCGCCACTTCGGGGTCGCTGCCCGCAACCACGGGCTCGGCCTCGATCATGCCCACATGGTCAAAATCCCAGGCCACCGAGCCGGAAGCGCCCAGGTGACCCTTGCGAAACAGTACACGCATTTCAGGCGCGGTGCGCTTGACGTTGTCGGTCAGGCATTCCACCATCACCGGCACCTGATGCGGCGCAAAGCCTTCGTACATCACGTGCTCGAAATGCACCGCCTCGCCCGTGAGCCCCGCGCCTTTCTTGATGGCCCGCTCCAGCGTGTCCTTGGGCATGGACACCTTGCGTGCCTGCTCCACGACCAGGCGCAGACGCGAATTGGAGGCCGGGTCGGCCCCGCCGCGCGCGGCGACCATGATGTCCTTGGCCAATCGTCCGAACAGCTTGCCCCGGGCATCGGCGGCCTGCGCCTTGCCTTTTGCTTTCCACTGTGCACCCATGATTCATGTTCCTTAAAGTTGTAGCGTCTTCGACGTGTATTTAGTATTTATATAGATATAGGGGCTGGCCAGGAATGCATCATTCATCTGCGTCTTCGCGTCCCCGCACCCACCGAAGCAAAGGTCATCCGCAGCTTGCTTTTAGCGCTACGGGATGCCCAGCAGTTTACAGATGACCCGCCAGTGCTTCGGCTCAACCGGCGTGATCGACAGGCGGTTCCCCCTGCGCAGCACCACCAGGTCTGCAAGGGCGTCATTGGCGCGCAGCTCGGGCAGGGTGAGGTTGCGCGTCTTGTGCAGCACCTGCACATCCACCAGCAGCCAGCGCGGCTCCTCTGGCTTTGACTTGGCGTCGTAGTAAGGCGACTTCGGGTCAAACTGCGTCGGGTCAGGGTAGGGCGTGGACGCCACCTGCGCAATGCCGACGATGCCGGGTTCGGCACAACTCGAGTGGTAGAACAGCACGCCGTCGCCGACGCGCATCCCGTCGCGCATGAAGTTGCGCGTCTGGTAGTTGCGCACGCCGACCCAGGGGATCGTGGCCTTGGGGGCCACCAGCGCATCGTCCACCGAGCATTCCTCGGGTTCGGATTTCATTAGCCAGTAGTTCATGGTTTGATGAGGTGTCAAGGCTTCACGATCTGCACGGATAAGGGCGCCACCCCTACGCATCAGTGGCGCGGCGGGGGCGTTTCAGCCCCCAGCTTAGCCGAACACCGGCCCGGTGTCAGCCGGTGCGGCGCCTTGCCGCTGCCTGGGCAATATCCGGCGGCAGGCGCCTGAGCATCCAGCGGATCGCCAGCGGCACCAGCACCAGGTCATCAACCGCGCCAATCACGGGCAGCACATCCGGGATGAGATCAATGGGCGAGAAGAGGTACAGCACTATCAGCGCGGTGCCCAGCTTCAGCCAGCCCGGTGCGTCGGGGTGGCGCAGCGCAAACCACAGCTGCCGCGCGTCGCCGCGCAGCACGGCCCACAGCAGGGTCAGGCGTTTCAACATGACAACTCCTCGATGACCGGCCCCGGCGGGCCGTGTTCAGCCTGGTTGGTGTTGCATGCTTGACGGATAGCGTGCAACACCACACTAGATGGCGCCGGCCGTGCCCGCTGCAAGGGCTTGTTCACCGGGCGTTACATTCCGCTCATCGAGCCGTGTGCGGAGCTCAAGCGTGTTCGAAATCGATATAGCTTTTTTCTGCATCCACCGCCACCAGCCTGACGCGCACCGTGTCGCCCACGTCCAGCCCTTCAAAACCGCGCACCACCCGGCCTTCCAGCATGGGGCTGCTAATGCGCACGTAGGTACCTTTGGCCGCGGCGCCGGTGACGATGGCGTCGAAGACCTCGCCAATGCGCCGCTGCAGCAGCCAGGCCCCTGCGGCCTTCAGCACCTGGCGCTCGACCTTGCTGGCGTTGTCTTCCTGCAGCGTGCAATGCCGGGCGATCCCGGTGAGCTGTTCGGCCGAATAGGGCGGCGCCTCGCCCGCGAGGGAGGCCTTCAACAGGCGCTGCGTCACCAGGTCGGGAAAGCGCCGGTTGGGCGCGGTGGAATGTGCGTAGTCGTTCACCGCGAGCCCGAAGTGCCCCAATCCGTTGGCCTCCGCTGTACCGGTGGTAGCGGGTGCGGCCGCGTACTCGCCCGAGCCCAGCATCTTCACCACCGCCAGCGACAGATCGGCGAAACCGGCTGGGTCGGCCAGGCGTCGCGTGCACAGGAAGCGGTCGAGCGCCAGAGCATCGGGCGCCGCGGGCAGCTGCACCCCATGGCTAGAGGCCAGCGCGACGATGCGGTCCCAACGGCGCGGCGCCTGCAGCAAGCGGCGCAGCGAGGGGAAGCCCTTGTCGACCAGAAAGCGGGCCGTCGCGCCGTTGGCCGCAATCATGAGGTCGGCGATCAGGTCCTTGGCGCGGTTTTTCTCGTCGGGGCGCAGGTCCGTCAGTTGCCCGTTCTTGAACACCGGGCGGGCGGACACCGTGTTGACATTCAGCGCGCCGCGCGTCTGGCGCCATTGCCGCAGCTGGCCGGCCAGTGCGTCGTGCAAACGCACCTGGTCCTCCAGTCCCGGGACGCTGGCGATCTGCGGCGGTGGCGGCCCCACATCGTCGAGCCACGCCGAGACGGCGTCGTAGGTGAGCTTGGCGCGATTGAGCACCGCCGCCCGGTAGATGTTTGATTCGGACACCGTGCCGTCTGCCGCTACCTGCATGTCGACCACCACCGCCAGGCGCTCCTGGCCTTCGTGCAGCGAGGTGAGGTCGGTAGACAGGACCTCCGGCAGCATCGGGAACACGCCCGCCGCCGTGTACACCGAGGTGGTGTTGACGGCCGCATGGCCATCCACCGCGCCGCCGGGCCGCACCATGGCATCGACATCGGCCACGGCCACCCGCAGGCGCGTGCTGCCAGCGGCCAGCGGCTCGGCCACGCTCAGCTGGTCGAGGTCGCGCGTGTCGTCGTTGTCAATCGAGAACCAGGTCAGATGGCGCAGGTCGTGGATGGTGCCATTGCGTTCAGGGCCCGTCCGGCGCGCGGCTTCGGCCTCTTGCAAGGCCTGCGGCGCAAAGGCGGGCAGCAAACCTCGGGAGCGCATCGCCTCGACGGCGATTCGGTGCAGATTGATGGTGTCCATAAGGTGCCAGTGGGTGATTTGTAGCAATGTACCCGCTGGTGATGACCGGGACGGCGTTGTCGGGGCCAGCGCACCTCGACAAGCTCGCGCAATCAGTTGCCACCCCTGAACTCACCCCTGAACCGCTGAAAAAGTTTTAAAAAAGCTGCTGAAATTGCAATAAGCAGGGCAGCTTCTGTCACAAAACGGCACCGCCAGCCGTCTTGTAGGTATGTGCATCTCAATTCCGAGTCACTTAAACCCGAAGGAAACACATGACCGAAGCTCGACTCCCCTGGACCCAACTCGCACCCAAGGCCTACCAGGCCATGGCCAGCGTGGGAGCCGCAACCGCCACCTCAACCATGGGCATGCCCCTCATCGAACTGGTGAAGACCCGTGTGTCGCAAATCAACGGCTGCGCCTTTTGCGTCGATATGCATGTGCGCGATCTGCGCAAGCACGGGGAAACCTGGCTACGCATCAACAGCCTCTCGACCTGGCGCGAAGTCGGCTTTTACAGCGAGCGCGAGCGCGCCGCATTGGCCTGGGCCGAAACCATGACCCGGCTCGCCGACGAGCATGGCGACCACGACACCGCCTTCGCGGCGCTGCAGGGCCAGTTCAGTGAACAGGAAATTGTCGATCTCACCTGGGTTGTCGCGCAGATCAACGCCTGGAACCGCATGGCGGTGGGCATGCGGCAACCGCCGTCCGGCAAGCCGCTGGAGTGACCGGAATCCCTTGAGCCGCAACCGGCATCTGCAATTCACCCCCGTCGGGAGCGGGCTCGCGTGCATGCGCGTGGGCCCGGTCTCGCCAACAAACTTGAAGAGTCATCCATGAAAAAAATCTGCATCCCCCTGTTTCTGGCAACAAGCGCGCTGTTCGCCCAGCCAGCCTTGGCCAGCGGCATCGAGGGCGTCAGCGTCACGCCGCTCATGTCCAAAGACCTTTCCGACCTGCCCGGCAAGGAAGGCCTGGTCATCACCGTGGACTACGCACCCGGCGCTGCCGACCCTGTGCACCGCCACCGCGCACACGGTTTTATCTACGTGCTCGAAGGCTCCATCGTGATGCAGGTCAAGGGCGGGAAAGAAGTCACGTTGACACCTGGGCAGACTTTTTATGAAGGCCCCAACGACATTCACACCGTTGGCCGCAACGCCAGCACCACCCAGCCCGCAAAGTTCCTGGTGATGCTGATCAAAAAGAAGAAGGCCGAGGTCCTGGAACTCGTGAAGTGAAGTGACGTGAAGTGAGTTGAGCAGGGCCGGAAAATCGGGCTCAAAAAAGCGGTACGGGGTCCGGATTTTTGGTCACCAAACCTGAACCGCCTGGCGGTCAAGGCAAGTCCAGGACAACGTTGCCCACCACCTTCCCGCCTTCAACGGCCTCGTGCGCGCCAGCAATATCGTCCAATGCAAAGCGGGCGCCTACCGTGTGCAATAGCCGCCCCTTGGCCAGCAAGTCGGTCAGGTTTTTGATCGCCATCTGCCGGTCGACCGGGGTGAGGTCATAGACCAGAAAGAATCGCAAGCTGATCGAGCTGAACAGCAAAGTGCGAAACGGAACCGGCGCGTCGCCATACGCATTCGAGCCATAGCAAACGAGCGTGCCATGAGGCGCGAGCGCGCCGTCGGGCAGTAACTGTAGGGTGGACGAGAAATCCATGTCGACGATGGCGTCCACGCCGCGGCCGGCAGTGAGCTCCTTCACCCGCTGCGCGACAGGCTCGGTCTTGTAGTTGATCGTCGCTTTGACGCCGGCATCCAGCGCGTGCTTTGCTTTCTCTACCGACCCGACGGTGCCTATCACCTCCGCACCGCCAATGACTGCCAGCTGCGCAGCATAGTGACCAACCGCAGACGACGCGCCGATCACCAATACGGTTTTTCCGGAGATGTCGCCCAGCAGGTGGATCGCCTGACAGGCGGTCATCGCCGGGATGCCGAGGCAGGCGGCAGCCGCAAAATCCGTCGTGACCGGCAGCCTCACGGCCTGCGCCTCGGGCAGCGCAATGTATTCAGCGGCGGTGCCCATCGGTCGCTGCCATTGCCCATTCCAGATCCAGACGCGTTCGCCAACTCGGCTGGACGACACACCGTCGCCCACCATGTCAATCACGCCGGCGCCGTCGCTGTGCGGCACGATGCGCTCGGTGCCCAGCGGCCGGCCAAGCCTTGACTTGACATCCGAGGGGTTGACGCCCGACGTCGCAAGTTTGACGCGAACTTCTCCCGGTGCGGGCATCGGCGTTGGCAGTTCGCCAACCACCAGGACCTCACGGGCCACACCGTTTTTTGAATACCAGGCAGAACGCATGATGACTTTGTCCTAATTTGTTGTCTTCATAAGCACAGATTGATTGAAGAGAAAGCCGCTAAAAGCCAAATTGAGGATACAAGAAAATATGGGAACTGGGTATCGCCTCATTGGGGGTTGGTTGCGACTGTCAGGGTAGGGCGTGGACGCCACCTGCGCAATGCCACCATCGCCAGGCGTTCCTGCCCTTCGTGCAGCGAGGTGAGGTCGGTGGACAGGACCTCCGGCAGCATCGGGAACACGCCGGCCACCGTGTACACCGACGTGGTGTTGACGGCCGCATGGCCATCCACCGCGCCGCCGGGCCTCACCATGGCATCGACATCGGCCACGGCCACCCGCAGGCGCGTGCAGCCAGCAGCCAGCGGCTCGGCCACGCTTAGCTGGTCGAGGTCGCGCATGTCGTCGTTGTCAATCGAGAACCAGGTCAGATGGCGCAGGTCGTGGATGGTGCCATTGCGTTCAGGGCCCGTTCGGCGCGATTTGTTTCTTGCCCAGTGCGACACCGAAAGTCCCAACGTATCATCTCCGGCACCCAGAACCTGAACGATGCCGCAATCCGACTGATCGCCATGATCGCCATGATCGCCATGATCGCGAAGGTGCTGACCGTGGGTTCTCGCTTTTTGGTCGTAACCATCCGCCAGAAGCTCGAACCACGCAGAACCCCTAGTTGCGGGCGCTCTGCGCCATGTCAGGCATCTGGCCCACATAGCGGCCCCGTGGGCGGATCACTTGCGCCACGCCCAATTGTTCCAGGCTGTGCGCCAACAGTCCCACGCTACGCGCCGTTGCGAACAGGCCAAAGGCCGCATCGGCGGGCAGTCGATGATGCGCAACCAGGGCCGCCAAGGCTACGTCTATGTTGGGCTGCAAACCGGTCAGCATGGTCACCTTTTCTATGAAGCGCGCGATCACGTCCGGGGGCTCGAACAACGCCAGCAAGGTGGCTGCGCGCGGATCACCGTCGGGATAGAGGTGGTGGCCAAAACCTGCCAGAGGCAGGCCGGTCGACAGGTAGTGGGCGAGCACCTGGTCCTCCCCTAGCCGTTCCACTTCGCTGAACAGCGCCTGAACTCGGCCTGAGGCATCGCCATGCAAGGGCCCCGAGAGGGTGGTCAATCCAGCCAGGAGGCAAGCCGGCAACGAGGCACCTGTCGAGGCCGCAATGCGTGCGACAAACGCTGAACTTGTCAACTCGTGGTCGACCAGCAAGACCATGGCCGTTCGCAACAAATCGGCCACCTGCGTCGATTGCTTCCACGCTTGCGCAAAGCGCAGATGCAGCGGTTGGCTCCCGTGCCGGGCACCGAACGCATTGGCCAGCTGACCCACCAGACTCTGGCCCTCGCTGTGCAGCACCCGGGTCAAACGTCCACGGGTCGAATGCCCGGTGGCGGCCAAACTGGCCAAGGCCGTGAAAGCAGCGACTCGCCCAGGCGGGCCCGAGTGCATCTGCGCAGATGCCGCAGAGGACGAAAAGTCGAGGGGTAGCTCGGCGGCCCACAACAGTTGAGCCACGTCTTCCAGGTTGGCCGACCGGGCCAGGTTCACCGCATCCTGGCCCCGGTAATACGGGCGCCCGCGAAAGAACGCGCACAGGGCCGTAGGGATGCTGGGCTCCGAGCCGAAGAGCGTGTTGGCGGCCAGGGTTTCATGTTTGCGGCCGGCCTGTTTGCGTTTGGCCAGGCCGGCAACATCCTCGGCGCGGTAAAGGCTACGGCGCGTATCGGCCGGATCGGGCATGACCTCCAGCTTGCCGCGGCTCACGTAGGCGTAAACCGTTTGAGGTCGCACACCAAGTAGGTGGCACGCCTCATTCATCGAAATCCAGGAAGCCATGGTCGAGCTTAAGAAATTTATATATATTGATTTTATACATCAATATTGACCAATTTATCAATCATTTACTAACATGCCCACATCTTTGAAAAAGCACCTTGAACACATGGGCCTCGTCTGCCCCCACTTGAATGAATTGACATGAAACCTCAGCTCCTCCAGCTCAATCCCATCCTGATCCCTGCGATCAACGACAAGCTCGCATCGCTCTACACCGTCCACAAATTCTTCGAGGTGACGGACCAGCAGGCCTGGCTGCGTGAACATGGCGCATCCATCGCCGCCGTGATCACCGGCGGGCACACCGGCATTTCGCAAGCGATGCTGGAGCAGTTGCCTGGCCTCAAGGTGGTGGCCGTCAATGGCGTCGGCACCGATGCGGTGGATCTGGCCTACTGCCGAGGCCGTGGCCTGCCCGTCACCGCAACCCTGGGTGCGCTGACCGAAGACGTCGCCGATCTGGCCATTGGCTTGCTGATCGCTGCCTGCCGAAACCTGTGTGCCGGCGACCGCTTCGTGCGCGACGGCCAGTGGGAACTTCGCCCCCAGCCCAGCGCCATCCCTCTTGCTCGCCGGTTCAGCGGTATGCGCGTTGGTATCGTCGGTATGGGTCGGGTTGGCCGCGCCGTCGCGGTTCGGGCGGCGGCCTTTGGCTGCCCGATCAGCTATACCGACCTGCGCCCCATGGACGACATAGCGCACCGGTTTGTGACTAACCTGGTGGACCTCGCGTATGACTCCGACGCGTTGGTGCTGTGCGCGGCGGCAGACACCGCCGAAGGCATCGTCGACGCGGCCGTGCTCGAAGCGCTCGGCCCACGCGGCTTCCTGGTCAACGTCGCCCGCGGCCGCCTGGTCAATGAGGCCGACCTGACAGAGGCGCTGGCGGCCGGCCGCATCGCCGGTGCGGGCCTGGACGTGTTCGTTGACGAACCCCGCGTTCCCCTGGCGCTGCGCCAGTCCGACAGCGTGACCCTGCAGGCGCACCGCGCCAGTGCCACCTGGGAGACCCGGACCGCCATGGGCGAGATGGTGCTGGCCAGCATCGCGCAGGCCCTGGCCGGCGAGCGCCCGGCGATGAGCCTGACCACCTGAGCTGGCAAAAAAAAAGAACACCACAGAACACCCAGGAGACAAATCCATGCATTTCCCCCGGTTCAGCCGATACTTCCCGCTCAGCCTGGCCATCGCCCTCGGCCTGATGGTGGCCGCGCCCGCCTTCGCGCAGGCCTACCCTTCCCGGCTGGTGACGCTGGTGGTGCCTTTCCCGCCCGGCGGCGGCACCGACACGGGCGCGCGCATCATCGCCGAGCAACTGGGCAGGCGCTGGGGGCAAACCGTCGTCATCGAGAACAAGGGCGGCGCAGCGGGGCAGATCGGCGCAGACCTGGTCGCCAAGGCCAAGCCGGACGGCTACACCCTGCTGCTGGGCAACATTGGCACGCAGGCGATCAATCCATCGCTGTATCCCAAGATGCCCTACAACCCGGACACGGCGTTTGCGCCCATCTCGCTGCTGGCCGAGCTGCCGCTGGCCATGATGGTCAACCCGGCCGTCCCGGCGAACACGGCCGCCGAATTCATCACCCTGGCCAAGTCCCGGCCGGGGCAGCTCAGCTACAGCAGCGCGGGGGCCGGCGGGGCACCGCACCTGGTGGCCGAGATGTTCAAGGAGCAGACCGGCTGCTTCATCCTGCATGTGCCTTACCGGGGCGGCGGTCCGGCCATCGCCGATCTGCTCGCCGGCCATGTGCAGTTGTCCTTCATGACGGTGCTGGAAGCGTCCGCGCATATCAAGGCCGGCAAGCTGCGCGCCCTGGCCGTGACCGCTGACAAGCGCGTGTCGGCGCTGTCCGACGTGCCCACGCTGTCGGAAACCGTGCTCCCCGGCTTCAATGCCATCTCGTGGCTGGGCTTGCTGGCCCCCGCCGGCACGCCACCGGCCATCGTGGACAAGATCGCGGCCGACGTTCGCAGCATCCTGGCGGACGAAGCGGTCAAGGCGCGCTTCGTGTCGCTGGGCGGCGTGCCGCGCGCGACCACCCCGCAGGAATTCACCCAGCTGATCGCAGAAGACAGGCGGCGCTACGCCCAGATCATTCGCAGCCGAAAAATCTCCACGGAATGAGCGCCATGACGGAGCTTGTTTTCCCCGCGCCTGCGCCGACGACCCTGGCCGTGACTGGCAGCACGGCGGTTTTTCCGGTGGGCCGCGTGTTTTGCATCGGCCGCAACTACCGCTGGCGTCAGGACGAGGCCACGCCCCTGGAGATGCCCGCCTGGTTCATGAAGCCCGCCAACGCGGTGGTGCCTGCGCACGGCGTCCTGCCTTACCCACCGGAGACAGACGACTTTTGCCATGAGATCGAGCTGGTCGTGGCCATCGGCCGTGGCGGCCGGAACATCGCCCCGGCCGATGTGGAGCCGCATCACATCTGGGGCTATGCCGCCGGGCTCGATCTCACGCGGCGCGACCTGCAGCAGCAAGCCAAGCGTGCCGGTGGCCCTTGGGAGGCCGCCAAAGCCTTCGACCACTCGGCCCCCTGCACACCCCTGGTACCGGCTGCGGCTTGCGGCCATCCGAGGCAGGGGAGCGTGTGGCTAACGGTCAACGGCATCGAACGGCAGCGCGCCGACCTGTCCGGCCTCTTGTGGCCGGTGCCCGAACTGGTGGCGATGCTGTCGCGGTCGGTGACGCTCGCGCCCGGCGACCTGATCTACACCGGCACACCCGCGGGCGTGGGCCCACTGCAACCTGGCGATGTTGTCCAGGGCGACGTGGCGGGCATCGGCCAGTTTTCCATGACCGTGGGCAGCACCAGCCCCGGAGATTCAACACCCATGACAGGAGACTCCCTTTGAACACCACCACCCCCAAGAAGATCGCGCTGGTCACAGGTGCAGGCAGCGGTATCGGCCGCGCCGCGGCCCTTGGCCTGCTTAACGACGGCTGGAGCGTCGTCCTGGCCGGCCGCCGTGCCGAGCCCTTGCAGGCGTTGGTGGCCGAGGCCCAAACGCGTGGCCAGACGGCGATGGCCGTGCCCACTGATGTGAGCGACCCGGTCAGCGTGGAGGCGCTGTTCGCCGCCATCGAGCACCGCTTCGGCCGACTCGATCTGCTGTTCAACAATGCCGGCGTGAACGCCCCGGCGGTGCCGATGGACGAGTTGCCGCTGGACAAATGGTTCAGCGTGATCAACACCAACGTGACCGGCGTGTTCCTGTGCGCGCGCGCCGCTTTCGGGCTGATGCGCCGCCAGTCGCCGCAGGGCGGACGAATCATCAACAATGGCTCGATCTCGGCGCACACGCCGCGCCCCTTCACCGCGCCCTACACCGTCAGCAAGCACGCGGTGACGGGCCTGACCAAGGCCGTGGCACTGGACGGGCGAGCCTTCAACATCGTGGCCAGCCAGATCGACATCGGCAATGCGCTGACCGAACTGTCCGAGCGCATGACCCGCGGCGTTTTGCAGGCCAACGGCACGGTCGCGCCTGAACCCATGATGGACGCCAACCACGTGGCCAACGCAGTGCGTCACATCGCCGCGCTGCCGCTGGACGCCAACGTGTTGAACATGACCATCATGGCCAGCGCCATGCCCTACGTCGGGCGCGGCTGAGAGCCAGGTGCAGAGCGTGTAGCGCGAAGGTATTTCATTGATTCCGCCGGCGCTTGATGACGATTGACCCAACCACAAAAGGAGACTTTCATGCAACTCACATCCCTGTTAAAAATCCTTGCCGTCTCGGCATCCCTGACCGTGGTTCCGACCCTGGCATCGGCCCAGGCCTATCCGACCCGCACCATCAAGATCATCGTGCCCGCCCCGCCGGGCGGCGCGATCGACACCATTGCCCGCGTCGTTGGAGACAAGATCGGGGCGGCTATGGGTCAGCCGGTGATCATCGAAAACAAGCCTGGCGCATCCAACAACCTCGGCACGGATGTCCTGGCCAAATCAGCACCCGATGGCTACACGATCGGCATCGTGGGCGGCAGCCACAACACCAACAAGTTCCTGTTCAAAAACCTGGGCTGGGACCCGGAAAAAAGCTTCGAGCCCATCATCTACACCCACGAGGTCCCTCTGGTGTTCGCCATCTACCCGCAGATTCCCGCCAAGACACTGCCCGAGTTCGTGGCCTGGATGAAAGCCAATCCAGACCAGGCTAAGGTAGCCACCTCTGGCCGCGGCAGTGCACAGGAAATGGCGGCCGAGATGTTTCGCATGGCGAGCGGTGCGCCCATGCTGCTGGTCCCCTACAAGGGCTCTTCCGCCGCCCACCCGGATCTGCTGGCCGGGCGCACCGCGCTCTACATCGACACGATCAGCGCCATCCAGTCGCAGGTAAAAGCCGGCAACGTACGAGCCGTTGCGGTGTCAACCCAGAAGCGAAGCATGTCTCTGCCGGACGTGCCGACCGCGAACGAACAGGGGCTCAAAGGCTATGATGCCAACACGAATGGAGGGTTCCTGGCGCCGGCCGGAACACCCAAGGCGATTGTCGCCAAGCTCAATGCCGAGATCAACGCAGCGCTGAAGCTGCCTGACGTGCGAGCCAAGCTGGAGGCTGCGGGTATCGAGATCCAGGGCGGAACGCCGCAGGAGTACGCCGCGGTGATCAAGTCCGACCTCGCCAAGTGGGGCAAGGTCGTCAAGGAGGCGGGCATCCAGCCGGAGTGAGTCAGGGGCTATGGCCGGATTCTGTCCAAGGCGACTCGACGCACCATGTGTTGGCGATGACCGTTTGGACGAGACGGCGCCATCGCAGATTGGCCAGGCTGGTCACCTCAAAGGAGTGAGCGTGTAACCGTCAGCTCAAAGACGCTCAACAGTGCCATGGCATGTATAGGCAAAATCGCGGAACAGAAGACGCCGTTCATGCCAGCCATTGTTGGTGCACCGGCCCGGACTTTTCGCGGGCTACGCAGAGCTGGTTAGAACTGGTGTTAGAGCTGAGTATCGGCTTTGGCCAACTCCCGGCTGCTTCCGTCGACGCAATCATCGCCACATTGCTGGCGGCCAGCCTGTAAATGCGACCGTCCAGTTTGGAGCGAGCAGTTCCGACAGGCAAAAGTCAGCAGTCAGTCCTGACCTTCCCCCTGGTGCAAACGCGCAAATGACTGGAGCCGCCCAAAGCAGCCGTTACGACTCATCCTGTTAGGCATTCTCATTGATGTGAGAAACCAACCTCGTTCGGACGTCCTGCCAACTGCAACCTAGCCACCACCTCCGCCGTCTCCGCCACCAGCTTCCCCTTCCTCCAGACATTCAACCGGATCGCTTCAACAGGGTCCCGCGCCTGCAAGAGCACAAAGCTCGCATCGCATCCCACTTCCAGCCCATAGCCCTGCAGGTGCATCACCTTCGCGGCATTGGTCGTCACAGCGTCGAAGCATTGGCGGATGCCTTTCTGGCTCGTCATCCGCGCCACATGCAGGCCCGTGTGCGCCACTTCCAGCATGTCGCCCGAGCCCATGCCGTACCGCGGGTCCATTACGCAGTCCTGGCCGAAGGCGACGTTGACGCCTGCGGCCATCAGCTCGGGCACGCAGGTCATGCCGCGGCGCTTGGGGTAGGCGTCGCGAAGAACCTTTATTGATTTCGTTCAGCTTGCGTTCACCTAGCCCTTTGTAAGCTGTGCTCCATATCAACCAAGGAGCCTCTTCATGAAACGTTCTGCCATTCTTTGCCTGACCACGCTGCTGGCAGCGGGCGCCCAAGCCCAGACCTTCAACGACACTGCCCGCGTGCGCAATGTCAACCCCCAATACGAGAACGTCTCCGTGCCGCGCAACGAGTGCACCAGCCAGTGGGTGACCGAGCAGCAACCCGTGGCCGCTTCGCGCAATTACGGCGGGCTGGCGGTTGGCGGTGTGGCCGGCGCCGTGCTGGGCAACCAGGTCGGCAAGGGCCACGGCCGCGAAGCCGCTACCGCGCTCGGTGCCGTGGTCGGCGCGCTGGCCGGCGAGCACTTTGCCAACCAGAACGGTTGGGGTGGTGGCTACCAGCAGGCATCCCAGCCGCAGCAGCGCCAGGTGCAAACCTGCAACACTGTCAACGACGTGCAGTCCCGCCTCACGGGCTACCAGGTCGAGTACGAGTACCACGGTCAGGTCTACAGCACGGTGACCCGCGAGAAGCCGGGCCGCACCTTGCCTGTGCGCGTTTCGGTGGCCCCGGTGGAGCCGGTGGCGTCGGTGGGGCGCGAGTCCCAGGGCGCAAGCGAATACCAGGGCAGGCGCGATGACCGTGGCGGTCGCGAGTACTATGGTGCTTACAACCGATGAACGCACGATGAACGCATTTGCCAAACTGCTCTGCGCCACCTTGCTGGTGGCATCCAGCCTGGCCTGGGCCGACCTGAGCCGTGACGACGCGGCCGCGGCGGCCCAGCGGGCCAGTGGCGGCCGCGTGCTGTCCGTCGAAAAGTCCGAGTCTTCGGGCCGGCCGGTATGGCGCGTCAAGGTGGTCACGCCGGCTGGTGAGGTCCGCGTGATCCAGGTGGACGTCGCCACCGGCCAGGTTCGATAGTGTGGTGTTGCACGCTATCTGGCACATAAAAATGCGTCTTTTCGGCCATGGCGGCGTTGCAAATCCGCGCGATACCTACGGGTATCGCTGTGGTTTGCGCCTTGCCCTGACCAAAAATCCATCATTTTTATTTGTGCCATCAAGCATGCAACACCACACTAGGGCCGCCTGCGGCAGCTTTAACCCATGCGCTTGTTACTGATCGAGGACGATGCCGCGCTGCGGCTCACCCTGGCCCGCCAGCTGGAGGCCGATGGCTACCGGGTCGACCAGGCCAAGGACGGCGAAGAGGGCCTGTTCCTGGCGCGCGAGTACCCGGTTGACCTGGTCATCGTCGACCTGGGGCTGCCCAAGCTGAGCGGGCTGACCATCGTGCAGCGCCTGCGCCAGGAGGGGCGTGCCATACCCATCCTGATCCTCACCGCACGCGGCAGCTGGCAAGACAAAGTGGTGGGGCTGGAGGCCGGGGCCGACGACTACCTGGTCAAGCCTTTCGAATACCCGGAGCTGGCGGCGCGGCTCAAGGCCTTGCTGCGGCGCTCGCTCAAGACGGCCTCTGACGTGCTGACGCTCGGCCCCCTCAGCATCGACCTGTCGGCGCAGGCGGTGCGGCTCAATGGCGCGGTGCTGGAGCTCACGGCGTTCGAGTACCGCCTGCTCGAGTATCTGGTGCGCCAGCGCCCGGGCATCGTCACCAAGCAGGCGCTGTCGGACTACCTGTACCCGCACGGGGAAGACCGCGACAGCAACGTGCTGGAGGTGTTGGTGGGTCGGCTGCGGCGCAAACTCGACCCGGACGGCAGCCTCGGCCCCATCGACACCGTGCGGGGGCGGGGCTACAGGTTCACCCTGGAATGAAGGCCGGCTACTCCATCCGCGCCCGCCTGCTTCTGGGGGCTGCGCTGGTGCTGCTGGCCTTCATGGCCGGTGCGGGGCTGGCGGTGCAGCGTGCCCATGAGGACAGTGTGCGCACCGTCCACTTTGGCCGGCTGCAGAGCACCGTCTACCTGCTGCTGGCAGCTGCCGAACTTGATGCCGGCGGTGCGCTGGTGATGCCGCCCGAGTTTGCGGAGCCGCGCCTCTCGCTGCCGGGGTCTGGCCTGTACGCCGGTATCTACAACGTGTTGCGGGGGGATCAGTGGCAGTCAGCCTCGACCCTGGGCTTTCCGCCGCCGTTCCGGCGCAGCCTGCAACCCGGTCAATGGCGCAACGAGACGGTGGATGGGGCCGGTGGGTCCTTCCTGTCGGTCAGCTATGCCGTCACCTGGAAGGCCTCCGCGCGTGAGGCACCGCTGGTGCTCACGGTGCTGGAAGACCGCGCGGCCTTCGACCGCGAGGTTGGCGCCTTTACCCGCACCCTGTGGCTCTGGCTGGGCGGCGCCGCCGTGCTGCTGTTGCTGGCCCAGCTGTGGCTGTTGCGGTGGGGCTTGGCACCGCTGCGGCGCGTGGCCAGCGAGATCCGGCGCATCGAAGAGGGTGAGCAATCGCGCATCGAGGGCCGCTACCCCACCGAAATCTCGGGCCTCACGGACAACCTGAACACCCTGATCCAGCAGGAGCGCGAGCGCCAGACCCGGCATCGCGACGCGCTGAGCTTTCTGGCCCACAGCTTGAAGACTCCGCTGGCCGTGCTGCGCAGCGCCCTGGCCGAGCCGGCGCAACTACCAGCAACGGTGGCCCAGCAGGTGAGCCGCATGGACGACATCGTGCAGCACCAGCTGGGGCGCGCCATTGCGGGGGGCGCCGCGCGCTTTGCGCCGCCGCTTCTGGTGGCGCCGATCCTGGAGCGCATTCGCGACGCGCTGGCCAAGGTCTATGCCGAAAGGGCGTTGGACTTCAGCGTCGAGTGCCCGCCCGACCTGGCCTGGCGCATCGACGAGGGCGACTTGTTCGAGATGCTGGGCAACCTGCTGGACAACGCGGCCAAGTGGGCGCGCAGCCGCATCATGGTGCGGGTGTGGCGCGAAGCAGGGCGCCTGTGCATCCGCATCGAGGACGATGGCCCCGGGTTCAGCGACACGGAGTCCGCCCTGCGGCTCCACGTGCGGGGAGACGAGCGCGTGCCCGGGCACGGCGTCGGGCTGGCCGTGGTGAGCGACCTGGTGGCCAGTCACCAGGGGGAACTCAAGCTCACACGCGGCTCGATGGGCGGCGGGCGGGTCGACATCGTGTTGCCGGTGGCTTGAGAACCTGAGAAGCATGCTCTTCAAGGTGAAAGCTGGAAGTTCTTAACTTACCTTGAAGAAGGCGGTCTTGGCGGGTCGGTTGGCGACGGTCAAGCTCGCCACCATCTCTGCCGTTTCGGCCACATGCAGGCCCATGTGTGCCACCTCCGGCATGTAGTCGCAGCACGCCGCATCACAGGTCCATCCAAACCGCCCCTCGCGCCATGTATCCAGGCAGAAAAATAATGGCTTGACTTCGAGTGCACTCGAAGTTTTACAGTAACGGCATGAGCACATCTCTGAGCATCGCCGAGGCCGCCAAGGCCACCGGCTTAACTGCCTACACCCTGCGCTACTACGAGCAGATCGGCCTGATTGCGCCCGTGGACCGCCGCGGCGGCGCGCGCCGCTACAGCGACACTGACATGCGCTGGCTGGAGTTCCTGGTGCGCCTGCGTGCCACCGGCATGTCCATGCGCGACATGCAGCGTTACGCGCAGCTGCTGCGCCAGGGGCAGGCGCCCCACAGCCTGGCCGAGCGGCAAACCCTGCTGGAAGAGCATGCCCGGCGGGTCGAGGAAGACATGCGCGCGCTCGGTGAAACGCTTCAATACATCCGCAAGAAGATTCGCATCTACCAGGAGCTGCGAACAATGCCCAAACGTGCCTGAAACGCTGGCCCTTCCCATTTTTTTGACATTCCCCAACTCAATATTTTCAGAAGGAACACCATGAAAACCCGCACCCTCGGCCGCAACGGCCCCGCCATTTCCGCCATCGGCCTCGGCTGCATGGGCATGAGCGACTTCTACAGCAACCGCGACGATGCGGAGTCCGTCGCCACCATTCACCACGCACTGGACCAGGGCCTCAATTTCCTCGACACCTCCGACGTCTATGGGCCGCACACCAACGAACTGCTCATCGGCAAGGCCATTGCCGGACGCCGCAAGGATGTGTTTCTGGCGACCAAGTTCGGCATGTCGCGCGACCCGGCCAACGAGGCGGCGCGGGGGGTCAATGGCCGCCCCGAATATGTCAAGGCCAGTTGCGACGCCAGCCTCAAGCGCCTGGGCATTGAGCAGATTGACCTCTATTACCAGCACCGCGTCGACAAGACCGTGCCGATCGAAGACACCGTGGGCGCGATGGCTGAACTGGTGCAGGCCGGAAAGGTGCGCTATCTTGGCCTTTCCGAGGCATCGGCTGCCACTATCGAGCGTGCCTGCAAGGTGCATGCCATCGCCGCCTTGCAAAGCGAGTATTCGCTGTGGACGCGCGACCCGGAAGTAACCGGCACATTGGCCGCTTGCCGCAAGCATGGGGTGAGCCTGGTAGCTTATTCGCCGCTCGGCCGTGGCTTCCTCACCGGCGCGTTCTCAAAGCCGGAGGATATTCCTGCCGACGACTACCGTCGCCGTTTTTCGCCGCGTTTCCAGAGTGAAAACTTCAACCGCAATCTCGAGCTGGTGGAAAAGGTGAAGCAACTGGCCGGGGCCAAGGGCACGACGGCGTCACAAGTGGCTTTGGCCTGGGTGCTGGCTCAAGGCGAGGACATCATTCCCATCCCCGGCACAAAGCGGCGCACGTATCTTGACCAGAATATCGCCGCTCTCGACCTTGAACTGAGCAAGGCAGAACTGGCCGAGCTGGACCAGGCATTTCCGCCCGATGCCGCTGCGGGCCTGCGTTACCCGGAATCGTTTATCGGCTCAGTCAACGCCTAGTTGTAGTGGCAGTGGCGTGGCCGAAGGCGAAGGTGACGCCCGTAGTCAGATTTCTTCAATGTAAAAGTGTAATTTAATGAATTTAGCTTGAAGTTTAAGACTCTTCAAGGTAAATTGGAAGAATCAATATTTACATTGAAGACGCCCTTGAATTCCTTTTATGAGCTGAACGAGCAGCAAAAACGGCAACTCATCGATGCCGAGATGCTTTTCTCCGCGCTGGAGCAGGCGGAGGCGGAGGCTATTCGCCACAGGGGCTCGATGTTCTGGCGGGAGCAGGATGGCGGCCGCTACCTTATTTCGCTCTCGGCTCACTCCAGGCAGCGGTCTCACGGACCCGCTTCACCCGAGAACGAGTTGAAGTATGAACGGTTCACCACAAGAAAAGCCGAGGTTGAGGCTCGGCTAAAGACTCTGCGGGAAAAGGCGGAGGAATACAGGCGCATGAACAAGGCGCTGCGTCTGGGGCGAACGCCGGACATCCTGATTGAGGTGCTCAACGCGATGATGCGCTACGGGGTGGCTGAGCATTTTCTGGTGGTGGGAACCCACGCGCTGTTTGCCTACGAGACCGCCGCGGGTGTGCGTTTCCCAAGCGATGTGATGGCCACCCAGGACGCTGACCTGCTCTTCGACACCGTCAGGAGAGCGGCCTTTATGGAAGTGATGAAGGACCGCAAGATGTCCTTCCTCGGCATCCTGAAGAAGGTCGACAAGACCTTTGAGCGTGATGAACTGGACAACTCCACCGCGCGCAACGCCTCAGGCTACGAGATTGACCTGATTCGCCGATTTCCGCCGGATCCGGAAGACATGACGGAACACCCGCTTCAGCTGACACCCGACGAAGGGGATCTGTGGCCTGTTCGCGCCTCCATGGGGCAAAAGCTGTTGTCTGTGCCCCGTTTCGATCAGGTTGTGGTCGGCGTGAATGGCGCCATGGCGCGCATGCGCACTGTGCATCCACTGGACTTTGCCCGGATCAAGCGCGAGCTTTCCAAAGATATCCATCGCGAGCCCCTCAAGAAGTCCAAGGACCTGGCGCAGGCGGACATGGTGGAGACGCTGGTTCGGGAGTACCTGCCGCACCTGGCCAAAGATCTGGCCAACAAAGCCCCGGGCAGCGAAGACACTACCGGGAAGGCATAAAGCTGGTTGCTGGTGATCGCAGTGTCATCCGCAACTGCGCCGTGGCCGCTGGCGTCTCGGCCAGCAGCGTTCCCTTCTTCCATACCTTCAATCGATTCGCCCGCAGCCGAATCGCCTCAATCGCGTCCCGCGCCTGCAGCAGCACAAAACTCGCATCGCAGCCCACCTCCAGCCCATAGCCTTGCAGGTGCATTACCTTGGCCGCATTGGTCGTCACCGCGTCGAAGCATTGGCGAATGCCTTTCTGGCTGGTCATCTGCGCCACATGCAGGCCCATGTGCGCCACCTCCAGCATGTCACCGCTGCCCATGCCGTACCACGGGTCCATCACGCAGTCGTGGCCGAAGGCAACGTTGACGCCTGCGGCCATCAGTTCGGGCACGCGGGTCATGCCTCGGCGCTTGGGGTAGGTGTCGTGGCGGCCTTGCAGGGTGATGTTGATGAGCGGGTTGGCGATGACGCTGACCTCAGACTCGGCTATCAACGGAATCAACTTGCTGACGTAGTAGTTGTCCATGCTGTGCATTGACGTGCAATGCGAGCCGTTGACGCGGCCTTGCAGGCCCAGGCGCTGGGTTTCAAAGGCCAGCGTTTCGATGTGGCGCGACAGCGGGTCGTCGGACTCGTCGCAATGCATGTCTGTCAGCAGGCCGCGCTCGGCGGCGATTTCGCAGAGCAGCTTCACGCTCGCCGCCCCGTCGGCCATGGTCCGTTCGAAGTGGGGGATGCCGCCGACCACGTCGACGCCCTTGTCCAGCGCGCGCTTGAGGTTTTCAACACCGCCTTGGGTGCGCAGCACGCCGTCTTGCGGGAAGGCGACCAGTTGCAGGTCGATGTAGGGCGCGACCTGTTTCTTGACTTCCAGCAGCGCGTCCACAGCCAGCAGGCTGGGGTCGCTGGTGTCCACATGGCTGCGAATGGCCAGCAGGCCCTTGGCGACGGCCCAGTCGCAGTAGGTGAGGGCGCGTTCAATGATGGCGTCGGCCGTCAGCGTGGGTTTCAGCTCGCCCCACACGGCGATGCCTTCGAGCAAGGTGCCGCTCTCGTTGACACGCGGCAGGCCGTAGCTGAGGGTGGCGTCCATGTGGAAGTGCGGGTCCACAAAATGCGGGCTGAGCAGGTAGCCGCCTGCGTCTACCGTTTCATGGGCGGGGGCGCTGAGGCCAGGCTCCACCGCGGTGATGCGGCCGCCCTGCACGGCAACAGACATGCTGGTTCGGCCGTCCGGCAGCGTCGCGTTGGTGATCAGTAAATCGAGCATGAAACCCCCGAGGATGGAATGCGTCAGTGGTCAGTGGTCAGTGGTCAGTGGAACGGGAGAGCTGCTGCCAGCCAGCGCGCCACACCGTGCTGGTTTTATCGTCACCCTCGGGGCAGGGTTTCCTCAGCGCCTGCGCCATCGCTGGCGGACCACAGAGCAATGCCAAAAACGATACTACAGATCAAACAGCCTTTGCACCAGCCACCAGCTTGCGAGCATGGCCACCAACAGTGAGCCGACCTTGAGCACGCCCACGCGGTAGAACTTTGTGGCGCGCAGCCAGAACGCCAGCGGCAAAAACACGGCGACGATGGCCAGCTGGCCCACTTCCACGCCGGCATTGAAGCCCACCAGCGCCAGCACCAGCGCATTTTGCGGCAGGCCCAGGTCGGCCAGCACCGAGGCAAAACCGAAGCCATGGAGCAGGCCAAACACGAAGGCCATCACCCAGCGCCGGCCCTCAATCGTGCCGCGCAGATTGTTCAGCGCCGCCACGACCACCGAGGCCGCGATGGCTGACTCGACCAGCCGCGAGGGCAGGCTGATGATCTGCAGCGCCGCCAGGCTGAGTGTGATGGAATGGGCCAGCGTGAAGGCCGTGACCACCTTGACCACCTCTTTGACAGCGCCGCCCAGCCGGGGGGCGGGTTCCCATTGGCCCTGGCGCCGCATCAGCACGGACGGCAGCAGCAGCGCCAGCAGAAACAGGATGTGGTCGTAGCCGATCCAGATATGCCAGACGCCATCGAGCAGGTACTGGCGCAGGGTTTGCCAGGCGCCGGCGGGTTGCAGCGCCAGTGACTGCTCGGCCGAGTCGGTGCCGAAGACCAGCGCCTGGGCGCTCTCGGTGCCGGGCGCTATCCATTGCACCAGGCCCCGGTGGGACGGGTCCACGTCGAACAGCAGGGAATAGCGCGCCTTGAGCACGCCGGATAGGTTGGCACACTGCGCGGTGAGGCTGAGCACGGCGTAGGTGCCGTCGCTGTGCCTGTCGAGCGCGAGCGGGCTGCTAGTGACCCAGGCGCAGGGCTTGTCAGCCACGGTGAGCTCCAGCCGGTTGATGGCCAGCCGCGTGATCTCGTCGCTGCGCTGCCGGACTTCGCCCCAGGTCAGTTCGCCATTGCCGTCGCGGTCGAGTTGCAGCACATAGTCGAGGTCGCGCAGGGCGATGTCCCAGCGCACGGCAATATCGCTGCTGCCGGAGGCGGCGCGCAGGGTCAGGTAGCTGTCGCTAGGCTTGTGGGCCCAGGCCGTGCCTTGCAAGACTTGCAAAAGCAGGGCGGCCAGCAGCACAAGGAAGCGCTTCACAAGGCCGCGCTTCATCGTGTGGCTCCCTGGGCGGCCAGCTGCGTGGCGAGTTTGTCAAATGCCGGATCTTCGTAGCGGCTGGTGCGCAGCCAGTCGAGGGCGGGCTGTGCGGCCTTGGCCTGGCCGGCGGCGAGCGCGGTACGCATCAGGATTTCGGCATCGCGCGGCTCTTTCTGGACCAGGTAGTTGCGGGCCGCCAGTGCCAGCGCCTTGGCGGCGTTGTGTTCGATGTCAAGCTCGAAGCGCGCCGCCTCCTGCTCGTGCAGCCGGTCGCCGCGCTGCGCAGCCGCTTGGAAGCGCTCGCGCAGCTGCCCGGCCCAGTCGCCAGCGCGCGTGTCGCCTGCGGCGGCGCCTGCCAGCGCCAGCCGCAGCAGCAGGACGTCGGAGCGTTCCCACCCGGCCAGCAGTTTCAGCACCTCTGCCGGTCGCTGGTGTGCCAGCAGGAAGTCTGCATAGGCTCCCAGCAGAAACTGGTCGGTGATGCCTTGCTTGAGTGCATCCCGGAAGTAGCCCTCCGCGGCGTCGTGGCGCTGCAGCCGCCACGCCATTTCTGCCAGCCGGGTGTCAAGCCACAGCAGCAACTCGGGTGAGGTCTGCGGTGCGGCCTTGCCAGCGGTGGCCAGTTGCCCGAAGGCGGCCTCGAGCTGGCCGGTGGTGGCACGTACATAGGCGATGCAACCCGCGCCCAGCAACGGCTCGGCCAGCGGCGTCAGCCGCTCGCAGTCGGCCAGGGCTTCAGCGTAGCGCGCCTGCACCATGAAGACGGCGGCCCGCCAGGACAGGGGCTCGGGCGAGGCGGGGTCCAGCTGGCTGGCTTTGGCCAGGCTGGCCAGAGCGCCTTCGAAGTTGTGGCTGTATTGCTGGATCAGCCCATGCAGCAGCCAGTAGCCGGACCCGGCCGCAGCCGGCGGAGCCAGCGGAGCGATCGTCGCAGAGGCGTAACCCACGTAGCGCGGGTCGCCCTGGGCCATGGCCATGTCGAAATAGCGCCGCGCGATTTCTACCCGCAGGATGGCGTCTTCCGGCCGCGCAGCGAGTTGCCGGCGCAGCGACTCGACACGCCTGAGCGCCGGATCGCTGGCCCGGCCGGGCAGGCGCTCGACGACTTCTGAATCACTGGCGGGGGTGTAGGGGGCGGCCTGAATAGCCGGGCAAAACAGGCTGGCAAGGCCCAGCAGCGCGGCGCCGGCGGCGCGCCGTGCAAACGTAGGTAAAAACATGCGGGGAGTGTAGCGGCTGCCTGACGGTTGCCTGGCGATTGCTAGCGGTTGCCTGACGGCTACTTGGTGCCGAAGATACGGTCGCCCGCATCACCCAGACCGGGCAGGATGTAGCCGTGGTCGTTGAGCTGGCGGTCGATGGCCGCGGTGTAGATGGCCACGTCTGGGTGGGCTTTTTGCAGGGCGGCGATGCCTTCCGGGCAGGTCAGCAGGCAGACGAACTTGATGGACTTCGGGTTGAGTTCCTTGAGCCGGTCGACGGCTGCAATGGCGGAATTGCCCGTGGCCAGCATGGGGTCGACGATAACGACGTCACGTTCCTGCATGTCGTGCGGCATCTTGAAGTAGTACTCGACCGCAGTCAGCGTTTTCGGGTCGCGGTACAGGCCCACATGGCCAACGCGCGCGCCGGGCACCACGCTGAGCATGCCCTCCAGGATGCCGTTGCCGGCACGCAGGATGGAAACGAAGACCAGTTTTTTGCCATCGATGACCCTGGACGTCATTGTTTCCAGCGGCGTTTCGATCTCGATCTCCTGCATGGGCATGTCGCGCGTGACCTCGTAGGCCATCAGCAAGCTCAGCTCGTTCAGCAGGGTGCGAAAGGTGTTGGTGGAGGCGTCCTTGCGCCGCATCAGCGTGAGCTTGTGCTGCACGAGCGGGTGGTCAATGACGTGGACTTTGTCGCTGCGAGTGGTCATGTTGTGATGCGCTTTATTCTTGATTCAAGCTATTGCTTCAAAAGACGGTGCCGTCGCTCTCGATGTTCAGGGGCGGCTGGCCGCCATGCAGTTGCTGTGCCAGTGCCCGCCCGGCGGCCCAGGTCCCCCCTTCAAGCACGCAGGCCAGCGGCATCTGCTCGGCAGTCAATCCTAACTGCTCGCGGACCAGCGGTGCAAGTTCGTCCAGCAGGGCCACCGTCAGTGCGCGCCATTCCACAATCAGCTCATCGCCGGCGCCATGCAGTTGCCCGGCCTGCGACTCATCCTTCAGGCGCAGCACGCCGGCGTCCAGGAAGAGGCCGCCGTTGCGGTATTCGGGCAGCCCGGTCAGCGCGTCCAGCCCTTGCACGCGAATGCCAGCCCATTCAAACGGCTCCAGCAGCGAGTAGGCGAGCCACTGCGACAGTTTGTGAAAAGGCATCCAGCCGTCGCTGAGGCTGGCCGGAGCGCTGCCGACCACACCACTGGCCACCCCGTTGGCCGCACTCTTGGTCGCACTACCGCCGCAAGCCGCGGCGTGCCGCCAGCAATCTCCCAGCGCAATGTTTTCAATGGCGTTCTGCGCGGGCCAGATGGGTGCCAGACCCGTCAGTAGCACCGACAGCAGCTCGTGTGCGTGAACGGCGGGCCGTTGTTCCTGATCTGTCTTTGTTTGTTCCGTCTCAACCTTGAACGATTGCTGTGGTTGTTGTTTAACCAGCAGGTCGAACAGGTGGCCGGGTCGCCCCGGCTGGCCAAACAGGGCCGGCTGATCCTGCAGTGCCTGGCCCAGGCGGCGCAGCAGCGCTGCACGCCCCTCCAGGCCCACCAGCGGATTGCTGGCTGTGACCTGAAAGGCCTGGCCCAGCCGTTCGGCCGTGACGGCTTTCAGTCCCTGGGTGTCGGCCTGCAATGGCAGTGATGGATCGCTGGAAAACAGGCCAGCCATGAAGGCATGAAAGCTGGCCACGCCCAGACCTTCCGACCGGCTGTATTCGTGCCCGGGGTGTTCCGCCTGCGCGGGCTCCCGGTAGGTCCAGTCGGGGCCGGCGCCGGCATCCAGCAGCACGCTGACCAGGGCCAGGTCGATTTGGGCGCGTGCCCGTTCAGCCGCCGAAACCTGTGCCAGCGCCGCGTTTAACTGGCCGGTCCGGTCCACGCCGCCGGCTTCAAAGTGCCGCCAGCGGCTGTGGTACGGAATCTTGAGATCCGGGTAGCGGGCGCGGGTCAGTTCGGCGACCAGTACGGCGGCGGTGTCCAGCGCCCCGTCGTTGACCGTGAACCAGGCCGACTCGCCGCGGCGTGCCCGTTCGAGCAGGGCGCGGGCCCGCGTCCGTATCGTTTCTGTAGAACGCAGTTCGGCCGCAGCCGACAGCAGTTGGGCGTCACCAGCTATTTTTTTCATGGCTGATGCGTCCGTAAAATTGGGGGCTCAGGTATCAAGTTCCCGTCCCTTGGCCTTTTTGAGCTCTTCGGCGTCGGGCACCGGCCCCGGCGTGAAATAGCCTGCGGCCATCTTGGCATCCATTTCCACGCGCGCATCTTCGGGAATCAGCGCGTCCGGAATATTCACGCGCTCGCCGATCTCGATGCCGGCCTTGATGATGGCATCGAACTTCATGTTGCTCATGGACACCAGGCGGTGAATCTTGCGCACGCCCAGCCAGCTCAGCACATCGGGCATGAGCTCCTGAAAACGCATGTCCTGCACGCCGGCCACGCATTCGGTGCGGGCGAAGTACTGGTCGGCGGTGTCGCCGCCCACCTGGCGTTTGCGCGCGTTGTAGACCAGGAACTTGGTGACCTCGCCGAGCGCCCGGCCTTCCTTGCGCGAATAGGCCACCAGGCCCACGCCGCCGCGCTGCGCACCCTGGATGCATTCCTCGATGGCGTGGGTGAGGTAAGGGCGGCAGGTGCAGATGTCCGAGCCAAATACGTCCGAGCCGTTGCATTCGTCATGCACCCGCGCTGTCAGTTCAATGGCGGGGTTGGCCAGGTCCTGCGGGTTGCCAAAGATGTAGACGGTCTGCCCGCCGATGGGGGGCAAAAACACCTCCAGGTCGCTGCGGGTGACGAGTTCGGGGTACATGCCGCCGGTTTCCTCGAACAGCACGCGGCGCAAGTCGGTTTCGCTGCAACCAAAGCGCCGGGCCACCTCGGGCAAATACCAGACGGGCTCGATGGCGGCCTTCGTGACCATGGCGGCGCCACCGTCAGTCAGGTACTTGCCGTCGGCCTTGAGGCGCCCCGACTGCAGCGCCTCAATGACTTCAGGCAGGATCACATGGGCCTTGGTGATGGCGATTGTCGGGCGGATGTCGTAGCCGGCGGCCAACTCGGCGGAAAACACGTCGGCCACCGCGGCGCCCCAGGGGTCCAGGGAAACGATGCGGCCGGGTTCGCTCCATTGGGGATAGGGGCCGATCAGGTCGGTGGGCGTGGTGTTGGTGAGGTCTGCCCTGTGCTGGCGCGACAGAGCGCCTGACGCGATGGCCAGCGCGCGGTAGACGCTGTAGGAGCCGCTGTGCGTGCCGATGACGTTGCGGTGGCTGCGCCGCGTGGTGGTGCCCACCACCGGCCCGCGTTCGGCCGCGCTGGCCGCACCCCAGTGAATGGTCAGGGCGCCCTGGCCGCCGGCGTGCGAGGTCAGGCGGATATGGCGGGGTGAGGTGGACGAATCGGAAGAAATGGATGAAGCGGACGAGGCGGACGAAATGGACGAAGTGGCGGATGGCGCAAGGGATGAGGCTGGCGCGGACGCGGCATCGACAGATTTCGCGGCAACTTCAGAGGGCATTGTGTGTCCTTCCAAAATCCCAATGTAGCGACGGCTGTTGAGCTTGACAAGCCCGGAACGCCTTGCCGGTCGCTAATTTGCGACAGGCGGCGCGGCGGCTACATGACGCAGGGGGAACAGGGCCAGAGCAGCGGGGCGGGCGGCATGCCCAGCAGGCGTCCGAGTACTGCCCGGCAGCATATCGCCGCCTGTGGCATTGCAACAGGGCCGTGATGAACGGCGATGTTGCTTTGGCGTCTTTTAGAGCCACTAACAAAACCCTCCTGGCGTCGTTGTGCCGCCTTGCCGTGCTACAGCACTGTCTGCGGCGGCACGCCTGGCCAGGACCACTGCGCTGGGTTTTGCTAGCGGCTCTTAGTCTTTTACTCTTTTATTTGGCTTAGCGCCGCTTGCCGCCAAAAATACCGCCCAGCACGCCCCGGATGATCTCTCGCCCGACGGCGGAACCCATGGTGCGGACGGCCGACTTGGCCATGCTTTGCGCCAGGCCTTCGTGCCGGCCGCCGCGTGGGCCGGTGCTGCCAAACAGCACATCGTTCAGGCCACCCAGGATGCCGCCGGAGGCAGACTCGCCCGCCGCGCCGCCAGCGGGGGCTTTGGCCGCCGCTTCGGCCGCGGCATCAGCGCGCCCCTTGATTTTTTCGTAGGCGGATTCACGGTCGACTTCCTTTTCGTAGACGCCCGCGACCAGCGAGTTTTGCAACAGCGACTGGCGTTGCTGGGGGGTGATTGGGCCGATCTGGCTACCGGGCGGCAGCACATAGACGCGCTCGGTGATGCTGGGGCGGCCCTTGCTGTCGAGAAAACTCACCAGCGCCTCGCCCACGGCCAGCTCGGTGATGGCCGTCTCGATGTCCAGCCCGGGTTTTTGTCGCATGGTCTGGGCGGTCGCCTTGACGGCTTTCTGGTCGCGCGGCGTGAAGGCGCGCAGGGCGTGCTGCACCCGGTTGCCCAGCTGGGCCAGGACGGAGTCGGGAATGTCCAGCGGGTTTTGCGTCACGAAATACACGCCCACGCCCTTGGAGCGCACCAGGCGCACCACCAGCTCGATGCGTTCAACCAGCACCTTGGGTGCTTCATTGAACAGCAAATGCGCTTCGTCAAAGAAGAACACCAGCTTGGGTTTTTCAGGATCGCCGATTTCGGGCAACTGCTCAAACAGCTCGGACAGCATCCACAGCAGGAAGGTGGCGTACAGGCGCGGCGAATTCATCAGCCGGTCGGCCGCCAGGATGTTGATCATCCCGTGCCCGGCGCCGTCGGTTTGCATGAAGTCGCTGATGTTGAGCATGGGCTCGCCAAAGAACTTGTCTGCGCCCTGGCTTTCGATCTGCATCAGGCCGCGCTGTATGGCGCCCACGCTGGCGGCGCTGACGTTGCCGTATTGCGTGGTGAACTGGCCGGCGTTGTCGCCCACGTACTGCAGCATGGCCCGCAGGTCCTTCAGGTCCAGCAGCAGCAGGCCGTTGTCGTCGGCAATCTTGAACACGAGGTTGAGCACGCCTGCCTGGGTCTCGTTGAGGTTGAGCATGCGGCCCAGCAGCAGCGGGCCCATGTCCGACACCGTGGCGCGAACGGGGTGCCCCTGCTCGCCGAACACGTCCCACAGCGTGGCCGGGCAGGCCAGGGGTTCGGGAGCCTCAATGCCGCGCTCCTTGAGGATGCCGGCCATTTTTTCACCGATGCTGCCAGCCTGGCTGATGCCGGTCAGGTCTCCCTTGACGTCCGCCATGAAGACGGGCACACCGATTTTCGAGAAATTTTCAGCCATCGTTTGCAGCGTGACGGTCTTGCCGGTGCCGGTGGCGCCGGTAATCAGGCCGTGGCGGTTGGCAAGCCCCGGAATAAGCTCACAATGGATAGACGCATTCTTGGCAATCAATAAGGGTTCGACCATGGCAGTGTCCTGGGGTGTAAGGAAGCTTGCAGCTCATCCCGATCCGGGCTACAGGGCCTCGCAGGGGGCTATGCAGGGCTTCCTAAAAGTAAAATGATGGACGTAGATTAAATCAATTACGAAGGATTTCCGTGGCTGGTCATAGCAAATGGGCGAATATTCAACACCGCAAGGGTCGCCAGGATGAAAAACGCCAGCGGGTCTGGACACGCGTGATGCGGGAGATCATGGTCGCGGCCCGTATGGGTGGGGGTGACCTGGGCACCAACCCGCGCCTGCGCCTGGCTGTTGACAAAGCCAAGGCTGCCAACATGCCGGCCGATAACGTGAAGTACGGCATCGCCAAAGCCACCGGCAGCCTTGAAGGCGTTCACTATGAAGAAGTCCGTTATGAAGGCTACGGCTTTGGCGGGGCGGCCATCATTGTCGATTGCATGACGGACAACCGGGTGCGCACCGTGGCGGAAGTTCGCCATGCGTTTGCCAAACACGGCGGCCACATGGGGACCGAAGGTTCGGTGGCTTTTCAGTTCAAACACTGTGGCCAGCTGATTTTTGCGCCCGGCACCAGCGAGGACAAGGTCATGGAAGTGGCGCTGGAAGCGGGTGCCGACGATGTGATCACGCATGACGACGGCGCCATCGAGGTGCTGACGCCCTACACCGATTTTGAAGCTGTCAAAAAAGCGCTGGAGGCTGCCGCGCTCAAGCCCGAGCTGGCCGAAGTCACCATGCGTTCCGATAACATGATCGAGCTGACCGGCGAAGATGCCCGGAAGATGCAAAAGCTGCTGGATGTGCTGGAAGACCTGGACGACACGCAGGAAGTCTTTCACAATGCCGCGCTGGACACATCTGAGTGACCATGGAGCAGAACACCGATACCGCGCAGCGGTTGGCTCGCATCGAAAACCTGCTGCAGGAAGGAAACCGCCTGCGCAGCCAGGCGATGGACCTGCAAAAGGAATCCCTTGCCATGCAGAAGTCGCTGGTCGATGAGACCCGCGCCAACATCGTGAAGGCCGGCACGGTCAATGACCAGGCGCTCGAATTGCAGCGCCGCGGCCGGGCCGTCGTCAAGATCGTTCTCGGTGTCGTCTTTTTTCTTATTTTGTACCTCAGCTATTTGCTGTTTTTTAGATTGAACCTCCCGTGAAAGTTCTTGTTATTGGCGGCGGCGGCCGTGAGCACGCGCTGGCCTGGAAACTGGCCCAATCGCCCAAGGTACAGGCGGTGTATGTGGCACCGGGCAATGGCGGCACGGCGCTGGATGCGCGGCTGGAGAACATCAGCATCACCGACGTCCAGGGGCTGCGCGCATGGGCCCTGGCCGAAAAAATAGCCCTTACCGTGGTGGGGCCGGAGCAACCGCTGGCCGCCGGCATTGTCGATGAATTCCGCGCCCATGGCCTCAGGGTGTTTGGCCCGACCAAAGCGGCCGCCCAGCTGGAAAGTTCCAAGGCTTTTTCCAAGGCCTTCATGAAGCGCCACGGCATTCCGACGGCTGAATACGAAACCTTTACCGATGCCGTAGCGGCGCACGCCTACGTCGACGAAAGGGGTGCGCCCATTGTGGTCAAGGCCGATGGCCTGGCGGCCGGCAAGGGCGTGGTGGTTGCCATGACGCTGCATGAGGCGCATGAGGCGATCGAGTTCATGTTGGCCACCAGCCCGGACCACAACGTGCTGGGCGTCACCCACAACGAGGGTGGTGCGCGGGTGGTGATTGAGGAGTTTCTCCAGGGCGAGGAGGCCAGTTTCATCGTCATGTGCGATGGCAAAAACGTGACCGCCATGGCCACCAGCCAGGACCACAAACGCCTGCTGGACGGCGACCAGGGCCCAAATACGGGTGGCATGGGGGCGTATTCACCGGCCCCCGTGGTGACGCCGGATGTGCATGCCCGCGCCATGCGGGAGATTATTCTGCCCACCATCAAGGGCATGGAAAAAGACGGCATTCCCTTCACCGGTTTCCTTTACGCCGGCCTCATGATTGATGGCCAGGGTCGGCCCAAGACGCTCGAATTCAACTGCCGCATGGGCGACCCGGAAACCCAGCCCATCATGATGCGGCTGAAAACCGATCTGTTTGACGTGATGATGGCGGCCACTTCCGGCACCCTTGATCAGGTCGAACTGGAGTGGGACCGTCGTCCGGCCCTTGGTGTGGTGATGGCGGCGCACGGTTACCCGCTCAACCCGCGCAAGGGCGATGTCATCCATGGCCTGCCTAAAGCCGCCGAAGACGCCATGGTGTTTCACGCCGGCACCCTCAAGCAGGACGGCGCCACCGTTACTGCGGGTGGTCGCGTGCTGTGCGTCACTGCGCTGGGCGGCACGGTCAAATCGGCCCAGCAGCGCGCTTACGAGGTCGCCCAGTCCATTCAATTTGACGGCGCCCAATACCGCAAGGACATCGGCCACCGGGCCATCAAGTCCTGATGGGCGCAGCTTGGCGCCCAGGGCTGGCGGTGCCGGATTCCGGTGCCCTGTCGGTGCCGGGTGCCACTGCGGCCTGTAACATGGGTCATTACGTGGGTCAATGAGATGACTGATCTTTTGGGCGTTCGCACCTTTTTGCTGGGACTGCAGGAGCGCATCACCGCAGCCGTTGCTGAACTCGATGGCGGGCAATTTTTGGCCGACCCCTGGCAAAAGGAGCCGGGCGAGCCCTTGCAGGGAAACGGCATCACCAAAATCCTGGAGCAGGGCCAGGTGTTTGAGCGCGCGGGTTGCGGGTTTTCGCATGTGCGCGGCCCCAGGTTGCCTCCCTCGGCGACGCAGCACCGGCCCGAGCTTGCCGGCGCGCCGTTTGAGGCCATGGGCGTGTCGCTGGTGTTTCACCCCCGCAATCCCTATGTACCCACCGTGCACATGAACGTGCGCATGTTGGCTGCCACACCGATTTCCGCCGGTCCGGCAGATGCTGTGTGCTGGTTTGGCGGCGGTATGGACCTGACGCCCTATTACGGGTTTGACGAGGATGCCGTGCATTTCCATCAGACCTGCAAGGATGCGCTGGCGCCGTTCGGCAGCGACAAATATCCGCGCTTCAAGCAATGGTGTGATGAGTATTTTTATCTCAAGCACCGCCAGGAGCAGCGCGGCATAGGCGGCATATTTTTCGATGATTTCCAGGAGCTGGGCCTGGACCAGAGCTTTGCCATGATGCAAAGCGTGGCGGACTCCTTCCTTCAAGCCTACCTTCCGATCGTGAGGCGGCGTCAGAACCTGCCCTATGGGGAGCGCGAGCGCAATTTCCAGCTTTACCGGCGTGGCCGCTATGTGGAATTCAACCTGGTTTGGGATCGCGGCACGCATTTTGGCCTGCAGTCGGGCGGTCGCACCGAGTCCATTTTGCTGTCCATGCCGCCGCTGGCCAGCTGGGCCTACCAGCACCAGGTTGAAGCCGGCTCCCCCGAAGAGCGCCTGTACAAAGAGTTTCTGATCAGGCGGGACTGGGTTTGAGTGCCGCGACCCCTTCCCCGGAAGAGCCTGCCGTCCAGCAGCAGGAGACGCAGGTGAGACGCATCGGGGTGTTTGGTGGGGCGTTCGATCCGCCGCACAATGCCCACGTGGCGCTGGCGCTGGTGGCCCTGGCCCAGCTGGAGCTGGACGCGCTGCACATCATTCCTACCGGGCAGGCCTGGCACAAGGCCAGGCAGCTCAGTGCGGCTGTTCACCGGCTGGCCATGACTCGGCTGGCGTTTCAGGACCTGCCGCGCATTGTGCTGGACGAGCGCGAATTGCAGCGTGCGGGGCCGACCTTCACGATTGATACGCTGGAGGCTCTACAGGCGGAAAATCCGCAGGCCCGGCTCTACCTGATCATCGGTGCGGACCAGTTTTCGGCGTTCCGGCAATGGCACCGCTGGAGGGATATTCTGCAACTTGCTATAATTTGTATAGCTGGTCGCATAGAATCCACGCTGGATCAATCCAAATTTGATGCCTATCCGGGGCAAAGCAGCCGCTTTTTGACGCTGGAACTGCCCCTGATGCCTGTCAGCGCAACCCATATCCGCCATCTGATGGCTTCGGGTGCAGCTACCGCCGGGGAAATCGCGCACTTGGTCCCTGAGCCGGTTGCGCGTTATATTTCGCTCCACCAGCTTTACAGTCTCCCTTAATTCCACCCTCATTGAAGCAAAGCCCTGCATGACCTCTATCACTGTCAAAACCACCAGCACCGCCGACAAGAAAGATGTGCAGAAATTGCAGCGGGCCATCATTGACGGCCTGGAGGATGTCAAGGCGCAGGACATTCAGGTATTTGACACAGAGCACATCACCTCGCTCTTTGAGCGCGTGATCGTTGCTTCCGGAACCTCCAACCGCCAGACCAAGGCCCTTGCGGCCAGCGTGCGCGATGCCGTGCGCGACGCGGGTTTTGCCAAGCCCCGGATTGAAGGAGAAGACAACGGAGAGTGGATCATCGTGGATTGCGGCGCTGCCGTCGCGCACATCATGCAGCCCACGATCCGCCAGTACTACCATCTTGAAGAACTCTGGGGCGAGAAGCCGATCAAGTTGAAGCTGGGAGCACCCGCACCGTTGGTGAAGGCGTCAAAGCCCGAACCCGCGGCAGAGCCCAAACCGAAAGCCGGTGCAAAACCGAAAGCAGGCGCCAAGGCCGGAACAAAATCCACCGCTGCACGCGGCGCGCGCATTGCCAAGCCGGCCGTGAAAACAGTGGTCAAGGACCATGCCCCGGGGTATGTGGGCAAGGTCGGAAAAACCAGTGACTGGACCGCCAAACGGAACCAGGCAACACCCGCCGCCGAGCCGGTAGCGAAAGCGGGCAGGGCAACGGCCAAGCCTGCGGCCGCGAAATCCGCTGCAAAACCTGCCGCAAAGCCGGCTACCAGGACACCGATCGTGAAAGTGCCTGCGCCCAAAAGGGCTCCGGCCAAGAAAGCTGCCGCCAAGACCGCGGCCAAGACTGCAGCCAAGAAGCCGGCAGCCAGGAAATCCGCCCCCCGGAGCAAATGAGGCTGACGATCGTAGCCGTCGGCCAGAAAGTGCCCGACTGGGCGCAAACGGCTTACGACGACTACGCCAAGCGTTTTCCGCCCGAGCTGAAGGTCGAACTCAAGGCGGTTAAAACCGAGCCGCGCGCATCCAAAACCCTCGAGAACCTGCTGGCGGCTGAACGCGCACGCATTGAAGGCGTCATCAGCCGCGGAACCCGCGTGGTGGCGCTGGATGAACGCGGTACCGCAGTGACCACCGTGGCGCTCGCCGAAAAACTCAAGGTATGGCAATTGTCGGGTGACGACGTGGCCATCGTGATCGGTGGGCCGGATGGGCTGGATGCCGCCTTCAAGCAGTCAGCGCATGAACGCCTGCGCCTTTCCGATCTGACCCTGCCACATGCCATGGTGCGGGTGTTGCTGATCGAGCAGCTTTACCGGGCCTGGAGCATCACCATCAACCATCCCTATCACCGCGAATAGCATGGTGTTCACGTCTGACGCCGTGTCTGGTTTTTTACGGGCTGCCCGCGGGCAACCGGGTCCCCGTGTGAGTAGCCATGCCTGCTGCTGATTTTGTTTACCTGGCTTCGCAAAGCCCGCGGCGAGCCCAGTTGCTGGAGCAGCTCGGCGTGCGCTACCAGCGTCTGGCGCCCGCTGCCGGCGAGGACACCGAAGCGCTGGAAGCCGTGCTGGGCAAGGAGTCTCCGGTGGCTTACGTCAAGCGGGTAACCCGCCTCAAGCTGGACGCGGCGAGCGAACGCGCGAAGCGCCAGGGGCTGGCCCCGGCACCTATTCTGTGCTCGGACACCACCGTGGCCCTGGGCCGGTCGATTCTGGGTAAGCCCGAAAACGCGGCTGAAGCGACCCGCATGTTGCGCCAGCTCTCCGGTGCCACCCATCGCGTGCTCACCGCAGTGGCCGTGCAGCAGGGACGCCGGCGGACTGAGGCGCTCAGCATTTCCCGCGTCACGTTTGCACCGATGACCGCGGCCCAGATCAGGTCCTACGTCGCGTCGGGCGAACCCATGGGGAAAGCCGGCGCCTATGCGGTGCAGGGCAGGGTGGCCATGTACATCTCGCATATCAGCGGCAGTTATTCCGGGATCATGGGATTGCCCCTGCATGAGACTGCATGGCTCCTGCGCGCCGCCGGCCTCAAAATCTAGCAGTGGCCAGCCAGCAGCGAAGCCACTAGCGGCTACGATAGAGCCATGCAACAAGACATACTGATCAACTGGTCGCCCCAGGAAACCCGTGTGGCCGTGGTGGAGCTCGGTGCGGTCCAGGAGTTGCAGGTCGAACGCACGCTGGAGCGCGGCCTGGTTGGCAATGTTTACCTGGGCAAGGTCGCACGCGTGTTGCCGGGCATGCAGTCGGCCTTTATCGACATTGGCCTGGACCGGGCGGCTTTTCTGCATGTTGCCGATCTGATGAGCAGCATCAACAGCCGTCATGCAGAGACAGAACTCCAGGCTGCCGGCACATCGACCTCTACCTCGGCATCGCCGGCAATGGCAGCCCTTCAGCCCATCGAAAAACAGCTCTTTGAGGGACAGGCCGTGATGGTCCAGGTTCTCAAGGATCCGATTGGCACCAAGGGCGCGCGGCTGACGGCGCAAATCAGCATCGCCGGCAGGCTGCTGGTTTTTTTGCCGCAGGACAATCACATTGGCGTGTCGCAAAAAATACCCCCGCGCCAGCGCGAGGACCTGCGCCAGCGTGTCCAGGCCCTGACCGGGGACATGGGCGGCGGCTTTATCCTCCGGACCAATGGCGAGGATGCCACCGATGCCGAACTGGGAGAGGACATTGCCTACCTGCGCAAAACCTGGTCGCGCATCAAGGAGGCCTCGCTGCGCCTGCCGCCTGCGTCTGTGCTGCACCAGGACCTCAACCTGCTGCAGCGCGTGTTGCGTGACGTGGTGGTGGAGGGCACGCAAACCATCCGCATCGATTCCCGCGAGCAGTTTGACAACCTGAAGGCCTTCGCGGTGGAGTTCATGCCGGCAACTGTGCAAAAGCTTCAGCTTTACAGCGGTGAACGCCCGATTTTTGACCTTTACAACATTGACGAAGACATTGCCAGGGCGCTGGGCCGGCGTGTTGACCTCAAGTCAGGCGGCTACCTGATCATTGACCAGACCGAAGCCCTGACGACTGTCGACGTCAATACGGGTGGATTTGTCGGTGCCCGGAATTTTGACGACACCATCTTCAAGACCAACCTGGAAGCCTCGCAGGCGATTGCCCGGCAGCTTCGCCTGCGCAATCTCGGCGGCATTGTGATTGTCGATTTCATTGACATGATCAAGGAAAACCACCGCGATGCGGTGCTAGCCGAGTTCCAGAAGCAGCTGGCGCGGGACCGCATCAAGACCGCAGTCAACGGGTTTTCGGCGCTGGGACTGCTGGAAATGACCCGCAAGCGAACACGCGAGTCTCTGGCCCACCAGTTGTGCGAGCCGTGCAGCGCCTGCATGGGAAAAGGCGTGGTCAAGACGGCGCGCAGTGTGGGTTACGACATCCTGCGCGAGATCCTGCGCGAAGCGCGCCAGTTCAACCCGCGGGAATTCAGGGTGGTGGCTTCCCCCAAGGTGATTGAGCTTTTCCTGGACGAGGAAAGCCAGCACCTGGCCGGCCTGAGCGACTTCATCGGCAAGCCCATTTCGCTGCAGGCTGAAGCGGCCATGGCGCAGGAACAGTACGACATCGTTTTGCTATGAGCGCAAGCGACCTTCCGGCCATTCTCGCAACAGCTTGCACCGCGAACCGCAGGCCCATTCCCATTCTGGTCTATCACCAGATTGCCGAAGCGCCGCCCAAAGGCAGTCCTTTTCGCAGCCTCTATGTGTCGCCCAAGGCGTTTGCCCGGCAAATGGCCTGGCTTAAGCTGCTGGGCTACACCGGCTTGTCCATGAGCGGCCTGCAGCCTTACCTCAGTGGCGAGCGCGACGGCCGTGTCGTTGGCATTACCTTTGACGACGGCTACCAGAACAACCTCACGCATGCCTTGCCAGCTTTGCTGAAACAGGGCTTTTCGTCCACCTGCTATGCGGTGAGCGGGCTGCTGGGCAAGACCAATGTGTGGGATGCGGGTTTGGGTATTGCGCAGACGCCGCTGATGAACGAAGCCGAAATACGCCAATGGGTGGCAGCCGGGCAGGAGATTGGTTCGCACACGCACCAGCACGTGAATTTGCTGGCGACTGACGAGGCCGGGTGCCGCGTGGAGATGGCCCAGGGAAAAGCCGGGCTTGAATCGGTCATCGGGCAGCCTGTGCGGCATTTTTGTTATCCATATGGCAGCTACGAGTCCAAGCACGTGGCCATGGCGCGTGAACAGGGCTTTGTGACGGCCACGACCACCGCGCGGAGTCGCTGCCATGCGCAGATGGATCTGTTGCAACTGCCACGGGTGCCCGTGCTTCGCTCGACCAGCCTGCCGGTTTTCTGGCTCAAGATCGCGACCGGCTACGAAGACCGCCGACATCAATGAGCCCGCCTTCCCTGAATCCGGCGGAGCATCCAGGCCCCGCCCGGCAAAAACTGCGCATTGCGGTACTCAACCGGACTTTCTCATCCACCGGCGGCGGCGCGGAGCGCTACTCCATTGCGCTGGTCGAGCAACTGTCCGCCGTACACGAGATGCATGTGTTTGCCCAGGAAATAGACCACCAATGGCCGGGCGTTAGCTACCACCGTGTTTCTGCGCCTTTGCGCAAGCCCCGTTGGATCAACCAGTTGTGGTTTGCCACGGCCACCTGGTGGGCCACGCGGCGCGGCTTTGATGTGGTGCATTCGCATGAAAACACCTGGCATGGGAACGTCCAGACGGTTCACGTGTTGCCGGTCAAATACAACCTGCTCCATGGGATCAATGGCTGGCGCCTGCTGCTGCGGTGGATCAAGATCGTGACCAGCCCGCGTTTGCTGACCTATCTGGCTCTGGAGCGCTTGCGGTATGCGGCCCGCCCCGGCCGTCAGGTGGTGGTGACCTCGGGCAGCCTGCAGGCCATCATGGCCGCCAGTTATCCAGCCTGCAAGGAAATGGTCTCGGTTATCACGCCGGGCATCACGATGCCGGCGCAAGCTGTGACGCTCGCGCTAAAACGGGAGGCGCGGGCGATGCTGGGCTTGCCGGTTGAGGCGCGCTGCCTGCTGTTTGCAGGGAACGATTACCGCAAGAAAGGCCTGCAGGCCCTGCTGGAGGCGATGGTGCACTTGCCTTCCGATGTGGTGCTGGCGGTGGTTGGTAACCCGGCGCATATTCCAGCGTTCAGGGCGCAGGCTGAGGCCTTCAAGCTGGGTGCGCGGGTCCTTTTCCTGGGTTCGCTGAAGGAGGTTGGGCCTGCCTACACAGCCGTGGATTGCCTGGTGCATCCAACGCTGGAAGATACCTTTGCCATGGTGGTCCTGGAGGCTATGGCGCATGGCCTGCCGGTGGTGGTAAGCGGCCCTCGCTATTGCGGTATTTCCGGGCTGCTGCAGCATGGTGTTAACGCCATGGTCCTTGACGACCCCAGGGATGCCGACAATTTGGCGCAAGTCATTCAGCAGGTGCTGGTCCAGCCAGCGCTTCACGACGGGCTGACGCACGGCGCCGTGGAGTTCGCCACGCATTACCAGTGGGGTGAACTCGCTTTACAGCAGGAAGCACTCTATTTGTCAGCACTTGCTGCCACAAAGGTTGCGAGCAGTGCGTCGTGACCGCTGGCAAATGACTACGCGCTGCGGGGCGCTAGTCAGGCTACCAGTTTGAAATGCTTGCGGCTGAAATCCAGCCCGGTCAGCGTTTCAACCTGCCGCATGAAGTGGTACTTGTTTTCCTTGGGCGTCGGTTTGTACGCCGGATCGATGTTTAACACCGGCTCGGCCTCCGTGGCGAGCCATTCCTGCACGGCCAGGGGGTGCGTACCGGTAAACGGCCTGAGCGCACGGCGGTCAAACTGGCTATAGGTGATTTGCGCGGCAGCCTCTTCGCCCCAGTACTTGCTCACCTGGTCGAGTTTTTTCTGCATCTCTTCGTTGCGGCGTATCCATCCGTAGTGGTAGATGTGGGCATTGGCGAGTGCGGCGCGCGGGTTGCGGCCGCGCTTGTGATCGGTGGTGACCAGCCAGTACTGGCCATCGGGCGCGTAGCTGCGAATGGTGTTGCGGATCAAACGGCATTCGCGGCGGTACCAGCCCGGGCTGATGGAGATCCAGTCGGGTGAACCGTAAAAATGATGGTAGTCAAACACCAGCGCTTCGACGGCGGGGTTGGCGTGATGGCGCTCGACGCTGGCGCGTATGGCGGCCAGCTCACCCTCATGCACGACTTCATCGCCTTCCAGGTAGAACGCCCAGTCGCCCGTGCAGGAGTACTGGGCAATCATTTTCTGCTGCGCGTAGACAAATCCGCGGTCGGCCATGCGTTCGTTCCACCGGGTCTCGACGATTCGTATCTTGGGGTCTGCAATGGCCCGCACACGCGCCAGCGTCTCGTCGGCGCCCTGGCCAACGGCCACGACAAACTCATCGACCAGGGGTAGCAGGGAGCGTATGGACGCCTCAAAAGGAAAACCGAGGTCTACGCCGTTGCGAATGAAGGTGAAGCCGCTGATCGAAACACTCATCTTGAAGCACTCATCTGAATTGACTCTTGGATATTCGCTGGATGGCAACGCACGGGAATACATGGGAACGTCACGCCAGGTGTCAGGTATTCTGGAAACCAAGCCGGTAAAGGTGGGCGTAGGCGCCATTTTTTGCCAGCAACTCCGCGTGGGTGCCGGATTCGATCATGCGGCCAGCCTCCATCATGATGATGCGGTCGGCATGCTGCACGGTGGACAGCCGATGCGCAATGACCAGCGAGGTGCGGCTGGCGGTGAGCCGCTTGATCGCTTCCTGCACAGCCAGTTCTGATTCGGTATCCAGCGCCGACGTGGCTTCATCCAGCACGAGAATGGGCGCGTCTTTATAAAGGGCGCGTGCAATTGCCAGCCGCTGGCGCTGGCCACCCGACAGCTGCATGGCGTTGTGGCCGAGCATCGTGTCCATTCCTTCGGGCAGTTCGGCCAGCAACCCGGCCAGATTGGCGGCGGCCAGGCACTCCTTCACCCGGTCGCGCTCGACGGGCTGGCCCAGTGCAACGTTCACAGCGATGCTGCTGTTGAGCATCACCACATGCTGGCTCACAAATGCAAACTGCGCACGCAGGGACACCAGGTTCCACGCACGAAGGTCCTGACCATCGAGGTAGATATTGCCCGAACTCATTTCGACAAATCGGGGCAGCAGGTTGACCAGGGTCGTCTTGCCGGAGCCGGATGCGCCTACGATGGCGAGCGTTTCTCCTGCCTTGATGGAAAGGCTGAACTGATCAAGGGCTGGAACGGCATCGGCTTTGTAGATGACGCTGGCATCGGCAAACTCGATGTCGCCATGCGCCCTGGCCTTGACAAACGAGCCGCCGCTTTCGTCAGGCGTCAGATTCATCAGGTCAAGGCCGCGCTCGAGTGCAGCCAATCCGCGGGTCACCGGCGTGGCAGCATCCGACAGGCTTTTGACGGGTGCAATCAGCAGCAGCATGGCCGTCACAAAGGCCACGAACCCGCCGACGGTTGTCGTATTTTCGGCGCTCTGCAGCAAGGCGATGGAAATGACTGCCGACAGCGCCATCGCGGCCAGCACCTGGGTGATCGCACTCATGCCCGCGTAGGCGGCGGTGGATTTCATCGACAGACGGCGCAGCGAGTTGCTGAGGTGATTGAAGCGGCTGGCCTGGCCGGCCTGCGCGCCATGCAGGCGGACATCGCGGTGCGCCATAACGTTTTCTTCGACGACATACGCGAGATCATCTGTAGCGGTCTGGCTTTCCTTGGTGAGTCGGTAGAGGCGCTTGGACAGCACCTGGATGACAAACGCCACGGCCGGAAACAGCAACGCGACCACCAGCATCAGCTTCCAGTTCAAATAGACCAGATAACCTATCAATGCCAGCAGGGTCAGCACATCCCGCGCCAGTTTCATGATGGCGTTGATCAACATGGAGGAGCCGTTGAAGACCTCATAGACCACGGTATTGGCGATAGCGCTGGAGCTTTGGTCGGCAAACAGGGTGAGCCGCGCACTCAGCAGCTTGTCAAACATGGCTCCGCGCAGCTTGAGCAAGCCGTCATTGGTGACTTTGGCCAGCGCAAACTGGGCCAGAAACCCGGACAGCCCGCGCACGGTGAACAGCAGCATCAGCGCGAGCGGCACCAGCCAGAGGTTGAAGGAATCCCTCTGAAAGCCACGGTCGAGCAGCGGTTTGAGCAGCGCGGGTACAAAGGGCTCAGTTGCGGAGGCAACAATGGTCGCACCAATTGCCAGCGCCCAGCCAGCCCGCGAGCCGCTGAAATAGGGCCAGACGCGCGCAATTCTGCGCCACATGGTTGATTTTTCGGCCGCACTGGCGGCTGCTGTGGCGATTGGTGTTGGGGGGCTCACGTGGGCAGCTCGCGTTGGGGCGCGGCAATGACCGGTCCGGCGGCCGGGCTGAGGCCGAGGGCCAGCAGCAAGCCGATCAGGATGCAGAAAAAATCACCAATCAGTGCGTCGTAAATGATGGAATTGAAAAGGCATGCGACCGCCAGTGCAACCAGCGCCGATTGCGCGGCTCGGGCGTACGGTTGTTCCATCTTCAGGCTGTCCCGCAGCACGGAAAGCATGAGGGCAGCCAGCAGGACGAGGCCGGGAATGCCGAGTTGCACGCCCCATTGAAGGTATTCCTGGTGCGGGTTTCCATTGCCCGGGATGTCCTGGTGGGCCGGGTTTTTTGCACGCTGGAGCCGGTTGTATTCGGTGCTCCAGCTACCGATACCTGCCCCCACCACCGGGTGCTGGCCAATGATCTGGGCGGCGCTCAACCAGAGGCCAAGCCGGATGCCCGATGACGTTTTGACTTGCGGCTGGGTTGCATACGACTCCACCTCGGTCTTGACCGCAGTTAGCCGTTCGTGCACCTTGGTTGAGCTGAAAAAAAGAAGCAAAACCAGGAGAAAAGGCAGCAAAACAATGCCGGCCCGGTATTTTCGGGGCAACTCCCACATGATGGCGATGGACAGCAGTGCGATGGCAACCACGTGTCCGCTGCGTCCGCTCAATACAAAAAGCACATTGAACAAGGCGATCACAGCCACGAAAATCGCGAAGTGTCGGCCGAACCGCCCGGGCGCCAGGTCGCGCAAATGCCAGCACACCGCGCCCAGCACCGCCGCCATGATGCCCTGGTCCAGGTAACTCGAAAATACCGCGTACTCTTTCAGCGCCATGTTGGAGGTCGCCCAAGGCACAGGTAAATGGAAAAACAGCATCCATGAACTGGCCACCAGGAACACCTGGGTCAGCACAAACGCGCCCAGCGCATACATGGCCTCGCGGCGGTCGCGGATGAGAAATATCATCAATGCGATCAGGATCAGCTTGCCATACTTGGCGAGGGAGCCCAACACATCGGCTGGCGGTGCGACTGTCCAGAGCATGCTGATCGCGAACGCGAAAAGTGCCGCCAGCACGGCAATGGGCGTGTACAGGCCAGCCAAAGGCCTGCCCGCTGCGGGCGCTCGTCGCCAGAAGAGCAGCGCAGCGATGCCGCACATCAGCAGCAGGAGTTTGGCAATGCTGATGAGGGCCATCGACAAGCCCACGGCGGCCGACGCCAGGCAGACGATGGCAAGCCTGATGTTGATTGTCTTCTTTGGCAAGATGGTCGCAGGGAGGGCACGCAGGGATTGCATCATGGGTAGCCCGCATTATCAGTGATTCCATTTCCGTGCCGGGCGGGCGAATCTGCGAGGCGCTCTGCTATGCTTTGCACGCTTCAGGCCGGTCAGTTTTGCTGGCAAATGCGGGCCTGGCTAATTGCATGAAGGTAATCATTGGCAAGCTTGTCCGTCACAGTCATCACCAAAAACGAGGCACATAACATGGAGGCCTGCCTGCGCTCGGTAATGTTTGCTGACCAGGTGGTGGTACTGGACTCCGGCAGCACCGATGACACCATCGCAATTGCCCGTGCCATGGGTGCGGAGGTCGTGAGCAGCACTGACTGGCAGGGTTTTGGCATCCAGAAAAACCGGGCACTGGCCCTCGCCAGGTGTGATTGGGTCCTGTCGCTGGATGCCGATGAGCGTGTAACGCCGGAGTTGCAGGCTGAAATCCAGGCCATCCTGAAAGCTCCGTCGTTCGATGTTTATGCATTGCCCCGGCTGTCAAGCTACTGTGGGCAATACATGCGCCATTCGGGCTGGTACCCCGACCGTGTCACACGCCTGTTTCGCCGGCAGGCGGCGCAGTTTTCGGAGGACCTGGTTCACGAGCGGGTCGTAACCTCCAGCCAGATCGGGCAACTGCGTTCTCCGATGCTCCACGAGAGCTTCAGGAACTTCGAGGCGGTTCTCGACAAGGCCAACCGCTATTCAACCGCCGGCGCCCTGAGCCTGTTCAGCAAAGGCAAGCAGGCCTCGCTGGGCAAGGCGCTCGGGCATGGGCTGTGGGCCTTTGTCAGGACCTACTTCTTACGATGCGGCTTCCTGGATGGCCGGATGGGGCTGGTCCTGGCCATCTCCAACGCGGAGGGCACTTACTACAGGTATTTGAAGCTCTGGCTGCTGCAGCGTGATGGCGGCGCAGCACCTCCCTCGCAATGAAGATCAGTTTTATCGTCCTGACCTACAACCGGACGGATGCCCTGCTGCCTGTGCTGCGTTCCCTGTCCGAACAATGCGATGAGCGGCATGAGGTGTTGATCGCCGATGATGGCTCGCGGCCGGAGCAGGTGGCGATGCTCCATGAGCACTTGCCGGTTTTCAAATGTCCGGTCCGCCACGTCTGGCATCCCGATGTCGGTTTTACCGCCGCACGGGCCCGCAATCTCGCGGCCCGCCATGCGACAGGGGATTACCTGGTGTTCCTGGACGGTGACTGTGTGCCGAATAAGGCCTTCGTGGCGCAGCACGTCCGCCTTGCCGAGGCGGGTTGCTTTGTGAATGGCAGCCGGGTGCTGCTGAGCCCGGGCCTTACTGCCCAAGTGGTCGATGGCACAATAGATTTGCCGAGTTGTCCGCCTGCTTTCTGGTGGCGCGCGCGTCTGCGGAAGGACTGCAACAAACTGTTGCACCTCGTCGTCTGGCCGTGGCGCTTATTCAGGGTAAAACAAGGCTTTCAGTGGCGCGGCATCCGAAGCTGCAACTTCGGCGTGTGGCAGCGTGATTTCGCCAGTATCAATGGGTTTGATGAGTCGTTTCAAGGCTGGGGCCATGAAGACGCGGACCTGGTTCTGCGGCTCACTCACTTGGGTATTCAAAGAAAAAACGGGTTTATGGCGACAGAAGTTTTTCACCTTTGGCATCGCGAAAACAAGCGCGACCAGGAGTCCGTCAACAAAAACAGGGTATTGCAACGCATGAAAACGGACTTGATCCTGGCTGAAAAAGGGCTACGCGACATTGACCCTGAATCGCCCGTCAAAATAACCCAACTCCATTGATCAACATTCTTCTATGAGCATCCCATCATCATTGAGCCGTCGTACTGTCATGAGTTTGCTGGCGGCGGGCTTGTCGCCGGCATTTGCACAGTTCCGCGTGGAGGTGTCAGGCGTGGGCCTGACTCAATTACCGATTGCCATCGCCTCTTTTCGGGGCGAGGCGCAGGCGCCGCAGAAAATTGGCAGCATTGTCAAGGCCGATCTTGAGCGCAGCGGCATGTTCCGCCCGGTCGACACGACAGGCATCGTGGCGGACGAAAACACGCGGCCAGACCTCGCAAACTGGCGGCAAAAGGGCGCGGACGCGATGGTGACGGGAAGCGTCTCGCCCCTTGCCGACGGCCGATTTGATGTCCGGCTTCGGCTGTGGGATATCGTGCGGGGCCAGGACCTCGGGGGGCAGAGCTATACCGTGGCCCAGGCTGATTTGCGTCTGTCCGCGCACCGGATCTCCGATTTTGTCTACGAAAAACTCACGGGTGAAAAAGGCATCTTCTCGACGCGAATTGCCTATGTCACCAAAACGGCCCAACGCTACAACCTCTGGGTTGCCGATTCGGATGGCGAAGGAGCCCAGTCTGCCCTCACCAGCCCCGAGCCGGTGATCTCGCCTTCATGGTCGCCCAACGGTTCGCAGCTGGCTTATGTTTCCTTCGAATCCCGCAAGCCCGTGATCTATTCGCATGATGTCGCCACCGGAAAGCGGCGCCTGCTGGCCAATTTCAGGGGCTCCAACAGTGCACCAGCCTGGTCACCCGACGGCAAGCAACTGGTTGCCACGCTGAGCCGGGACGGCGGCTCGCAGATCTACGCCATTGGCCTGAGTGGCGGCGACCCCAAGCGCTTAACCCAGTCATCCAGCATTGATACCGAGCCGGCTTATTCGCCCGACGGGCGGTATATTTATTTCGTCAGCGACCGCGGCGGCGCACCACAGATCTACCGCATGAGTCCCGGCGGCGGAAATCCGGAGCGCGTGACGTTCACGGGCAGTTACAACATCTCCCCGGCGATCAGCCCTGATGGGCGTTGGCTGGCTTATGTTTCGAGGGTCGGAGGCGCCTTCAAGCTGCACGTGATGGAACTTGCCAGCGGAACGACCACTCCCATTACCGACACCACGGCCGATGAAAGCCCGAGTTTCGCGCCCAATAGCCGCCTGATTGTGTATGCGACCCAGCAGCAGGGCCGGGAAGCACTGATGACCACGACGCTGGACGGCAAGATCAAGGCCAGGTTATCCGGCGCCGGCGGTGACATCCGTGAGCCCGACTGGGGACCTTTCCAGCGGTGACAGGCACAAATTTTTTTGAATCATCTTTTTTTGTTTTTTTGTAGAGGTACTCCATGAAGCTGAAGCGCGTTCTCTTTTCCATCTTCTCCTCCCTGGCTCTTGCTGCCACGCTGGTGGCCTGCGGCTCCAATGTCAAGCTCAGTGATGTTCCGGTGGAAGACAGGACAGCCAGTGCCAAACCGTCTGGTGATGCGGGTGCCTCCGCCAGCAGGGGAGTCGCACCGGTGCAAATTGGCGGAACGGATGTGTCGGGCGCGGGGCCTGCCAATACGGCTAGAATTATTTACTTTGATTTCGACAGCTACGTGATCAAACCCGAATTTCAGGGGGTTGTTGAGGCCCATGCACGCTATCTGACGGCCAACAAGGCCCGCAAGATGGCCATCGAAGGACACACCGACGAGCGCGGTGGCCGCGAATACAACCTGGCACTGGGGCAGCGACGCTCTGAAGCGGTGCGTCGCGCGCTGGGACTGCTGGGCGTCGCAGATGCCCAGGTGGAGGCCGTGAGCTTTGGCAAGGAAAAACCTGTCGCCATGGGCTCGGACGAAGAATCCATGGCCAAGAATCGCCGCGCCGAGATCAACTACCGCTAAGCCGGCATCACTATTGTGATCATGTTCAGATTTGCCGCGGCTGCTGCTGCCTGCCTGCTGGCCTTCAATGCGCAGGCCGCTCTTTTCGAAGACGATGAGGCGCGCAGGGCCATCCTGGATTTGCGGCAAAAAGTCGACGCTTCGCAGCAACGCACGGCTGACGACCTGCGCAGGGCCAATGACGACAATGCCCAGCTGCGCCGCAGCCTGCTTGAGCTTTCCAACCAGATCGAGGCCCTGCGCAACGAGATGGCCGGCATGCGCGGACAGAACGAGAGGCTGACCCGTGACCTTGCCGATATTCAGCGCAACCAGAAGGACATTACGCAGGGCGTTGACGAGCGGCTGCGAAAGTTTGAGCCCACCAAGATCGCTGTGGACGGCAAGGAGTTTGTGGCGGAGCCGGCTGAAAAGCAGGAGTTCGAGGCGGCGCTTGCTACCTTGCGCAAAGGTGACTTTGCTGCCGCTCAAGCCAGTTTTGTGGCCTTCATGAAGCGCTACCCGCAAAGTGGCTACAGCTCATCTTCGCTGTTCTGGCTGGGCAATGCCCAGTACGCCCTGCGCAACTATCGCGACGCGGTGGCCAACTTCCGCACCCTGGTGACGCTCGAACCCGGTCACATGCGTGCGCCGGAAGCGCTGTTGTCGATGGCCAATTGCCAAGTGGAACTCAAGGACGTCAAGTCTGCCCGCAAAACGCTGGAAGACCTCGTAAAGACCTATCCACAATCTGAAGCGGCCTCGGTCGCCAAAGAGCGTCTGGCCCGGCTCAAGTAGCCCTGAGTTGCCTCAAGCTGCCCCGAGCAGCTCCACGGACGGAGATCCGGCGGTTTTTCATTCCCACTTAAAATTCGGGAATGGATATTTCCGGATCAGCCGCGCTCAACACCCTCACCACCCAGGTTCTTTGGTCTGGTTTTCTCCTCTCGATGGTTTTTGGCGCCATTGCGCAGCGTACCCATTTTTGCACCATGGGCGCTGTCAGCGACATCGTGAACATGGGGGACTGGACGCGCATGCGCATGTGGGGCATGGCGATCGGGGTCGCCATGATTGGCTTTTTCGGCATGGCGGCCGCAGGCCTCATTGATCCGGCCAAAACGCTGTACGCATCCAACCGCTTCATCTGGCTCTCTGCGCTCGTCGGTGGTGCCATGTTCGGTTTTGGCATGGCACTGTCTTCCGGATGCGGCAGCAAGACGCTGGTGCGGATCGGTGGCGGCAGTCTCAAATCACTGGTGGTTTTTGCCGTGATGGGCATCGCCGCATTTGCCACGCTCAAAGGCATTACCGCTGTAGTTCGCGTGGCCACGCTGGACCGGGTGGCCGTCGAGTTCACGGCCAACGCTTCGGCACCCAGTTGGATGGCCAGTGCGATCGGTGTGGCGCCTGCTACAGCCGGTCTCGGGCTGGCCCTGCTGATTGGCGTGAGCCTGATTGTCTGGGCCTTGTGCGGCGCGGATTTTCGCCGCCTCGACCCGCTGTTGGGCGGTCTGGGCATCGGTGCCGTCATCGCCGGCATGTGGTGGGTCAGTGGCAGCCTGGGTTATGTAGCCGAACATCCCGAAACCCTGCAGGAGGCTTTTATCGCCACCAACTCCGGCAGGGCGGAAGCCATGAGCTTTGTTTCGCCAGTGGCTTACACGCTGGACTGGTTCATGTTTTTCAGCGACAAAAGCAAGGTCCTCACGCTGGGCATTGTGTCGGTGTTCGGTGTCGTGGCGGGCTCTGCCGTGTATTCGCTGTTCTCACGCAACTTCCGCTGGGAAGGTTTCCGTGATGTGCAGGACACCGCCAACCATCTCGCAGGCGCCGCATTGATGGGGGTGGGCGGCGTGTGTGCCATGGGCTGCACAGTCGGGCAGGGCCTGTCGGGAATCTCCACCCTGAGCGCCACCAGTTTTGTCGCACTCGCTGCCATATTGGCCGGCTGCGCAGCCGGATTGAAGTACCAGATCTGGCAGCTTGAGCGTTCCCTGTAAACCCAATCCCCAACAGCACCATGACGACATCCGGCGCAGAGCTGTTTCCGCCCGACCTGGAGCGACGCTTCGGCGGTCTCGCGCGGCTGTACGGCGCGGCGGGCGCCCGGCGCATTCGTGAAGCGCATATTGTGGTGGTGGGCGTGGGCGGGGTGGGCTCGTGGGCCGCTGAAGCTGCTGCCCGCAGCGGTGTGGCCCGCATCACCCTGATTGATTTTGACCACATTGCCGAATCCAACATCAACCGCCAGGTGCACGCGCTCGACAACACACTGGGGCAGGCCAAAGTGCAGGCAATGCGCGAGCGCATCGCCTCCATCCATCCGGCTTGCCGGGTGGACTGCATTGAGGAGTTTGTCGATGAAGGCAATTGGCCCGGCCTCCTTGCGCTGGACAGCGGATTTGACGGCAAGCAGCTGGCCGTTATCGACGCATGTGATCAGGTGAGGGCCAAAACGGCCATGGCCGCATGGGCCATCAGGAACCGGATCACCCTGATCAGCGTGGGCGCCGCAGGCGGCAAGCGGCTCGCCCACCGTGTCGACATTGAAGACCTGTCGCTGGTCACACACGACCCCTTGCTGGCGCAGTTGCGCTACCGCCTGCGCAAGCAGCATGGTGCATCCCGTCAGGGAAAGATCGGCGTGGCCTGCGTTTTCAGTCGTGAGCCGGTGCTGCAGCCTGCAGCCGTGAGCGCGTTGAATGAACAGGAAAACAGCGAGGCAGAAGCGCTGGCGCCACAATGCGAGGCACCCGCGCAGAGCGATGGCAGCCTCAATTGCCACGGTTATGGATCAGTCGTCAGCGTCACATCCACCTTCGGATTTTGCGCGACCGGTTGGGTACTTGGCAAAATTGCTGAGTAGTTTGCAAAGAGCTAAAAAATGACGCTATAATTTGAGGCTGTTCTGCACTAAACGCAGTACGACCCGGGAGAAATCCTTGGGGCCTTAGCTCAGTTGGTAGAGCAGCGGACTTTTAATCCGTTTGTCGTGGGTTCGACCCCCGCAGGCCCCACCAAATACGCCTTACAGGCACTAAAAAGCCCGCTACTGAAAAGATAGCGGGCTTTTTTTATTCATGCTCTGGTGACGGTCTGGCGACACTATTTCTCGCTTGAGTGAACATGTCACCTGGCTTCAGTGCCTGGATGCACAATTCGAATTTACAGCTGCTCCCTGCAATCAAATTTCCACGAACTGATCGCCTTGCGCCTTAAGTTTCTTATGTGGAGCGCTGTTCACAAGTACAACAAGTACAGCTCGTTGAAAGAAACACCGGGCTAAAAAAAAAGCGCAGGACTGTGATGCCGCTCCGGACTGCCTTTTTTGGAGTATGGGTAAAAACACACTCCAATTATTTACATAGTCTTTTTGGCTAATGCGGCCTAGTGTCTATCCGGTATTCATGCGGTATTCGCGATCGACACAGCGAACTGCCTGGGTACAAAAAATCACGTCAGCATCCAGGAGAAATCATGTCTGATATTCCTCATCCTCATCCTCATCTGCTCTCTCGCGAATGGATGGAATTGCACCCAACGTTTGTGTTGCTTGTCAAAAGAATTGGCGTGCCGTTTGGCATAGGAATGCTGCTCGCACTTGCAGCCTTGTTCGTGACCAGGCTTGAGTTGGAGCTGAATGCACCACTGAAATTTGGCGGCGCGACCCTGGAGCATACGGCTCTGTCAGTGCTATCCGTCAATCCAGACTACTTGCCTGATCAGTTTTATCGGCAGCAAAAAGAAGCCCCGGCTTCAGAATTGCCGCCCCAGTTTTAGAGGTTCGCGAGCGGCAAAGCGCCAATGGCTCAGGCCCGCAGGACTGTTTGGGCCGGTGGCTTCGCTCCAGACCATTCCGTATTCACGCATTCCTCTTGCGAGGAGGATGAAAAGCAGTCAAATTTCCCCCAAAGGCGGTGATCTTGTCGCCCGGTGGCGCCTTGCGTGAAATGGGATTTTTAACTATAACTAATGGCGGCCAGTCCGCATTTGCACTTCGCCCGGGTAGACGCCATTCAATCGTGAACTACGCCTTGATCCGAGCCTTGCCATCATTTGCTTGATGAGGAGGTTGAAATGACACGCAAATATATTGATTGCCGGGAATTTCCCAGCACCATGAATTGCACGGTGGCACTGGCTGCCGATTCTGACAAGGAGTTGCTGGAGGCCGCGGTACAGCATGCGGTCGCCATCCATCAGCACCAGGATACGCCGGAATTACGCTCGCAGCTTCAGCAATTGTTCAAGGTCGGCACGCCGCCTGTCGAGGCTCCAGCCAAGTAGACCCCTGGATCAGCTTTGCCTGTCCGCCTGGATGGGGGCAGGCGATGCAATCTGCCTTGCCGAAATACGGCGCCCGTACTCCTCGGGCGAGGCGCACGGCATGTGCGGGAAGCGCTTATGCGCTGCTCGAATCGATGCGTATGGCGTCGGGGCACTACCGGGGCAGCGAGTTACGCCTGAACCCATTGCTTTCGGGTGCGCGTAGCGCTGGGTGGGCGCGGTGGCGGCAAAAGCCCTGCGGTCTGGGCCACCCGCACGCAGTCGCGGATGTGCTCCTCGCCAAAATAGCGGATGGCTGCATAGCCTATCACGGCCGAGAAGGCCTGACCCGCCAGGGGGACGAACCTGGCGGCCTGCTTGCTCGTCAGCCTCACACCCAGGCTGCTCGCAGCCTTGATCACCAGATCACGGCTGATGAATTTTCCGATCAGTACCGAACCCACCATGGCAACTGCTTTCTGGACCTGCTCCCGCTTGCTGGGGTTGAGTTGGTCCAGTTGCGCGGGTGTCAGGCCAAACTCCGCGTTAATCTCCGGAATCAGTCGTGAAAGCAGGGCGGCATCGACGGCCCAGTCGAGACCAGGAACGGGCACTGCGCTGGCGACCGCGGCGACCATGGCACGCCGATTCAGCAGCTGGCGGCTGCGCTTGATGGCAGCCTCCAGTGCTGCATCATTGGGTGCCTTGTTCAGTACGGTAGCAGCAGGCATTTCAGGACCCTTTTTTCAAGCGCGTGAAAAGTCGATGGGCGCTGGATGAAGCTACTTTACACCGTGGCAGTTTCAATCTGCTCGGTCAGTTCCAGCCAGCGTTCCTCGAGCGTGCCGATTTCGTTGTCAATGGCCTTGAGGCGTTTGCCGGCCTGGGCGATTTCCGCCGGCGCGGTGATAGTGGTCAGTGCGGTTTGCAGGCTGTCACGCTCGGTGTTCAGGGACTGCATCCGGCTGTCTATCTTTTCCAATTCCTTGCGCAGGGGTTTGGTGGCGTCGGATTGCTGCTGGCGGCGCTGGGCATCATCCTTTTTATGAGGCGGTTTTTTGGCATCAGAGCCGGCTTTGAGCCCACTGGAATTTGGGCTGTTTGCCATGGTTTTTGCGGCGCTGGCCGTAACCGCTGCTGCAACCCCATTGGTGGTCGACTTTTTGGCTTCTTCGCGCTGCCGCTTGGCTTCATCGAGCAGGTAGCGCTGGTAGTCGTCGAGGTCACCGTCAAACGGGGCAACGCCGCCGTGCGAGACCATCCAGAACTCGTCACAGACGGCGCGCAGCAGTGCCCGGTCATGGCTGACCAGCATGACGGTGCCCTCAAACTCATTGAGCGCCATCGACAACGCCTCGCGCGTGGCCAGGTCCAGGTGGTTGGTAGGTTCATCGAGCAGCAGCAGGTTGGGGCGCTGCCAGACGATCATGCACAGCACCAGGCGGGCTTTCTCGCCGCCACTCATGCTGCCCACGGCCTGCTTGACCATGTCGCCACCAAAATTGAACATGCCGAGGAAGCTGCGCAGGTCCTGCTCGCGGGTTTGCTGCCCGCTGATTTTCCCGGCTGCGGTGACCTCTTTGACGAGGCGAATCATGTGCTCCAGTGGCGTGTCGGCCGGACGCAGCACGTCCAGCTCCTGTTGTGCAAAATAGCCGATGTTCAGGCCCTTGCCTTCGGTCATCTCGCCGCTGATCGGCGCCAGCGCCCGTGCTATGGTTTTGACCACGGTCGATTTGCCCTGACCGTTGGCGCCCAGGATGCCGATGCGCTGGCCGGCCAGCACTGATTTGCTGACGTTTTGCACGATGACGGTGGGCGGCGTGCCATCGGGCGCGTCTTCGGGCGGCGGGTAGCCAAAGTAGGCGTTCTGCATCGACAGCATGGGATTGGGCAGGTTGGCCGGCTCCTTGAACTCGAAGGTGAAGTCGGCTTCGGCCAGCAGGGGGGCGATTTTCTCCATGCGGTCCAGCGCCTTGACCCGGCTTTGTGCCTGTTTGGCCTTGCTGGCCTTGGCCTTGAAGCGGGCAATGAACTTCTGCAGGTGGGCGATCTTGTCCTGCTGCTTCGCAAAAGCGGTCTGCTGCAAGGCCATCTGTTCCGAACGCAGGTCTTCAAACTTGCTGTAGTTGCCGCCGTAGCGTGTGAGTTTGGCGTTTTCAATGTGCACCGTGACGTCGGTTACCGCATCCAGAAACTCCCGGTCATGGCTGATGACCAGCATGGTGCCCTGGTAGCGCTTGAGCCAGGCCTCCAGCCAGACCAGCGCATCCAGATCCAGGTGGTTGGTCGGTTCGTCCAGCAGCAGCAGGTCGGAGGGGCACATCAGTGCGCGCGCCAGCTGCAGGCGCATGCGCCAGCCGCCCGAGAAGCTGTTGACCGGGTTGTCGAGCTCGCTGACCTTGAACCCCAGGCCCAGAATCAGTGCTTGTGCGCGTGCCTGGGCATCATGGGCGCCAGCGTCGTACAGATCCATATAGGCGTGGGCCATGCGGTCGCCGTCACCGCTGGCCTCGGAGGCGTCCACTTCAGCCTGCGCGGCCAGCAGGACCACATCACCTTCGACGACATAGCTGGTGGCGCTTTGCTCGGTCTCGGGCATGTCCTGCGCGACCTGGGACATGCGCCACTGTGCGGGGATGGAATATTCGCCGCCATCTTCGTGCAGCGTGCCATTGAGCATGGCAAACAGCGAGGATTTGCCCGCGCCATTGCGCCCCACCAGGCCGATTTTCTCGCCAGGGTTGAGGCTGACAGATGCGTTGTCAAGAATCACTTTGGCGCCACGACGCAGCACCACATTTTTTAGGGTAATCATTTAAAACACTGACTCAAGATCAATCACGATCAGGAAAATTATTGGGGGGCGCATTGCGCCTCCATCGATCCAGGCACAAATTCCGGGCCAGCGCTTCAGGCCAACTGTTCGCGTGTGAGAAGCATCACCTGATCACTCCCGGCGCTGGTTTCAAACCAGAGCGGTTCAAGGTGAGGGAAAGCGCGTTCAAAATTCCCGCGCTCGTTGCCGATTTCCAGCACCAAGACGGCATTTTCGCTCATATGGCGAGCCGCGTTCAGAAAAAGGCTTCGAATGAAGTCCATCCCATCGGCGCCGCCGGCCAGCGCCAGCCCGGGTTCGGCCCGGAATTCAGCGGGCAAGGCGGCCATGCTGGCGGCATTGACGTAGGGTGGATTGCACAAAACCAGGTCATAAGGACCGAGACAGGCGGTCAGGCCATCGGATTCGATCAGCGTGATCCGCTGCTGCAGATGATGCCGCTCCACATTGATGCGAGCCACGGCCAGCGCGTCCAGGCTGATGTCGGCGGCATCGACCGTGACGTCGGGATAGGTCATGGCTGCGAGGACGGCCAGGCTGCCGTTGCCGGTGCACAAATCCAGCACGCGGCGGGTGTTCTCGCCCAGCCAGGGGTCGATGCTGGCGTCGACCAGCAACTCGGCAATGAGGGAGCGCGGAATGATCACGCGCTCGTCGACGTAAAAGGGCAAGCCCATCAGCCAGGCTTCGTGGGTGAGGTAGGCAGCGGGTTTGCGGGTGCTGATGCGTGCTTCAAAAAGCATGGCTACCTGCTCAATATCTGCAGAGGCCACCGGGCTATTTTCCACCGAATCGAGGTCGTCCAGCGGCAGGCCCAGCTTCCACAGCACCAGCCAGGCGGCTTCGTCAAAGGCATTGGTCGTGCCTTGCCCAAAGCCGTTGGAAAAGCTCAGCCCCGCGGCTTCCAGCCTGGCGGCCATTTGCTCGATCAGCGCCAGCACCGTAACAGGCATCGCAGAACTCATGGCGCGGACGCCGAGGACGCCAAATCAGCCACACCATCAACTACGTCCGCCACACTTGCCGTGCCTGCCACGCCAGCCAGCCGCTCCAGGACGCCCTTGTAGATGTTCTTGAGGGGGTCGAGCGAGCTCACGTCCACACATTCGTTGATTTTGTGGATGGATGCGTTGAGCGGGCCAAATTCGATGACCTGCGGGCAGACTTTGGCAATGAACCGGCCGTCGCTGGTACCACCTGTCGTGGACAACTCGGTGTCCAGGCCCGTCTCGGTGCGGATCGCGCCGCGTACCGCATTGACCAGTTCACCGGGTGTCGTCAGAAAAGGCAGGCCGCCCACTGTCCATTTCAGGTCGTAGTCGAGTCCGTGCCGGTCCAGAACCGCTTGCAGGCGATGTTGCAGGCTCTCGGGCGTGGACTCCGTGCAGAACCGGAAGTTGAAATCCACCACCAGCTCGCCCGGAATCACATTTGACGCGCCGGTGCCGCCATGCACGTTGGACACCTGCCAGCTGGTGGCCGGAAAAAATGCATTGCCCTGGTCCCACTCGGTGGCCACCAGCTCTGCCAGGGCCGGGGCAAACAGGTGAATTGGGTTCTTGGCCAGATGCGGGTAAGCGATATGGCCCTGCACCCCCTTGATGGTCAGCTTGCCGCTCATGGTGCCACGCCGGCCGTTTTTGATCATGTCACCGAGATGGCTGACCGATGTCGGCTCACCCACAATGCAGTAGTCCAATATTTCGCCGCGCGCCTTCAGTTGTTCGCAAACCACCACGGTTCCGTCGGTGGCCGGACCTTCTTCGTCGCTGGTGAGCAGGAAGGCAATTGACAGCCCGGGCTGCGGGTGAGCCGCCAGAAATTCCTCGACCGCAACAACCATGGCGGCAATCGAGGTCTTCATGTCGGCGGCGCCGCGGCCGTACAGCCGGCCGTCGCGGTGGCTGGGCGTGAACGGGTGGCTATGCCATTGCTCCAGCGGACCGGTGGGCACCACGTCGGTGTGGCCCGCGAAAACCAGTGTCTTGACGGGCGTCGTATGGGCCTCAACCTGATCTGCTACTGATTTTGGAGCTGACTGCCCGCGGTTCTGCTGGGCCAAAGGGCTAAACCCTTCGCGCTTTGCCCACAGGTTGACAACCCGGAAGCTGTCGGGGCCGCTGTCCATGCGCTCACACACAAAGCCCAGCGCACCAAGCCTGGCGGCAAGGAGGTCGATGCAGCCCTCGTCGAGCGGTGTTACGGACGGCCGGGAAATCAGTTGTTCGGTGAGTCGAAGGGTAGCTGACATAGAAAAGCTTGACGGGGCCGTGCTCAAAGCGAACCGAAGCCCGTGGTGCCGTATTTCGAGCCGTGGTGAACGTCCAGGGTAATCTCGGTGAACGAGGCCTCATCATCCGGCTCTTCCTCGGCTTCCTTCGCCGCCTTGTCCTTGGCTGCTCCGGCAAAGTCGTTCTCAAGGCGCCACATCAGGTTGGTCGGCGAGTCCGCATGCAGGATGCCTTCCTTGCGCGTGACGGTGCCTTCCACGATCATCCGGGCGATGTCCTGTTCAAAGGTCTGCGAGCCCTCGGCCATGGATTTTTCCATGGCCTCCTTGACCCCGGAGAAGTCGCCTTTTTCGATCAGTTCGGCGACCAGCTTGGTGTTGAGCATGACTTCCACCGCCGGCGTGCGGGCGCCGTCCTGTGTGCGCAGCAGGCGCTGCGACACAATGGCCTTGAGCGCCGCGGCCAGGTCGCCCAGCATGGTCGGGCGCACTTCCACCGGGTAAAAGCTCAGGATGCGGTTCAGCGCCTGGTAGCTGTTGTTGGCGTGCATCGTAGCCAGGCACAAATGGCCCGACTGCGCATAGGCAATGGCGGCCGACATGGTTTCGCGGTCGCGGATTTCGCCGATCAGGATCACATCAGGCGCCTGGCGCAGCGCATTTTTTAGCGCCACCTGCAGGGATTGGGTGTCACTGCCCACCTCGCGCTGGTTGACCACCGATTTCTTGTTGGTGAACAGGAATTCGACCGGATCTTCAATGGTGAGGATGTGGCCCAGCGTGGTTTCGTTGCGGTGGTCCATCATGGCCGCCAGCGTGGTGCTCTTGCCTGCGCCGGTGGAGCCCACCATCAGCAGCAGGCCCCGTTTTTCCATGATCAGGCTGGACAGGATGGCCGGCACGTTCAGGGTGTCCAGCGCAGGGATTTCATTCGGAATGAAGCGAATCACCGCCGCATAGGTGCTGCGCTGCCGGAAACCGCTGATGCGGAAATTGCCCAGCCCGGCAATCGGCAGCGCCATGTTGAGCTCGCCCATTTCCTCGAGCTCTTCGATCCGTTCGGGCGGCAGCACTTCGGCCAGCAGGTTGCGCGGCGCGTCGGGCGGCAGGATCTGGGCATTGATGGGAATGGCCTGGCCATTGATCTTGATGAGGGCGGGCGAATGAGCCGACAGGTAAACATCCGAGGCTTTTTTATCCGCCATCAAACGAAGGATCCTCTCCATCGTGCTCATTGTCCGGCCTTCAGTCATGATCAATTTATCCTTTCAGGTGTCAGCAAATCAATCGCGCAGCAGGTCGTTCAGGCTGGTCGTGGCGCGCGTCTTGGCATCCACCCGCTTGACGATCACGGCGCAGTACAGGCTGTACTTGCCGCCGGCCTTCGGCAGGTTGCCCGACACCACGACGGAGCCGGCCGGAATGCGGCCGTAGGTGACGGTGTCCGCTTCACGGTCGTAAATCGGCGTGCTCTGGCCGATGTACACGCCCATGGAGATTACCGAGTTTTCTTCAACAATCACGCCTTCGACCACTTCGGAGCGAGCGCCGATAAAGCAGTTGTCTTCAATGATGGTCGGGTTGGCCTGCAAGGGCTCCAGCACGCCGCCCAGCCCCACGCCGCCGGAAAGGTGCACATTGTTGCCGACTTGCGCGCAGCTGCCCACGGTGGCCCAGGTGTCGACCATGGTGCCTTCGCCGACCCAGGCGCCGATGTTCACATAGCTGGGCATCAAAATCGCGCCCTTGGCAATGTAGCTGCCGCGGCGAGCCACGGCAGGGGGAACCACGCGCACGCCGGTGGCGCGCATTTCTTCCTCACTCAGATGCGCAAACTTGGTCTGCACCTTGTCAAAAAAGCCTAGTTCACCGGCGCGCATGAGCTGGTTGTCCTTGAGGCGAAAGCTCAACAGCACGGCTTTTTTGATCCACTGGTGCGTCGTCCACTGGCCCACGCCTTCGCGCGTGGCGACGCGCAGCTTGCCGCTGTTGAGTTGGGCAATGGTGTGCTCAACCGCTTCCAGCACTTCTTTGGGGGCTGATTTGGGCGACAGGTTGGCGCGATCTTCCCAGGCCGCGTCGATTGTGTTCTGGAGGGTGCTTTGCAGGTTGTCTTGAGTCATGGAGTGAGTCTTCGTTAAGTTTTTCAGCGAGCTTTGGATTGAATGAATTGAACGATACGCTCCGCCGCTTCCACGCATTCGGCGGTTTCCGCCACCAGTGCCATGCGGATTCTGCCGGCGCCGGGGTTATGGCCTTGGGCATCGCGCGCCAGGTAACTGCCCGGCAACACCACCACATTGTAAAGAGCGAGCAGCTCGCGCGAGAATTCGGTGTCCGAGCCCCCAAATATTTCAGGTATGCCAGCCCACAGGTAGAAACCGGCATCGGGCAGGGCCACTTCCATCACCGAGGCCAGCAGTGGCGTCACTCGGGCAAACTTTTCGCGGTACAGGGCGCGGTTGTCCACCACATGCTGCTCGTCGTTCCAGGCTGCAATGCTGGCGGCCTGTACCACCGGGCTCATGGCACTGCCGTGGTAGGTGCGGTAGAGCAAAAAGGGTTTGATCAGCGCCGCATCGCCCGCCACAAAACCGCTGCGCAGGCCCGGCACGTTGCTGCGCTTGGACAGGCTGGTCAGCGAGATCAGGTTTTGGAAGTCATGCCGGCCCAATTGCGCCGCGGCCTGCAGCCCGCCCAGCGGCGCCCCTCCAGCGTCGCCTTCGCGGAAGTAGATTTCGCTGTAGCACTCGTCCGAGGCGATCACAAAGCCGTACCGGTCGCTCAGCTTGAACAGCAGCTCCCACTCCGTCAGCGACATCACCGCGCCGGTAGGGTTGCCGGGCGAGCAGACAAACACCAACTGGGTTTTGGCCCACACGGCCTCGGGCACACCCGCCCAGTCCACCGCAAAGTTCCGTGCCGGGTCGCTGGGCGCAAACCAGGTCTGCGCTCCGCCCAGCAGCGCGGCGCCTTCGTAGATTTGGTAGAAAGGGTTGGGGCAAACCACGGTGGCGCCCGGTTTGCTGGCGTCCAGCACCGTCTGCGCCAGTGAAAAAAGCGCCTCCCGCGAACCGTTGACCGGCAGGATTTGCGTGGCCGGGTCAATCGTCAGGCTATAGCGGCGGGCCAGCCAGTCGCTCATGGCCTGGCGCAATTTGGGCTCACCCAGGGTGCCGGGGTAGCTCGCCAGGCCACTCAGGCTGGCCGTCAGGGCATCCTTGATGAGTTGCGGCGTCGCATGCCGGGGTTCGCCAATGCCCAGGCTGATGGGCCGGTAGGCCGGGTTGGGGGTGACGCCGGCGTGCAGTTGGCGCAGACGTTCAAAAGGGTAGGGCTGGAGGCGGGAAAGCAGGGGATTCATAGCGCAGATTATCCAGCCTTGGCGCTGGGTTGGCTGGGCGGCGTCGCGCCCGCAGGTACGCCATGGTGGGCGCACCGGAAAAAAGAGCCTTGCAAAGCAAAACCATCACAGTAGTTGCTTCTTCACGGCAGGGCGGGTCGCCATAAGTTCGCCGGCGTTTAGGCCTCAACCCGGCAGGCTGCAGCGAAGCGCATGCGATTCGGGTTGGACTCCCCTGACGTAACGGACACAGCGCCCGATTCGAGCTGCGGGCGAGTAGCGAGTAGCGAGTAGCGAGTAGTTTTCCTTTTGTTGGACTATCCGGGTCAACGACTCTTTTTGATGGCGAGTGCGGCTTCGTTCACCAGCTCCGGGCCCTTGTAGATGAGCCCGGTGTAAATCTGCACGACGTCAGCACCCGCCTTGATTTTGGAGACGGCATCCCGTCCGCTCATCACGCCGCCCACGCCAATGATGGGAAAGCCTGCGCCGAGCGTGGCGCGCAGCTGCTGGATGACGCGGTTGCTGGCTTCGAGCACTGGCGCGCCGCTCAGCCCGCCGGCTTCTTCGGCATGGCGCAGGCCCTTGACAGCGTCGCGGCTCAAGGTGGTGTTGGTCGCAACCACGCCGTCCATGGCGTGGCGCTTCAGCGTGGCGGCGATCACGTCGACTTGGGCTTCGTCAAGGTCGGGTGCGATCTTCACAAAAATCGGCACGCGTTTGCCGTGTTGTCTGGCGAGTGATTCGCGGCGTTCGGCAATCCGGCCCAGCAGCGCGTCGAGGGCTTCGTCGCTTTGCAGCGCGCGCAGGTTTTTGGTGTTGGGACTGGAGATGTTGACGGTGACATAGTCGGCATGGGGGTACACGCCGTCCAGGCACACCAGGTAGTCGTCCACCGCGTTTTCAATCGGCGTGGCGGCATTTTTGCCGATGTTCAGGCCGAGAACCAGCGGGTTGGGCGTGTTCTGCCTGCGAACGCGGGACTGCTGCACGTTGGCCAGGAAGGCGTCCAGCCCTTCGTTGTTAAAGCCCAGGCGATTGATCAGCGCATTGGCCTCCGGCAGGCGGAACATGCGGGGCTTGGGGTTGCCGGGCTGGCCCTTGGGCGTGACGGTGCCGACTTCGACAAAGCCAAACCCCATGGCCGCCAGGCCGTCGATGCAGCGGGCATTCTTGTCCAGCCCGGCCGCCAGGCCCACGCGGTTGGAGAATTTCAGGCCGGCCAGCTCGATTGGGTCGTTCACGCGGCTGGAGCACCACGCCAATGACAGCGGCGTGCCCTGGGTGCGTGCCAGCGAGGCCATGGTCAACTCGTGGGCCGTTTCAGGGTCTAGCCCAAATAAAAAGGGACGGGCCAGGGCGTAGGGGAGCAGGGACATTGGATAATTCGACTTGATTTGAAGCAGCTTGCTGTGGATAGCCCGGGCAGGGCCCGGACATCGGCTCCGATTGTCGCAAAAACCAACTTCCCACCTTTACAGACCCAACATGACTCAAGACGAACTCAAAGCCCTGGTTGGCCAGGCCGCCCTGCATTACGTGGAACCTGGCAGCATTGTCGGCGTGGGCACGGGCTCCACCGTCAACAAATTCATTGATGCACTGGCAACGATGAAGGACCGCATTGCCGGGGCGGTTTCCAGCTCGGTGGCGTCTACCGAACGCCTGCAGGCCATTGGCATCAAGGTTTTTGACGCCACCGAAGTGGATGAGCTGGCGGTGTACATCGATGGCGCCGACGAGATCGACCACGCGGGCTACATGATCAAGGGCGGTGGCGCGGCGCTCACGCGCGAAAAAATTGTGGCGGCGCAGTCACGCAAATTTGTCTGCATTGCCGACGAGTCCAAGCTGGTCCAGACGCTGGGCGGCTTTCCCTTGCCGGTGGAGGTGATCCCCATGGCTGCCAGGCGCATTGCACGTCAGTTTGCTGCGCTGGGTGGCACGGCGACCTTGCGGTCTAAAGGTGGAGCGGAGGGCGGGGAGCCGCTGGTGACCGACAACGGCCAGCATATTCTGGATGTGACCGGCCTGAAGATCACCGACCCCCTGGGGTTTGAGTCCCAGGTCAACCAGTGGCCAGGGGTCGTGACGGTGGGGGTGTTTGCCTTCCAGAAGGCTCATGTGTGCCTGCTGGGGGCGTCGGACGGTGTCAGGACCCTGGCGTTTTAACCGCGGTTTTTGGCCCGAGGTGACGGGCCAGCCTGCTTAAAACTTGATGCCGGCCGGGTTTTCATTGGAAGGTGGCGGCGCGGGGCGGGCAGCGGTGGTGGGTGGGACGGGAGTCGGACGGGCCGTGGCGCTATCACCAGTCGCTGCTGCAGGGGCCGTGATAGCGGTCACGAGCGGCGTAGCTGCCGGGGGGCGGTAACTTGAAGGCAATACCGACGATGCCGGGTAGCCGGCAGCGTTGAGGAACTGGGTCCATTCGCTATCAGAAAATCCCTTGAGCTGCTGGCTTCCGATCGTCAGGAAGGGCAGCGACGTATCGCCGCTCAAACGCTGAAGTGCTTTGCCGTCTTCAGTCGTATTGACCGTTTTTTCGGTAAACGGGATACCGCGGCTGGTCAGCAGGGATCGACCTGCACCGCAAGGCCCGCAGTTGTCGCCGACGTACAAGGTAACAGGGTATTTGGTGGCAACCTGCCTCAACTCGAAGGGCAGGCCCGTCGGAGCGGCGCTTCCACCCGGACTGGTGTTGGCGCCGCTGACTTTGGCGTTGCTGGAGGCGGGCGGTGGCTGGTCGGAAAAGGTCACTTTGCCGTCAGGCCCCACGATCCGGTACACCTGCTGGGCTTGCGACAGCGGTGAAACAAGACTGCCCGCGGCGAATGCCAGGGCCAGGAGAGCGTTGGGCATCAAGGATTTAGCAGCATTGAGTCTCATGGTTTTCCAGTCGGTCACAAGTACAAATTTTCAGTCCAGAGCTTATAACGTTTCTAACCCATGCCTTGATGACGCAGCAAGGCATCAATGGACGGCTCCCGGCCCCTGAAGGCTTTGAACGACTCCATGGCCGGGCGGCTTCCGCCGGCCTCCAGTATGGCTTGTCGGTATTTTCTGCCGGTTTCCACCGTTACAGTTGTCTTGCTGACATCTTCGCCAACGGATGAAGCCGGTGCCGCCGCAGTTTCTTCAAAGGCCGCATAAGCGTCGGCAGACAGCACCTCGGCCCATTTATAGCTGTAGTAACCCGCCGCATAACCACCGGAGAAAATGTGGCTGAAGGTGTGTGCGGTACGGCTGTAGGGCGGGGCCGGAATCACGGCGACTTCCCTGCGCACTTCATGGAGCAGGTCCATCAGGTCATCCGAGGGGTTGTGCGAGGTATGCAAGAGCATGTCGAACAGTGAAAACTCGACCTGGCGCAGGGTCTGCATGCCGCTCTGGAAGTTCTTGGCGGCCAGCATTTTTTCAAACAGCGTGCGTGGCAGGGGTTCACCCGTTTCGACATGAGACGTCATGTGCTTGAGCACGTCCCACTCCCAGCAGAAGTTCTCCATGAACTGGCTGGGCAGTTCGACCGCGTCCCATTCGACACCACTGATGCCGGAGACGTCACGCTCGTTGACCTGCGTGAGCATGTGGTGCAGGCCGTGGCCGAATTCGTGAAATAGCGTGGTCACATCGTCGTGGGTCAGCAAGGCAGGCTTGCCGCCAACACCATCGGCAAAATTGCAGACCAGATGCGCGACGGGCGTCTGCAGCTTGTCGGTGTCGGGGCGCAACCAGCGTGCGCGCACATCGTCCATCCAGGCCCCCCCGCGCTTGCCGGTGCGGGCCGGCTGGTCCAGATAGAACTGACCTATCAGCTCATCGTTGCGCTCAATGCGATAAAACGCAACGCCTGGTGTCCAGACGGGCGCGGAATCCTTGCGGATGGTCACTTCAAAGAGGGTCTCGACAATCTTGAACAGGCCCGCCAGCACCTTGGGGGCGGTGAAATACTGTTTGACTTCCTGCTCGCTGAAGGCGTAGCGGGCTTCCTTGAGCTTTTCGCCGATGTAGGCGTAGTCCCATGGCTGTGGATCGGGCTGGTTCAGCGTCTCGGCCGCAAATGCGCGCAGGTCAGTGACGTCTTTTTCCGCATAGGGGCGGGCGCGCCGGGCCAGGTCACGCAGAAAGCTGATGACCTCTTCCGGGGATTTGGCCATCTTGGGCACCACCGACACTTCGCCAAAATTTCGGTAGCCCAGCAACCGGGCCTCTTCAAGGCGCAGCGCCAGAATTTCACGCATGACGGCGCTGTTGTCGAACTGGCGAAATTCGGCCGGCGCCTGGTCGCTGGCGCGGGTGGTATAGGCCTTGTAAAGGGTTTCCCGCAGCGCGCTGCTGTCGGCAAATTGCATGACGGGCAGGTAGCTCGGCATCTTCAGGCTGAGCCGGTAGCCAGGCTTGCCCTCGGCTTCTGCCTGGGTGCGCGCCGTTTGCAGCACATCCTCGGGAATGCCGGCCACTTCATCCGCCCTGGCGTAGTAAGCGAAGGCGTCTGTGGCGTCCAGCGCGTTCTCGCTGAATTTCTGGCTCAACTCGGCCTGGCGCTCCTGGATCCTGGCAAAGCGCTCCTTGGCGGCGCCGATGAGTTCAGCGCCCGACAGCACAAAGTTGCGAATGGCATTTTTGTGGGCCTGGCGCTGTTCAGCGTTCAGCGCGGCCGGATCAATGGCCTTGTATTTGGCGTAAAGGCGCTCATCAGCGCCCAGGCGTGTCCAGAATTCGGTCACGCGTGGCAGGGCAGCGTTGTAGGCGGCGCGCAGCTCGGGTGTATCGGCCACGCTGTTCAGGTGGCTGACCGCGCCCCATGCCCGGCCCAGGTTCTCGGTGGCCACATCCAGCACACGGGCGATATCGCTCCAGGAGGCCGGGAAGCCGGGCGCGGTCACCTGTTCCAGCGCGGCATCCGCCTTGACCAGCAGTTCGTCGACCGCCGGGCCCACATGCTCGGGCTGGATACGGTCAAACAGCGGGAGGTCGGAGAAGTCGAGAAGGGGGTTGGTCATGGTGTCTAACTGTGGGCGAAAACTTGAAATCTAAGGGGCTCACCAGATCCGTGCAACAGGAATGTCGCTATTGCGGCGATTGCGGCGATCGCGCCTTCCGCCCTCTGCGCGGGGCGTACCCGCACCGCTGGCGACCGGCGGGCTAGTCCTGTGAGCTTTTCTTGATGCTGCGCTGCTTGGGCTTGGCGCGTTTGACGGTACCGCCCGGCGTCAGGCGCTGGTTGCCGAGCACGCGCAGGGTTTTGACCTCGGGCCGCTGGCCGTAACGCGAGCTGTTCTTCAGCACTTTCACATCGCGCGGACCGGGCATGCGGTCTTCGTTGATTTTCTTTTCCTTGGGCGGCATGGGCCGCCACAGCACCAGCAGTTTGCCGATGTGCTGGATAGGTGCGGCATTGAGCTCGTTTGCCAGGGTTTGAAAGATTTCTTCGCGGCTGGCGCGGTCGTCGGACTGCACCCTTACCTTGATGAGCCCGTGCGCGTTGAGGGCCGCATCAGTTTCTTTCTGAACGGCAGCGGTCAGCCCGTCGGAGCCGATCATGACGACCGCGTTGAGATGATGGGCCTCGGCGCGGTGTTCTTTGCGCTGGGCGGGGGTAAGTTGAATTTGAGCCATTCGCCAATTATCGGTGGAGTCCACAGGAGGACAATAGCCGGCATGAAAGTAAATCCCAAGAACAGCCCCAAGGACAACATCAAGGACAGCCCAAAGGTGAGCGCCAAGGGCAAAAAGGTGAACAAAGCGTGGTTGCATGAGCACATCAATGATCCTTACGTCAAACTTGCCCAAAAAGAGGGTTATCGCGCCCGTGCGGCCTACAAACTCAAGGAAATTGACGAAACCCTGGGCCTGATCAGGCCGGGTGATTGCGTGGTGGACCTGGGCAGCACGCCCGGCGCCTGGAGCCAGTATGTGCGGCGCAAGCTTTCGCCCACCGGGGCTGCTGCGGGTGAACTTAACGGCCGCATCATTGGCCTGGACATGCTGCCGATGGAACCCATCGAGGGCGTGACGTTCATTCTGGGCGATTTCCGGGAGCCGGAAGTGCTGCAAAAACTGGAGCAGGCTTTGGCGACGGACAAGGGCCAGGTCAAGGTTGACCTGGTCATTTCGGACATGGCCCCGAATCTTTCGGGCATTGAGTCGGCGGATGCGGCACGCATTGCCCACCTGGTGGAGCTGGCGGTGGAGTTTGCCCAGAACCGGATGAAACCGGACGGCACGCTGGTGGTCAAACTGTTTCACGGAAGCGGCTATGACGAGCTGGTCAAGCTGTTCAGGGCCACTTTCAAGGTGGTCAAGCCCATGAAGCCCAAAGCGTCGCGTTCCAATTCTTCTGAAACCTTTTTGGTTGGCAAGGGGCTCAAAAAACGGGCTGACACAGTGTCTGAGAGTGCCTGAGCCGGCCTGAAAGCCGGCCGGAAGTGCCAAAAGTCACTTAAAACCGCTTCAAACCAAGGGACGTAAGCCGGCTTCTTGTCGTTTTTGTCCTTGAAACGCCTAAAATCGGTCGCATGTGCCATCTCATCGGCTTTGGGTTCTTTCGGCCCTTTCATCGGAGTAGTCCTTGAACAATCAGTGGTTTTCAAAAATTGCAATCTGGCTGGTGATCGCCATGGTGCTGTTCACCGTTTTCAAGCAATTTGATACACGTGGTGGCGCAGGCTCCAACTACTTGGGTTATTCCGAGTTTCTGGAGGAGGTGCGGGGCAAGCGCATCAAGACGGCAACCATTGCTGAAGGTCAGGGCGGCACCGAGATCTCCGCCACGACTACCGACGACCGCAAGGTCCGCACCACGGCAACTTACCTGGACCGCGGCCTGGTGGGTGACCTGATCGCCAATGACGTCAAGTTTGACGTCAAACCCCGCGAAGAAGGTTCCCTCCTGATGACCCTGCTGGTCAGCTGGGGCCCGATGCTGCTGCTGATTGGCGTCTGGGTGTATTTCATGCGGCAAATGCAGGGCGGGGGCAAGGGCGGCGCGTTCAGCTTCGGCAAGTCCAAGGCCCGCATGCTTGATGAGTCCACCAATCCAGTGACCTTTGCCGACGTGGCCGGCTGCGACGAAGCCAAGGAAGAGGTCAAGGAAGTTGTCGACTTCCTGAAAGATCCGCAAAAATTCCAGAAATTGGGCGGTCGTATTCCGCGCGGTTTGCTGCTGGTGGGCCCTCCGGGGACCGGTAAAACCCTGCTCGCCAAAGGTATTGCCGGCGAAGCCAAAGTACCGTTTTTCTCGATTTCCGGTTCTGATTTCGTCGAAATGTTTGTCGGCGTGGGTGCGGCCCGCGTGCGCGACATGTTCGAGAATGCCAAGAAAAACGCCCCCTGCATCATTTTCATCGACGAAATTGACGCCGTGGGTCGCCAGCGTGGCGCAGGCCTGGGTGGTGGCAATGACGAGCGCGAACAGACGCTGAATCAGATGCTGGTCGAGATGGATGGCTTTGAAACCAATGTAGGCGTGATCGTGGTGGCTGCCACCAACCGCCCCGACATTCTGGACGCTGCGCTGCTGCGCCCCGGCCGCTTTGACCGCCAGGTGTATGTGACGCTGCCCGACATTCGCGGCCGCGAGCAGATCCTGAACGTGCACATGCGCAAGGTCCCGCTTGGCCAGGACGTGAACGCCAGCGTGATTGCCCGCGGCACGCCCGGCATGTCCGGTGCCGACCTGGCCAACCTCTGCAACGAAGCCGCCCTCATGGCTGCGCGCCGCAATGCCCGCACCGTGGAGATGCAGGACTTCGAAAAAGCCAAGGACAAGATCCTCATGGGCCCCGAGCGCAAGAGCATGGTGATGCCCGAGGAAGAGCGCAGGAACACGGCCTACCATGAATCCGGCCACGCGCTGCTTGGCAAGATGCTGCCCAAGTGCGATCCGGTGCACAAGGTCACTATCATCCCGCGCGGCCGTGCGCTGGGCGTGACCATGAGCCTGCCGGCACAGGACCGCTACAGCTATGACCGCGAGTACATGCTCAGCCAGATCAGCATGCTGTTTGGCGGCCGTATTGCCGAAGAAGTCTTCATGAACCAGATGACCACTGGCGCGAGCAACGACTTTGAACGTGCCACGGCACTGGCCCGCGACATGGTGACGCGTTACGGCATGACCGAGGCTCTGGGCCCCATGGTGTATGCCGAGAACGAAGGCGAAGTGTTTTTGGGCCGTTCGGTTACCAAAACGAACAACATGAGCGAAGCAACCTTGCAAAAGGTTGATGGCGAAGTGCGCCGCATCATCGACCAGCAGTACGCCCAGGCGCGCAAGCTGATCGAAGACAACAAGGACAAGATACACGCCATGGCCAAAGCCCTGCTTGAGTGGGAAACCATTGACGGTGAGCAGCTGGACGACATTATTGCCGGCAAGGAACCGCGTCCTCCCAAGGACTGGACACCGCGCAACTCCTCCGTGGGCGGCGGTGGTGGTCCCAGCGGCGGTACACCGGCGGTGAGCACGGATCCAGCGCCCACGGTGGCCTGATCGATCAGTTGAAGACCGTCCGCAAGTCATGACAACCGGGGCCAGTCCCCGGTTTTTTCTTTGTCGCGGGCTTTGTACCACAACAGCCTCACGGCTCATTTTCAGGAAGACAGCTTCGTGATTTGGCAAACCTCACGTTTTCAAATTGATGTGTCGCAGCCGCGCGTGATGGGCATCGTCAATGTCACGCCCGATTCGTTTTCCGACGGTGGCAAGTACTTCACGCGCAGCGGCGGGTTTTCCGGGGTGTTCGCGCATTGCGAGCAGTTGATCAGCGACGGTGCCGACATGCTCGACATCGGCGGCGAATCAACCCGCCCCGGCGCGTCGCCGGTACCGCTTCAGGACGAGCTGGCGCGCGTGTTGCCGGTTATTCGCCACGCGGCCACTCTCGGCGTACCGCTCTCGGTAGATACCTACAAACCCGAGGTCATGCAGGCTGTGCTGGATTTGGGCGCCGACATCATCAACGACATCTGGGCCCTGCGCCAGCCGGGCGCCAGGCAGGTCGTGGCCGGTCACCCGAGCTGCGGCGTCTGCCTGATGCACATGCATCGCGAGCCGCAAACCATGCAGATGGCCCCCATGGAAGGGGATGTGGTGCCTCAGGTGCTGTCGTTTCTGGAGCATGCTGCGCGCGAGCTGCAATCCGCCGGCGTTGACAGGGCCCGCATCGTGCTCGACGCGGGTGTGGGGTTCGGGAAAACCGTGGCACAGAATTTTTCGCTGCTGGCACGCCAGCGGGAGTTCCTGGCCGCTGGCTACCCGCTGCTGGCCGCGTGGTCTCGCAAATCGTCACTGGTGGCGGTGAGCAGCACTTCACCAGCCGACGCCCCGCTGGCGATTGAGGACCGCCTGGTGCCCAGCGTGGCGGCCGCCTTGCTGGCCGTAGAGCGGGGAGCCCGGGTGGTGCGCGTGCACGATGTGCGCGAAACCGTTCAGGCCCTGAAGGTATGGTCGGCTGCGAGCAGTTAAGTTGCCTGCGTTTGTTTCTGTACTTTGCCGCTGCTTGCCGAGTTTTTCCCCCGAGGGAAAGCGTTCGAAACAACGCCTGACACTTCTCCTGGGCGAATCTGGGCGAACGACCGAGCCTGCAAACCTAAAATAGGCACACACTTCCTGCACAACCAGGCTTCACAGGGACAAGAAACATGACCAGAAAATACTTCGGCACCGACGGCATTCGCGGCACGGTGGGCCAGCCGCCCATCACACCTGACTTTGTGCTGCGGCTGGCACATGCGGTGGGCCGGGTGCTCCGCCGAACGGAATCACGCCCGACCGTACTGATTGGCAAGGACACCCGGATTTCCGGCTACATGCTCGAAAGCGCGCTGGAGTCCGGTTTCAACTCCGCTGGCGTGGACGTGGTGCTTCTCGGGCCGCTGCCAACCCCCGGCGTGGCCTACCTCACGCGGGCCCAGCGTGCCAGTCTGGGGGTCGTCATCAGTGCCAGCCACAATGCCTACCCCGACAACGGCATCAAGTTTTTCAGCGCCCAGGGCACCAAGCTCAGCGACGAGTGGGAACTGGCCGTGGAGGCGACGCTGGAGGAACCGCCGGTATGGGCAGATTCGGCGACGCTGGGCAAGGCGCGCCGCCTGGACGATGCGGCGGGGCGTTACATCGAATTTTGCAAGAGCACGTTTGCCTATGACCTGACGCTCAAGGGCCTGAAGATCGTGGTGGACGGTGCCCACGGGGCGGCCTATCACATCGCACCCAAGGTCTTTCATGAACTGGGTGCCGAAGTGATCGCCATCGGCTGCGCGCCTGATGGCCTGAACATCAATCACGAGGTCGGCGCGACCCATCCTGATGCGCTGATCACGGCAGTCAGGGCCAACCAGGCCGATTACGGCATTGCACTCGATGGCGATGCCGACCGCCTGCAGATGGTGGACGCCGAAGGACGGCTTTTCAACGGCGATGAGGTGCTGTTCCTGATGGTCAGCGAACGCCTGGCGCGCGGCGAGAAAGTGCCGGGCACGGTCGGCACGCTGATGACCAACATGGCCGTGGAGCTGGCCCTGAAAAGCAGGGGAGTCGAGTTTGTGCGCGCCAAGGTTGGCGACCGCTACGTGCTGGAGGAACTCGAAAAGCGTGGCTGGCTGCTGGGCGGTGAGGGCTCGGGCCATTTGCTGGCGCTGGACAAACACACCACCGGCGATGGCCTGATCAGCGCGCTGCAGGTATTGCAGGCCTGTGTGCGCAGCGGGAAAACCATTGCCCAGTTGCTGGGCGATGTGGTGCTCTTTCCCCAGACGCTGGTCAATGTGCGGCTCAAGCCCGGGCAGGACTGGAAAGCCAGCGAAAAACTGGCGCTTGAGACCAAAGCGGTGGAAGCCGAACTGGGCGACACAGGCCGCTTGCTGATTCGTGCGAGTGGCACCGAACCGCTGCTGCGCGTGATGGTCGAAGCGCGCGACGCTCAGCAGGCCAAAGCCTGTGCCGAGCGTGTGGCTGATACGGTGCGCTCCTGACAGGCGCTTGTTCCGCGTTTACTTCTGGATGACCAGCTTCGCCAGCACCTTCTTCAGTGACTCGCGGTCGCTCTCGATCGATGCCTTGAAGGGCGTGGCATCGAGATAAGCTTCGCCCAGGTTGGCCTTGACCAGCGTCTCTTTGTAAGCCGCGTCGCTCGCCGTGCTGCGCGCGGCATTCTTCAACACCTCCACCACGTCTGGCGGCGTATTTTTGGGCACGGCAAGACCACGCCACACGCCGATGGCGAGGTCGATCTTCCTTTCCTTGAGCGTCGGCGAATCGGCAAACACGCCGCCCAGCCTTTGCTCGGACATCACGGCCAGCGTGCGCAATTTGCCGCTCTGCACGTGCGACATCACCTCGCCGGGGCTGACGGAGACGGCGTCCACGTGGCCACCCAGCAGGCTGAGAATGGCCGGCGACGCGCCCTGGAATGGCACATGGTTGAGCTGTGTGCCGGTCCGGTCCTCAAACGCGGCGGAGGCCACATGCCAGATGTCGCCGACGCCGCCGTTGCCGACCTGCATTGCGCCCGGCCGTTTTTTGGCGTCGGCAATGAATTCCTCTATCGTTTTCCAGGGAGCATCGGCCCGCACCGTGATCGCCGAGGGATCGTAGTTCAGGCGCGCGATCGGGATGAAGTCGTCGCTGGTGAGCTTCATGAGGTTCAGCGCCGGCAGGATCACCAGGTTGACGCTGACCACGGCGACCTTGTAGCCGTCGGGCTTGGCGTTGGCGACATCGCCGAAACCGATCGCGCTGGCGGCGCCGGGCTTGTTGATCACGACGATAGGTTGCGGGAAGTGCTTGCGCGCCGCGTCGGCGAAGGCGCGCGCCATCACGTCCGTGCCGCCACCGGCCGAGGCGGCGACCACCAGTTCGACCGGCCGGGTCGGGTAGTCGGCGGCCAGCACTGCAGTGGCGGCCAGCGGTAGCAGGGCAAGGGTCAAGGCGCGACCCGCGCGAGCGAGTGCGAGTGCGAGTGTCAGGGGGATGTTCATGGTGTCTCCGTTATTAAAATTTGAGGGCAGAAAAAAGGTGTAGGCCCCCTGCATGATGACCAGTCCGCCGAGAGCGGGCGCTGCGTCAGGCCAGTGTGTAGGCGGTCTTCACCGTCGTGAAAAATTCCTGCGCGTACCGGCCTTGCTCGCGCGGGCCGTAGCTGCTGCCTTTGCGTCCACCGAATGGCACGTGGTAGTCCACCCCTGCGGTGGGCAGGTTGACCATCACCATGCCGGCCTGGCTGTGCCGTTTGAAGTGGGTGGCGTGTTTCAGCGACGTGGTGGCAATGCCCGCAGACAGGCCAAATGGTGTGTCGTTGGCGGCAGCCAGGGCCGCCTCGTAATCCTTGACGCGGATGATGCTGGCGACCGGGCCGAAGATCTCTTCGCGGTTGATGCGCATGCCGGCCGTGCTTTCGCTGAACAGCGCCGGCGCCATGAAGTAGCCCTCTGCGCCGCTACCGGTGTGGCACTGCACGCGGTCTCCGCCGAACGCCAGCGTCGCGCCTTCGGAATTGCCGATCGCGATGTAGCTCAGGTCCTGCTCGAGTTGCGCCTGCGAGGACACGGGCCCGATGTCGGTGCCCGCGGTCAGCGCATCGCCCACCTTGATCCGGGCCATGCGTTCCTGCAGGGCTTTGACAAAGGCCGGGTAAATGCCGTCCGTCACGATCAGGCGGCTGGACGCCGTGCAGCGCTGGCCGGTGGAATAAAAAGCGCTCTGCGCGCTCAGCTCCACCGCCTGGGTGAGGTCTGCATCGTCCAGGATGACCTGCGGGTTCTTGCCGCCCATCTCGATCTGTACCTTCTTGAGGTTCTTCGCACAGGCCTCGGCAATGCGGCTGCCCACGCCGACCGAGCCGGTGAAGCTGATGGCGTTGATGCCCGGATGGTTGACCAGCGCGTCGCCGATCACGCGTCCCGGCCCCATCACCAGGTTGAAGACACCCGCCGGGATGCCGGAGCGCGAGATGATCTCGGCCAGGGCCCACGCGCTGCCCGGCACCAGGTCGGCCGGCTTCAGGACCACGCAGTTGCCATGGGCCAGCGCGGGCGCGATTTTCCAGGCGGGAATGGCAATCGGGAAATTCCAGGGCGTGATCAGGCCGACCACACCGACGGGCTCGCGGGTAATTTCCACGCCGATGCCGGGACGCACCGACGGAACGGTTTCACCCGACAGACGCAGGCATTCACCGGCGAAAAACTTGAAGATCTGGCCGGCGCGGGTGGCTTCGCCAATGCCTTCCGGCTTTGTTTTGCCTTCTTCGCGCGAGAGCAGGGTGCCCAGCTCCTCACGGCGCGCCAGAATCTCGGTGCCGATCCTGTCGAGTGCATCCGAGCGGGCCTGGATGCCGGAGGTGGACCAGGCGGGGAAGGCCGCTTGCGCCGCCTGTACGGCCGCATCAAGGCCTGCAGCATCGGCCTGCGCGTACTCGCCGATGACGTCGGACAGGTTGGAGGGATTGAGGTTGGCACTGGTGCTGTTGCCGGCCAGCCACTCGCCGTTGATGAAGTTGTTGTGTTGAGTCATATGGTTTATTCCGCGGTGATTTTGGCTTGGGTGATGAGGCGTTTGTAGGACACGTACTCTGCAAGATTGAAGCGCGCAAAGGTTTCGCCATACATCGGCAAAATGTCGCCGCCCAGTTCGCGAATGCGGGCCTTAACTTCAGGCAATGCCAGCACGCGTTTGAGCTCGTCAGTCAGTTGCCTGACCGTGGCGTCGGGCGTGCCGCCCGTCACGTACAGGCCGTACCAGGTCGACATGCGAACTTTGTTATTTTTTTTATGGACTCGATGCGCCTAGACGCGAACCGGTGTTGATGCCCCGTCGCCCACGACGGTGACCCAGGGACGCACGTGCCAGCGCACGACCAGCCCATGCGTGACATAAGGGTCGGCCGCCGCGAAGGCTTGCGCCGCATCGGGCGAGTCACCCTGGAAAAGCAGGGCGGCGCCTTTGACCGGACCGTCGAGTACACCGCCCAGAACCAGTTCGTCACGCGCATGGGCTTGCCAGGCCAGCGTCAAATGCTCGGCGCGCAATGAGGTGCGGCGTTCCATGTAGTCAGGGGCGTAGTCGTAGAACAATAGGTAGCGCATAAATCGTCTTCAGGTGTTTGGGGTGATTCGGTAAAAGCGCAGCGCGTTGTCGCACATCACGGCCCGCTGCTGCGCGGGCGCGAGGCCATCGAGCATGCGCAGCACACCGCTGACCAGTTCCGGGTAGCCGATGCGCAAACCCGCCACCGGGAAATTGCTGGCAAACATGCAGCGCTGCCAGCCGAAGATGGCGAGCGTGTCGCGCACGATGCGGGCGTTGTCCTGCCAGTCCCAAGCGCTGTCGCGCAGCCCGAATTCGGACAACTTCACATGCACGTTGGGTTGACGCGCCAGCACTTCCATCCAGCCACGCCAGCGCTTGAGTCCTTCCTCGCTGCGGTCCCAGGCAAAGCCGTGGTGGTTCAGCACGATGGGTACATCCGGGAACATCTGTGCCACCTGCGCCGCCTCGGGCAAATGCCAAGCGGGTACCCGCAGGTCCCAGCTCAGACCGTGTTTGTGCAGCAGCGAGAAGCCGCGCAGCCAGGCTTCGTCCTGCATGGTGCCGGGCTGGCCTTGCACGCTGTCGGCGGGCGAGCGGGAAGTGACGGGCTTGCTGCGGATGCCGCGCACCAGAGGGTAGCGCAGGTGGTCAAGAAGACATTCCTCGGTGTCGGGCCGGTCAAACCAGGCGTGCGCGACCACCGCGTTGGGGAAGCCGTATTCAGCATGCACCTCGTGCAACCAGGCGGTCTCGGCTACCTGTTCGCTGCGGTCGCGCTCGGCTTCCACGTGGACGGTAGCGAGCACATTGCAGTCATTGCTGGCTGCCCGGTAGTCCGCCGGCAGGAAATTGCGGCACAAAGGCTGGTAGCCGCCCAGAAAGAATTCCTGCGGGTTGTAAGCATCCTGCAGCCACGGATAGTGGCCGCGCGACAGGTCCCACAGGTGATGATGTGCATCAACGATGGGCATGGCATCCTGCCGGGAAGTCGGCTCGTTCACGGTGCGCGCTTTATCAGAAGTGCAAGGAAGGGGGCGGAGTTCGAGGGGGCGGGTCAGCGGGCGCCTTGCACCGCGTCCACCAGTTGCGTGCCGTGCTTCTCGGCAAACAGCTGCTTGATGGGTTCGCCCACCAGTTTGCGGAATGGTTCCGGATTGATGTTTTCCTCGATCTGCATGCCCTGGGATTTCAGGTAGGCGATGTCACCGGCCTCGCTCTTGCGGTTCAACTCGCGCTGAAAGGTGCCGGCCTCGCGTGCGGCGTCGAGCAACACCTTCTGCTGCGCGGGCGTCAGGCTGTCAAAGCGGGCCTTGTTGATGATCACCGGCATGGCGGTATAGGCATGCCGGGTCAGCGACATGTACTTCTGCGCTTCATAAAGCTTGGCTGCCCTGACGATGATCACGGGGTTTTCCTGCCCGTCCACCGTCTTGCTTTCCAGTGCCGGGAAAACCTCTGAAAAGGGCATGGGCGTCGGGCTGGCCCCCAGAATCTGGAACGCCTTGATGTGTGCCGGATTGGGTGTCGTGCGCACCTTCAGGCCCTTGATGTCCTCGGGGCTCTTGATCGCGCGGCGCGAATTGGTCAGGCTGCGAAAACCCACTTCCCAGTACGCCAGGCCCTTCATGCCGTGCGCGTCGAGTTCATCCAGCAGTCCACGGCCGATGGCCCCATCCAGCACTTTGTAGGCGTGCTCGGCATTGGCAAAAATGTAGGGCAGGTCCAGCACGTTCATGCGCCCGACGATGCCGGTGTAGTACGGCGTGCCCGAGGTCGCCATGTCAATGGTGCCGCCCCGTACCCCGGCGATCGAGCTGGTGTCATTGCCCAGCGCACTGTTGGGATAGACCTGCACTTCCACCTGGCCGTTGCTCCGCTCCTTGACCTTGCGCGCGAACTCCAGCGCCGCCGCGTGCTGCGAGTCGGCTTCGGTGCCCGAATGGCTGAAGCGCAGTTTGACTGCCTGTGCCTGCGCCAGTTGCGGCAGGGCCAGCGTCACGGCCAGCAGGCTGCCAGCGAGGGTGGTGGTGATGGCGCGCAGCGCGGTCCGGCGAATCTTCATGCTTTGTCTCCTGTTGTATTTATGAAGCTGGGGCTCGAACTATCAGTGTTGCCACACGTAGGAAGAATCAGGCTCGCGCAAGGTCTTGATCTCCTGCTCGAACTCGAAACTGTCGAGGTTGAGGCGGCGCACCGTCTCGTCCTGAAACGAGATGTAGACCGCGCGCTCCACAGGGTGAAACGACAGCGCCAGCGGATTGCTGGGCAGGGCAAAGCAACGCTGCTCTTGCAGATCGGTGCCGAAGATGGACAGCGACTGCTCGCCCGAATTGGTGGTGAGCAGCAGGTCCTGGCCCTGCGCGCCGCGGAAGCGGTAGACCCGGTTCGGATCACGTCGTGTCTTGCCCGACGCGACCACTTTCATGCTGGCCGTGTCGACGGCGACGATGGTGTCGTCACCCCGGTTGGCCACATACAGCAGCGACTCATCCGCAGACAGCACATTGCCCTCGGGCACCGGGCCCGGCACCATGGCCACCGGCGTGAAGGTCGGGTCATTCGGCTTGATTTTGGTGACCGTGTTCGACAGCAGGTTGAGCGCATACGCAGTTTGCGCGTCCTTCGTCAAGGCGAACAAGTGGGTCTTGTAGCCACCGGAGGGCACGGCGAGGTCGGGCACATGGCGGTTGACCGGGTCGGAGAAGCGCAGCAGCGTGTTGTGTGCCTCCGACATCACGTACAAGCGGCCTTCGGCATCTACCGTCAGGCCGTGCGGGCGGTAAAAGGGCCAGATATTCAGCGTTGCCACATGCGCTTGCTTGTCAAGATCGATCACGAAGACCGAGTGCCCGCCCACGTCGCCCAGGTGGCTGGCGGTCTCGATGCCGTAGTGGCCCACATAGGCACGCCGGCGCACCGGGTCTACCGTGAACTCGTGCGGAAAGTTGGGCAGCACGATGTGTTTTTTAGCCTGGCCAGTGCTCAGGTCGTAAAAGCTGAAGGTGTGGGCGCATTTCTGCACCAGGAGCAAGGTTTCGTGGGATGACATGGCAAACTTTCGTGAGGTTCGTTGATTGGCTATTTATTGCTTATTTGCTGTGGGCCAACTCGGATGAGGCGAGTCTGCGGGAGAAATAGCTTCCACTCTGCTTCGTAGCCAGCAGGCGGAACGGCCTGGAGTCCACTGACTCCAGCACGTTCACACCCTGGCGCCTGAGGTCGGCCAGAATGGTTTTTTCGTTCTTTGCATTCAGCTCCCGCTGGAAATTGCGACCGGCCACGGCCGCTTCCATCAGCGCTTTCTGTTGTACCGCAGTCAGCGACTCGAAGCGGCCCGCGTTGATCGCCACCATCAGGGCCGTGTAGGCATGCCGCGTCATCGTGACGTACTTTTGCACTTCATAGAGCCTGGAGCTGTAGGTGATGGGCAGCGGATGGTCCTGCGCATCGAGCTTGCCGGCCCGGATGGCCTCGTAGAGCTCACCCAGCGGCATGGCCACGGTCTGTGCTCCCAGGGCCTTGAAAAACTCGTGCTGCTCAGGATTGCCCACCACACGCAGCCGGAGCCCCTTCAGGTCATCGGGCGTTTTCACAAACCCCTTGTTGCTGGTGATGATGCGAAAGCCTACTTCCCAGAAGGCCAGACCCTTGATGCCTTTGGCCAGCGGCTCATTGAGCAGTGACTGGCCATAGAACTTCGAGTCCAGCTCCTGGTAGGCCCGCTGTGGCGTGTCGAACGAATAGGGCAGGTCGATTTCGACTAGCCGCGGCGCAAGGGCGACGAAGTTGGGGCTGCCGGCCATCACCATGTCCAGTGCGCCCTTTTGTGTGTCGGCAATTGCCTTGGCATCGTTGCCTAGCTGGCTTTCGGGGAAAACGTCAATGCGCAGCGCGCCCTGCGTCTTTTCCTTCACGACTTCGGCCATTCTGAGCGCCGCCAGGTGCTGGCTGGAACTCAGCGAGCCTGCGTGACTGAGGCGCAGGACGGTCTGGGCAGACACCGTGAGGCTGCAAAACCCCAGCAGTGAGCACAGCGCGAGGTGATGGACGGTGCGCATGATGATTCCTGGTATGAAGGGGTGGAAGGGATGGAGCGGATGGGAGGGGTTGGAAGCACCCACCGGGTGTTCAGCGGAACCAGGCCGCCGGCCCCGTGATGAGTTGCGGGAACAACACGAACAGAAACAGCAAAACCGTTTGCGCCAGCAGGAAAGGCCAGACGCCCTTGATGACTTTGTCCAGGTTGACCCTTGCGACACCTGCCACCACATTGAGTACCGTTCCTACGGGGGGTGTCAGCAAACCAATCGCGTTGTTGATGATGAACATCACACCGAAATAGACCGGGTCAATACCCGCTTGCCTGACTACCGGCATCAAAATGGGCGTCAGGATCAAGACGGTGGGCATGAAGTCCAGCGCGGTGCCCACCACAATGACCAGCAGCATCATCACCAGCATGAGCAGCTTGGGGCTGTCCATGAACGGCTGCAGCAACGCAACGGCCTGTGCTGGAATGTCGGCGATGGTGATGAGCCAGGCAGAGACCAGTGCGGTAGCCACCAAAAACATGATGGTGCTGGAGGTCTTGGCGGCGGCCAGCATCAGTTCGGGCAGCTCTGCCAGTTTGAGTTCGCCATAGACAAACAGGCCAACCCCGAGGGAATACACCACCGCAACCACGGCCGCTTCGGTTGGCGTGAACACACCAAATTTCATGCCGCCGATGATCACGATGGGCAATGCCAGCGCCCAGGTGCCACTTACGATGGCGCTAGCCACTTTGGCCAGGCTAAAGGCGCCGCCATTGATCAGCGGCTCCTTCTTGGCGCAAAACCACCACGTGATCCCGAGCGCCACGCCCATCATCACACCCGGAACAATGCCGGCCATGAACAGCTTGGTAATGGATACCTGCGCGGCCACTCCAAAGACCACAAAGCCAATCGAGGGCGGAATGATGGGCGCGATGATGCCGCCCGAGGCAATGAGGCCAGCAGCACGCGGCACGTTGTAGCCCGCCTTGCGCATCATGGGTATCAGTAGCGCTGCCAAGGCAGCTGTATCGGCCACCGCCGAGCCGGAAATACTGGCCATGACGACCGCCGCAATGATGGCGGTGTAACCCAGCCCACCGCGAACATGGCCCACCAGGGCGTTGGCCACGTCGACAATGCGCCGCGACAGGCCGCCGGCATTCATCAGTTCACCGGCAAGCATGAAGAACGGAACAGCCATCAACGGGTAGTTATTGGCACCTTCGAGCAGGTTTTGCGCCAGGATTTGTGTGTCAAAACTGTTCAAGTGCACCATCAGGGCGACGCCGCACACCAGCAGGGAGAACGCAATGGGAACGCCCAGGGTCATGGCTCCCATCAGGGAGGTTAAAAAAATCACAATGGTCATGATGGTCTTTCGCGCTTATTCGCCGCCGTCGCCGCTATGGGAAACGAGCTCTTCTCTTGGCATTCGCCCCGTGGCTTGCCGCCACAGCGACCAGGTCATGACCAGCGCCATACCGGCGCTGCTGATGAGCAGGCTCATGTAGATCAGGCCCAGAGGGACATCGGTCACAGGGGCCCGGTTATCCATGCCAAGCACTACCTGTTTCCAGGTGCCGTGGGCCAGCAGGGCACAGCACGTAAATGTCAGGCTGTCGGCCAAAAAGCGGCAGATGCGCTGCCCTCTTTCGCCCAAGCGGTCTATCAGGCTTGTCATGCCCAGATGAGCGTTGTCCTTCATCACCACCAGCGCACCTATCAGGGTAAGCCACATGAAGACAAAGCGCGAGACCTCTTCAGAAAATACGATGCCGGAATTAAACCCGTAGCGCAGAACCACGTTGCCGAAAATCAGGACGACCATCGTTCCAAGCAGGACGATGAGCAACCAGTCCACGGCGCGGGTGAACATTTTGACTGCCATAAAGCGTTACCGAGTGGCTGCTTACTTGACGGCTTCGACTGCGACAAGCAGCTCGGGCCCGTTTTTGGCGGTGTAGGTTTTCCGTACTTCTTCGCCCACCACGGCTTTGAAGGGGGTCGGGTCAAAGGTCTCGATCACGTTCATGCCGTTCTTGCGCAGATCGGCAATGATTCCTGCCTCGTTTTTCTGGTTCATGGTGCGTTGGAAAACTTTTGCATCGGCGGCCGATGACAACAACACCTTTTGCAGTTCCGGGTTGAGTGCGTCAAACTTTGTTTTGCTGAACACAACCGGCATTGCGGTAAAGGCGTGCCTGGTCATGGTGAGATGCTTTTGCACTTCGTAAAATTTGGCCGCGTAGGTGATGTCAACCGGGTGTTCCTGTGCATCCACCGCACCCGATTCGAGCGCCTGGTACAACTCGCCCAAAGGCATGGGAACCGGGTTGGTGCCAAGCAGCTTCCAGGCTTGCAGGTGAATCGGGTTGGGCATGGTTCGAATCTTCAAACCCTTGACATCGGCCGGTGTCTTGACGGGCCGATTTTTTGTCGTGATGGAGCGAAAGCCCACCTCCCAAAATGCCAGTTGCTTCAGACCGTTGCCTTCGAGCTCTTTCATCAGGCCCTGACCGATTGCACCGTCTACCGTGGCATAGGCATGCGCCGGGCTACGGAACAAAAAGGGAATGTCCAGCACTTCAAAATGCGAGGCCATGCCTGAGAAATTGCCGCTGCCTGCCATCATCATGTCGATGGTGCCGCCGCGCACCGCGCCCAAAACGGTCGAGTCATTACCCAGTTGGCTACCGGGGTAGACCTGAACCTCCAATTGCCCCTTGCTGCGCTCTTTGACGAGTTTGGCAAACTCCAGCGCGGCCAGATGCTGCGACGCGGTTTCCGGCCCGGCATGGGCAAAGCGGATTTTGGTGGTTTGCGCGTTGGCGCCCAGGGCTGAGGCAAGCACAGCGACAGAAAGAGCGAGTTTGAGAAAGGAACGGGTTTTCATGGTTTGTCTCCAGATTCAGAATTTTTAAGGGCCGGCCAAGAAACTATTTGCCCCAGCGCAAGACCATGGGGTCCAGCCTCTGGGCGGTTTCGATCAGGCCTTTGCGGACTTCGGGATGCATCGCGGGAAAGGGGTGGCGCGGGGCTTCGCAGGAAATGACGCCACCGGCCTTCATCAGCGCCTTGGCCGTCAGAATGCCGCCCTGGCGGTTTTCGTAATTGATCAGCGGCAGCCAGCGCGTGTACTCGGCCACGGCTTCTTCGCGCCGTCCCGCCGCATAGGCGTCCACGATGCGGCGTATGCCGTCGGGGTAGCCGCCGCCGGTCATGGCGCCTGTGGCGCCGGCGTCCAGGTCGGGCAGCAGGGTGATGGCTTCTTCGCCGTCCCACGGGCCTTCGATGGCGTCGCCGCCCAGGCGAATGAGCTCGCGCAGTTTGGAGGCGGCACCGGCTGTTTCAATCTTGAAGTACGACACCTGCTTGATCTCTTTGGCCATGCGCGCCAGGAACGCTGGAGACAGCGGCGTGCCGCTCATGGGGGCATCCTGGATCATGATCGGGATGTTGATGGCGTCTGACAGCGCTGCGTAGAACTCGTAAATCTTCTCCTCACTCGCCCGCAGGGTGGCACCGTGGTAGGGCGGCATGACCATCACCATGGCGGCGCCGGCATCCTGTGCGCGGCGGCTGCGTTCGGCGCATACCCGCGTGCCAAAGTGCGTGGTGGTCACAACCACCGGCACCCGGCCCGCGACGTGCTTGAGAATGGTTTGCGTGAGCGTTTCGCGCTCGTCATCCGACAGCAAAAACTGCTCGGAAAAATTCGCCAGAATGCACAGGCCGTTCGAGCCCGCGTCAATCATGAAGTCGATGCAGCGCTTCTGGCTTTCGAGGTCCAGCTCGCCCGCATCGTTGAAGGTGGTGGGCACCACCGGAAATACGCCCTTGAACCTGGCTGCCATGGTGCTCACTCGATGATGTTGAAGTCTTTGAGGAACTCGGTCTTGAGCGTCAGGCCCAGGCCGGGCTTGTTGTCGTCGAGTTGCAGGAAGCCGTTTTCCGCCACCGGCTCGCCGTCAAAGATGTAATAAAACAGTTCGTTGCCCACTTCGACGTCAAACATCGGAAAGTACTCGCTCATGGGCGAGGCCAGCGTGCTCATGGTCAGGTGGTAGTTGTGCATCTGGCCGGCGTGCGGAATCACCGGCACGCTGTAGGCCTCACACAGCGCATTGATCTTGTGGGCAGCCGTGATGCCGCCGACACGGTTGGTGTCGTACTGCACCACCGACACCGCTTTTTTGTCGAGCAGCTGCTTGAAGCCGTAGAGGGAAAACTCATGCTCGCCACCCGAAATCGGGATGCTGGTGAGCTGGTTCAGTTCGGCGTAGCCGTCAATGTCGTCGGCGATCACCGGTTCCTCGACCCAGCGCGGCTGGAATTTCTCCAGCTTGGGCAGCATGCGCTTGGCGTACTCCAGGTTCCAGCCCATGTAGCATTCGAGCATCAGGTCGTTGTCGTAGCCGATCACTTCACGGATCGCTTCGACTGCCTTCAGGTTTTCCGCCACACCCTTGGTGCCGTGGGCAGGGCCGTAACCGAAGCGCGACTTGAACATGGTGAAACCCTGGTCCAGGTATTTCTGCGCTTCGTCCTGCATGGCTTTGAGGTCGGTGCGGTAGAGCTTGGAGTAGTAGCAGGGGATTTTTTCCTTGGTGCGGCCGCCCAGCAGCTTGAACACCGGCTTGTTCACGGACTTGCCCAGAATGTCCCAGATAGCCAGGTCGATCGCCGAGATGGCGGCCATGGTCACGCCCTTGCGGCCCCAGGCGTGCGTGGCACGGTACATGCGCTGCCACAGGTACTCGTAGTCCCAGGGGTCCTGGCCCAGCACCAGCGGTGTGAGGTACTGGTCAATGATGGCTTTGGCAATGGCGGGCGCCAGTGCCACGTTGCCCAGGCCGATGATGCCGTCGTCGGTTTCGATTTCAACCACTGTCCACGAATGGAAGCGGAAGGTGCTCATGGTCTCCTTGTTGGAGTAGAGCAGGTCCATGGCGTTGGAGCAGAAATTACCCTGAGGCGGAACGGTTTTGCCTTTCCACTCAAACACACGTGCGCGAACTGATTTGATTTTCATGCTGGTTTCCTGTGAGGTGAATCTTTCGAATCCCCCCGGAGGGGGAGGGTTGGGGCGGGGTGAGCCGGATTACTTTCCTTGGGGAGGCGCCGTCAGGCGTCCTCCCATGCGCTGCGCAATCTGAAAAGCGTTGAGCATGGCATTCACATCGGCCACGCCCTGGCCCGCAATGTCGTAAGCCGTGCCGTGTGCCGGCGTGGTGATGGGCACCGGCAAGCCGCCTTGCACCGTCACGCCCTTGCTGAAGCCCATGAGCTTGATGGCGATCTGCCCCTGGTCGTGGTACATGGTGACGATGGCCTGGTACTGACCGTCGCGTGCCTTCAGGAAGATAGTGTCGGCGGGGAAGGGGCCATCGACCGGAAAGCCGCTGGCGCGCAACTCGCGCACGGCCGGCTCGATGATGTCGATCTCTTCGCGTCCGCACATACCGCCATCCCCGCCATGCGGGTTGAAGGCCGCGATCGCCACTGTGGGGCTGGCGGTGCCGCTGGCCTGCAGCGACCGGTAAATCAGGCGGGCGGCATCCACGATGCGCTCTTTGCTGAGCATGGACGCCGCGTCTTTCAGCGGAATGTGCGAGGACACGCGCGAGGTCCACAAGTCGCCGAGGGTGTTGAATTCGCAGAAGTAGCCGGTCACGCCCAGGTATTCGGCAAAGTGGTGCAGTTCGTCCTCGTGCTTCAGGCCGCCCAGCTTCATCGCCTGCTTGTTCAGCGGGGCAAAGCAAATGGCGTCGACCTCGCCGCGCTTGGCGCCGTCCATGCACAGGTTGAGCACCCGCAGCACCGCGGCGCCGCACGCGGCCTGCGCCTGGCTGCGCTGTACCTGCTCCGGACGAATGGTGTCGACGGCGAGGAAGGCCGGCAGGCGCTGGTCGGGGCGCTTGCGCACCTCGGCGAGGCTGGCAACGGCTTGCGTGGCCACGGGCTGCCCGGCAATGGCCTGGCCGTCCTGCCAGACCCAGGGGTCGCCGATCAGCACGATATTGGCGTTGGCGGTGATGCCGGGCTGGCTCAGCAACCGCGCAATCAGCTCGGGGCCGATGCCTGCAGCATCGCCCAGTGTCAGGGCAATGACCGGTGTGGTTGCCGGTGTGGTGTGTTGGCTCATGAGGTCAATCCAGTCTGATGTTCTTTTTGGCGATCAGGTCGCCGTATCGTTTGTTTTCAGCCGTGTGAAACTGTGCGAACTGCGCCTGCGTCATGGGCGTCAGGTCCGCGCCGATGGCGCCCAGGCGGGTCTGCGTCTCAGGCATGGCCAGTACCTTGGTAACTTCGGTGTAAACGCGCTCCTGCACGGCTTTGGGTGTGGAGGCCGGCATGTAGATGCCGTACCAGGCGCTCATTTCCACGCCCTTGAGACCGGCTTCGGCCATGGTGGGCACATCGGGAAGCTGCGGGTTGCGGCGGGAAGCCGCCACGGCCAGGGCCCGGATGCGGCCATTCTTGATCTGCCCGATCACCGAGGGCATGGTGTCAAAGCTCAGCTGCACTTGGCCACCGACCAGGTCGACCAGCGCCGGGCCGCTGCCGCGGTAAGGAATGTGCGTGATGAAGACGCCCGCCTGGTCCTTGAACAGCTCGGCCGCGATGTGCTGCGTGCTGCCGGCGCCGCTGGTGGCGTAATTGAGCTTGCCGGGCTGGCTCTTGGCCAGCTTGACGAGCGACTGGACCGAATCCGCAGGCAGGGCGTTGTTGACCACCAGTACATTGGGCACCGCGCCGACAAACACCACCGACACCAGGTCCTTGTTGTTGTCGTAGCCGAGCTTGAGCAGGTGGGGCGCAATCGCGTGAGCGGTGGAAACACCCATCACCATGGTGTGGCCGTCAGTGGCCTTGGCGGTGACGTCGGCGGCCAGTGTGTTGGACACACCCGGGCGGTTTTCCACCACCACGGGTTGCTTGAGCAGCGGGCCCAACCGGTCCGCCACAGCACGGGCCATGGCGTCGGTTCCGCCACCGGGGGCCGAGCCCACCAGAATGCGGACGGGCTTGGTCGGCCACTCCTGGGCAAAAGCCTGGGTTTGGCCGCTCAGCGCGCAGGCGGCCAGCACAACGGCGGGAAATATTCTCGATAGTTGCGAGGGTTTCATCATCAGATGTCTCCAGATTTTTGTTATGAACGAATGCGCTGATGGTAGAGACCCAGACAGTTAACGTAAATTGAAAATTGATGATTATTTGATAATTTGTAGTTATCATTTAAAAATACCCATCGAGGCCCTCAAGGCGCTCAAGGTCACCATCTTTTTTTTGCACTGCTTTCATGTCCCATCCTGCACCCATTCCCCAGCTTCTTAACCGCCTGCGCATGCGCCAGGTGGCCCTCATCCTGGCGGTGGGCGAGCACGGCACCCTGCGCAAGGCTTCGGCTGAGCTGGGCATGACGCAGCCAGCGGCCACCAAAATGATCCAGGAGCTGGAGTCGGCTCTGGGTCAGCGCCTGTTTGAACGGGTCGGGCGCGGGCAGAAGCTCACCGCAGCGGGCACCAGCGTACTGGGCTACTTTCGCGGCATGCGGGGCTCGATGGAATCGATGACGCGCGAACTGGCAGAGTTGCAGCTGGGCTCTTCGGGGCGGCTCTCAATCGGTACCATCATGGCGCCGTCACCCACCTTGCTGACGAACGCCATCATTGCGCTCAAGAAGGCCTACCCACTGTTGTCGGTCGGCATCACCATGGACACCAGCGACCGACTGCTGGAGTTGTTGCGCGAAGGCGCGCTGGACGTGGCGATTGGCCGTATGCGTGATGAACACTGGCAGGACTACAGTTTTGCGTCGCTGGATAACGAAGCGCTGTCGGTGGTGGTGGGGGCGCACCACCCGCTGGGCCACAAAAAATCGGTGAAGTTCGCCAGCCTGCTGAACTACCCCTGGATATTGCAGCCTACCGGCAGCCCGATGCGTGAGGTGCTGGACCAGGAGTTTCGCATGCTGCAGATGCCGGCGCCCCGAAGCCTGATTGAAACCGCTTCCATCCTGACCACGACCGACCTGATCGACAAGACGGACATGATTGCCGTCATGCCGCGGTCGATTGCCGACACCTATGCCCAACACGGCCTGCTCAAGGTCCTGCCTTGCGAGATCCGGCACAAGATGGAGTCGTTCGGCTCCATCACCCGCAAGGACAGGCCACTCAGCGAGGCGGCGCGGTTTTTCCTCGGGGCGCTGCACCAGCGGGCGCCGTCTGGCCTTGCCGATGGGGTGTAGTTACCTGAAATTCAATCCGTCCCCGACCGCCACACCCGCGCCAGCGCAGCGAGCTTGCCGCGCACGCTGAGGCGGTCATTCGACAGTGCGTCGATAAAGTCGGACAGCTGTTTTGACTTGACCATGGTGTACAGCGTCAGCGTGGTGGTGGCGACAAACACCACGCCAAACCAGATGGCCTTGCGCCACAGCGGTGCGTCCGCCTCGGCCAGCAGGTTCATGCCCAGAAAGCCGGTCGTGATGGTGCCTATCAAACCGAACAGCGTGACCACGGTCAGCCGCACTACCGTGCTGGCCTGTCGACGCAGGCTGTCGGCGTCCAGGTAGGTGTTCATGTCGGCAATGCGCTCTTTGACCTCGTTGTAGAGCGGGTCAAGCCCCAGGTGGGTGGTGCACAGGTGTGACAGTGCGCGTACCTGGGCTTGCTCTGAAATCTCGTGAAACCAGTAGCGGTGAGTGAAGCGCAGAAAGCGCTCAAAACTGGCGCGAATGGCGCGCTTGAAGTCCTTGACGCTGGGCGTGTTATGGATGTCCAGCCGCTTGAGTGCTTCGACCAGCTGGTCGGAAAACATCAGCAAGGCGGCTTTTTGAAAGTGCGCAATCAGGAACAGCAGGAAGTGCTGGTGCCGAAACTGCGCCAGCACGCCGCGGTCGCCGCAGCAAAAGAAGGCTGAGTGTGCGTCGCCCACCACAATCAGGGCGTGGCCGTTGCACAGGTAGCGCGTGTTGGGTGCCGCGCCGGTATCGCCCCAGAAGCGGTCGTAGCAGTAGCGCTGTTCAAAATCAGCCAGGTGTTGTGCGGCGTAAGGCAGATTTCCGTCGGTCGCGCCCGCGCCAGTGACCAGCCCAAGCCGGATGAAGTCGGTGCGCGTGAGGCGGCGCGGGTCGTCGAGCGACAGGTAAGCCATCACCGGCATCCGGTGGTACTCAATCTGGCGGTAGCGCAGGGCACCGGGCGTCTCCGAATGGTCGCTCACCAAGGGCTGCATCAGATAGGCCCAGTGGGCGGCGATGCGCGGCGCCCGGTGCTGGGCGACATGCGACAGGAATGTTTCGCGTTGCTGCGCGTCGGAACTGGCGAGCACGGTGCCGTCGGCGGCCAGCCACTCCACGCTGGCCATGCAGTGCTGCGCAGCACCGTCGGCATCCCAGCCAGCGGGGTAGGCGCGGCCAAAGCGGTAAAGCAGCTCCTGGGCCTGCGCCAGGCTCAGGTCGTTGGCGCAAATCTCAAGGTTGAGCAGCACCACGTCGATATCAAAGAAAAAATGGAGGTTGCAATGCTCCACGGCGAGCGTGACGGGCGCATCACCGGGCTGCGCAACCACGCGTACCGCGGCAATGTCGCGGCGCCGGAAGACCCGCATGGGCGAATCGCCATCGCTGCCGGGCGCTTTGCTGCCCTGGTTTCGCGAGCGGCCTTCGCCGTACAGAAAACGCTGCACATAGGGCAAAAAGCTCACAAATTCGCTGTAGTGGCGCTCATGAAAACCTTCCCGATCGCCGGTGTACTCGTCAAATTCTTCGCGCCAGGGTGTGGCATCTCCGAGCTCCCGAAGAACCTCCCAGGGGCCGTGGTGCAGGCGCTTTGCGTCTGCCGCCGCTATAAGACGCAAGGGCCAAAGCAGTGATTGGCGAAACTGCTTCACGGCTGGTGTGCTGGAAGCGGCGGTTGTGTCCCCGAGAGTGGGGCTGGTGATGGGTGAAATCAGCATCGCTTCAGTGTAAGCGTGCAGGTCTGCCGGAGCATCCGGTATGCCCCCTATAAAACCGGTTTTATGTGCCGCAGCCCGTCGCATCGAAACCCGGCCGGCCGCCGCCCGGCCACTGGATCATGGCCGCGGTGGCGATTTGGTGGTCCACCCTGGCTTGCCCCTGCGAACACCACCCTTAGCGTGAATGGCACTTACTTTGGCAGGTTGGCCTTCGGCGACGTGCGTAAGTGCTTGAAAGCAAAGGGAGATGGCTGACCAAAGGGTCGATAGGATGGTTGTTTACGAAGCACCCAAACCATCTTCCCAAAGGCCAGCCACCATGGATCGTAATGCCCAAAGCGTCTTGCATCAACGTTGCAGCAGCATTGGACGCCGGGCGAGATCGACCCAGGCGGTGGAATTCTTCAACGTTCTGACGAGTCCGGAGTTG